>NZ_JBJNIO010000155.1:0-340506 GCF_056324145.1 Wenzhouxiangella sp. YN1
AACCGGCGTCGGGTACGCTTCTCAAGGCGCGGGTCGGTGACAACTTCGTTGGAATCAGACATCTCTTCGCTCCGTAAGCGCCCTGAATGTTACAGATAAAACCGATCAGGTACTGTTGGGAGGGATGTTGACACACAGGGGGGCCGCGTCCGACAAGGTCACTGTCTGGCGGCGTTGATCCAGGGTGTTATCAGATCGGGATTGTCGTCGACCCAGTCGCGGGCGATGGATTTGGGGTCGCGGCCTTCGCGGGCGTAGGCGTTGATCCACTCGCTCTGGGTCGATGATGGGATCTGGAAACTTTTCAAAAATGCCGTGACTGAAGGTTGGTCTTCCGGTAGCCCCTCTCTCGCCAGCGTGTAGACGCGGGCGCGGCCTTCGCCGCCCCAGTGTTTCAGCGGGTCGGCCAGGTAGCGGATGTCGTGGGCGATGTTCATCCAGTGTGGGCGCCAGGCGCAGATGACGATGGCTTCGCCGCGGCGCTGTGATCGCGCAAGTTCGGCGAGCATGGCTTCGGTACTGCTGGCCAGCACGCGCCAGTCGCCGAGTTCGTAGAGATTGTCTTTGACGGCCGCTTCGGCTACGCGATTGGAGCCGCTGCCCGGCTCGATGCAGTGAATCGTTCGGTCGAAGCGGGATGCATGCTGATTCAGATCGCCGATGGACTCTATTCCTTCGGCGTAAAGGCTTGCCGGCACGGCCAGGCCGGTTTCGGGACCCGTGAGGTTTTCTCCGAGGATGACGATCTTGCCGCGCTCGACCAACGGCATGAACGCCTCGTCCTGTCCCGGCAGCCAGGCCGATACGTTGATATCGAGCCGGCCTTCGGCCATTTCCTGAAAGATCAGCGGCGCGGCCGCAGAAGTTGTTTCGACTTCGAATCCCGCCCGCCCGAGGATTTCCGCAACCACCGCGCTCTTCACGACCGCGCCCTGCCAGGGAGGAACGCCGATTCGGATCACGGGGTCAGTTGATGGCGAAGCCGCCGCCAGGGCCGCAAGAAAAATGAAAACAAACACCAGATATTTCATCGCCGGCTCCTGTTCGCCTCTCTTTGAGACTATTCTAGAGGGGATGACGATCAGCCTTCGTAGCTGAGCCGGAAATTGACCGCGCTCATGGAAGGCCATCAGCAAAGCGCATTATTCTTCTGTCAGGAGGCTTTAGTAATGTCCACTGCCAACGAGCTGCTTGATGCGGTGCTGCGCTATTTGCAGCCGGCCGGCGACTCTCTGCGGGAGCTTGCCCGGCGAGCGGATATTCCACCGGAGCAGCTAGCCACAGCGCCGCAGGAGCTGTCGCCGCTTCAGATTGCGCAGTTATGGCAGCTGGTCCAGGCGCGCCTGGGCGCGTCGGCGGCATTCACTCACAAGGTGCGCAGTCTCATTCACCAGCGGCTTGAGTCCGGCCGCGCTCGGGTGACCGTCATTGCCGCCGAGCTCAACATGAGCCGGCAAACGCTGTACAAAAGACTCAAGCTGGAAAACCAGACGTTTGCCGCCCTGCTCGACCAGGTGCGGCGCGAGTCGGCAATGGTCTATCTGGGAAACCCCGAGCATAGCCTGACGGATGTGGCCCAGCGGCTCGGCTTTTCCGAGCTCAGCGCCTTCAGCCGCGCGTTCAAGCGCTGGGTGGGGCAGTCGCCGGCGCACTATCGGGCTGGCCGTCCGAGCTTTTCCTGAAAACCAGCGTCGCGTTGGTGCCGCCAAACCCGAAGCTGTTGCTCATCACCAGCGGCAGGTCGACATCGTCCTGGCGCTCGCGCACAAGCGGATAGCCTTCGGCCTGTGGATCAAGGTTGTCGATATTGGCTGATGGCGTGATGAAACCGTTCTGCTGCATCAACAGGCTATAGATAGCTTCGTGCACACCTGCCGCGCCCAGTGAATGCCCGGTAAGCGGCTTGGTTGATCCCATTGGGGGCATATCGTCGCCAAAGACCCGGGCAATGGCTTCCAGCTCGACAATGTCGCCGGCCGGCGTACTGGTGCCGTGGGTGTTGATGTAGCCCACTGGCTCTTCGAGCCCGTGCAGCGCCATTTGCATGCAGCGCGTTGCGCCCTCGCCGCTGGGCTGCACCATGTCGGCACCGTCGGACGTGGCGCCGAAGCCGACCAGCTCGCCGAGTATCGGTGCGCCGCGACGACGGGCATGCTCGAGCTCTTCCAGCGCCAGGATTCCGGCACCGCCGGAAATGACAAATCCATCGCGGTCTGCGTCATAGGTGCGCGAGGCTTTTTCCGGCGTGTCGTTATAGCGCGTTGACAAGGCGCCCATGGCGTCGAACAACATGCTCAGGCTCCAGTGCAGGTCCTCGCCGCCACCGGCAAACATCACATCCTGGCGGCCAAGGGCGACCAGGTCTGCCGCGTGACCGATGGCATGAGCGCTGGTGGCACAAGCCGAGGTGATGCCGTAGTTGACGCCGCGAATACCGAACGCGGTGCTCAGCGAGGCATTGATCGCGCTGCTCATCGTGCGGGGGACCCGAAACGGCCCGACCCGGCGGATGCCGCGCTCGCGGTGGGTGTCGACCGCGTCCATCAGTTCCACGCTGGAATTGCCGCCGGCGCCGGCCACCAGGCCGGTGCGTTCGCTGCGCACCACGTCCTCACTCAGCCCGGATTGCGCAATGGCTTCACGCATGGCCAGCCAGGCATAGCCTGAGGCCGGACACATGAAACGCCTGTGTTTGCGCTCGATCAGCGCGTCCAGATCCAGATCGACCATGCCGCACACGTGGCTGCGCAGCCCGGCGTCGCGCGCCTGTTCGCTGAAGGCCAGCCCCGAGGTCGACAAACGCAGCGAACGTTCGACCGCCTCCAGGCCTACGCCCAGGCTGGAGACAATGCCCATGCCGGTAACCACGACTCTTCTCATGCCGCGCTGCTCCCGAAGTTGTCCATGGAGGTGAACAGGCACACCTTCAGGTTGCGCGCGGTGTAAATCTCGTTACCGTCAACCACCACACGCCCATCTGCGACGGCCATATCCAATCCGCGGCGGATAACACGTCGGATATCAAGGTGATAGCTCACCAGCCGGTTATCAGGCAATACCTGGCCGAAAAACTTGACCTCGCCTACGCCCAGGGCCCGCCCGCGGCCACTGCCGCCGTTCCAGGCCAGAAAAAAGCCCACCAGCTGCCACAAGGCATCCAGCCCCAGGCAGCCGGGCATGACCGGATCTTCCTTGAAGTGGCAGTCAAAAAACCACAGATCGGGATGAACATCGAGCTCGGCCACCACCTCGCCCCGGCCGTAGGCGCCGCCATGATCGTTGATGCTCGTAATGCGATCGAACATCAGCATCTGATCTACCGGCAGCCGCATGTCGCCGGCAAACAACTTGCCGTGACCACAGGCCTCCAGCGCGGCTTTGTCGTATTTTTCGGGGCGGTTCATGCGCAGCTCTCGGGCGTAAAGGGCCGCTACTATATCCATTCTCCCGAGCTGGCGCTTGACCCTGCGTCTACCCGGCCTGGCCCGGCGCGATCCGGTGTGGCCATGTCATCTCTGGCCGCCCTGCTCTTCGAGCAGCTCTTTCTGCCTTTCGGCCGCATCAAGCACCTGGCCTTCAACTTCTCTGGCACGATCAAGCGATTGCTCGTATCCCGTTTTGACCCGCTCTGCTGCGTTATTTTCGCTGCTATTCGGCGGGGTCGATGGGTCGCTGCAGGCGCAGCATATCGTCGTGATGAGTATGGCGGCGGCAAGTTTATGCATGGCTCGATCCTCTTGATTCTCTGTTTCGATCCTTATGGCATCGCGCGGCGGTTTTCACCCCGCGAGCGCTGACACAAGGACATGGCGGCATATACCTTGCCCTTATTATCAGGGGCTTACGCGCTCAACTTGCCCGGCAACCTTACCTTCGACGATCAGTTCAATGCGGCTGTCTATGCGGAGATTGCCGCCAACCGACGAGCCGGCCGAGATTTCGACGACGGGCAGTTTTCCATCATAGTCCTTGGGCAGGATCAGGACGATATTTCCGTCGACCGCGCTGTCTTGCAGTACGCGGATACTGCCGGCCTCCGGCCCGGTTGAATTACCAAGGAAACTAAAAAGCCCGTCATCGTTGCCGTCTCCGGTTGCGGTCAAGTCAATGGTCAGATCCGCGCCGGAGCGGCTCTCGTTATCCAGGGTAATGTCGCCGGCCAGCGTCTGGATGCCCTGCTCTGCCGTCGCGCCGTCGAGCAGGACATCGCCGCTGCGCGTGGTGATGCGACCGGTAACCCGGCTACCGGAGGAAAGGGAAATATCGCCGTTTCGCGTCTGGATGGTCCCGTCAATGACGGCATCGGAACCGGCGTTGATGCTGCCATTGCGCGAATCCAGAGAACCGGTCTGACTCGAGGGGCCGATACGAACATTGCCATTTCGCGTCTGGATCTCGCCGGCCGTTGTGTTGTCGCCGAGCATGATTTGTCCGTTGCGGGACTCGATGCGGCCATAGCTGCCGCCATTGCCCAGCTCGATGGCGCCGTTGCGCGTACTGACGTTGCCCGCCGTTACGCCGCGACCGGTTTCGACTTGACCATTGCGGCTGGCTATCGAGCCCGACACGCTGGCGCCCTCTGCGATGCGGATGGAACCGTTTCGGGTAGCGAGATCGCCATCGTGGCTGGCGTTGGCACTGATCGAGACCTGGTCTTCGGCCAGTGCGCCGGTCGCGCAGGTCAGGAGCAGGATCGCGGCTGCTTTGAAGATGATTCGGATTTGATATGACATGTCCACGCCTCTCGATTGTCTGGTGCCTCCTATTTCACCACGCCAGCGTGCTCAACGCACGTGCGACGGTCACGGTCGCCGGCTGGCATGAGCCACGCTGTCCGCCGCCCGGCGCAGGCGCTTCAATGGCGGGATGAGCCCGTACTTGATGAGATAAAAGACCTGCCCGCGGAGTGTCGGCGCGCAGGCGACGAACCAGTCGCGGGTCCGGCTCTGGTCTGTCCACCGCTGTTTGAACGCATCTTCATCGCCGAGCAGGTCGATTTCGACGATGCCTTCCCGCATGTAGTGCTGCAGCATCCGCCCCAGAAGAACCTGCCCCGGCGAATCATCGGCATACGCTTGAAGATAACCGGATTTCAGCGAATAGAGTCGCCGGTCGAACTCGAGTGAATAGTCGAAAGCAATGGGCTTTTCGTCCAGCGTGAGAAAGTGCAGGCGAAGCGCGTGCTGGCATGCCATGCGACAAGCCAGGTCGATGTAGAAGCCGCGCACGCTCTCGATCGACCGGATGGCCGTTCCAGCCCGGCCCTTCCAGCCGTCGCCTTCGATCCGAAAGCCCGTCCGGGCGGCCGCCCGGACTTCCGTCGAGTCGGTCACAACTATCAGTTCCAGCTGCCCGCGCCCGGCAAGACGGCGGTCCTTGCGGCGAATCTCCTTTCTGAAGTTCCGTGATCGCGACGCCAGGTAGTCCGGCCAGCTGGTTCCAGCGTCGATATAAGGGGACGCCCCGGCGCGCCAGAGTGCCGCGCGGCAGCCACTGCCACGAGCGGCTTCCAGCAGAGGCGCAAGCGTGCGCGATTCCGAGGCCACGTCGGCAATCTCGAACACGTCCCAGGGCCGAACAGCCCGTGCGATGTGCTGCCAGATGGCCTCGATCACGCCGCTGGCGTTGCGTGCGATCAGCAGGTCCGTCCGAGGTGAGTGTGCGTTTGTCAGGCTGGCCAGGCACCGGACCGGCAGGCCGTAGCGGCGTTCCCGGCTCAGCATCAGCGCGGCTGCCCCGACCAGACAGCTCCCTTGCCATGCCGTGATTATGCGGAGTTCTCGATCGCCTCCGAAGGCTTGCCACCAGGCTGCAATCCACTCGGGCTGCGCAAAGGGCGTGGCGCATCCGGCTGACGCCGCCAGCGCGCGCCACTCGGACTGGAGCGCCAACAGCTCGCAGATCCCTTCGAGCTCGCGAACGCGGATTCCTGATCCGGTGGTCCGGGCTGGCGTGCCGGCGCCTGGTGCCGTCCGGTCCGCGGCCCTTGGAGGACCGCCGGAACGCTGCTTGAAAAGCTCAATCGCAGCCATACGGGCGATAGCACTCGCAGGCCGCCGCTTCCAGGCCGGCCCGGTCGAGAATGCGAATCTCACCGCGGCGATACTGGATCAGGCCATGTAGCTGCAGGTGCGTGGCTGCGTTGGTCACCCCGCTGCGGCGGACGCCGAGCAACTGTGAGAGGGTCTTTTGTGTGAGCAGGATCGGAGAGTCATCATGCCGATCTTCGATCTCGAGCAAGCAGCGCGCCAGGCGTTCTTCCAGCAAGTGAAATCGGGCACACAGTGAGGAGCGAGCAATAGTCTGGAGTAGGCCTCTAACGTAAACTTGCAAATCGTTACGCCAGCCGTCCATCTCACCGACACGCTGACGAAACAAATCGACATCGATAGCCAGCACCTCCGATGCTTCAAGTGCAAACGCATGCAGCAGGAATTCGCTGGCGCCGAGCAAGGACTCCCAGCCGATCATGCTTTCAGTGCCCGCCAGAGCAACTTGCACAGCGGAGCCTTCGCCGCCGGATACCATAATGGAGGCATAGCCCGAAATCGGAAAATAAACTTGGCGGATATGCTCCCCACTGTGCACGATGACGGTCTCCGCCGTGAAACTTGACGGGTGGCTTGAAGCAATGATTCTGGCCAGTTCTTCAGTCGACAGCCCGCCCAGCAAGGCATTACTACGGATGACGCCAGCCGGGCCGTGGCCCGCTCCAACAGCAGAAATGTCGGCCGCGGCGGGGCTCATCACTCAGGCAGGAGACGCTGAGTCTCACATTTGACGGTTCGGTAACACTCACAGCAAACCTGCTCAAGCCCGGCATGATCAAGCATCTGGATCCGCCCGCGCCGATACTCGATCAGGCCGGCCTTTTGAAGCCGCCCTGCTGCCTCGGTGACACCTTCCCGCCGAACCCCCAGGCTATGCGCAATCTGCTCCTGGGTCAGCTCAAGACAGTTGTGCGGCAGATGATCGCAGGCATACAGCAACCAGCGAGCCAGCTGCTGGTGAATCGTGTGATACCGATTACAGGTAGCCGATTGGCTGATCTGTGTCATCAAAACCTGCGTATAACGAAGCAACAGCGCGCGAAAACTCTCGCTACGATTGGCCTCTTCACGCAACACGGACGCCTTCAGGCAAAATGCCTTACCGGCGATCTGCACCGCAGCATGGGCCGGCATGGAGTCTGTCCGGGTAAAAATCGACATTCCCAGAAGGCCGTCGTTTCCCACAACCGCGGTTTCGCAGCTGTGGCCGTCCTCAAGGAACATGACGATGGACACGATCGAGTCGATTGGAAAATAGGCAAAGCGCTGAATAGCGCAGGTGTCATAGATGATTTGCCCACGTTGCCATTCCACCAGTTTCAGATGGGGCCAGATGCGCAGGCGATCTGTTGGGGTCAAGTTCCTGAGAATGCGATTCACGGCCGGATCAGGCTCTCCGGCCAGGCGTGGCTGAGGCTGAGGCCGCGCGCGGTGTGCCTGAATTTCTGCAATGGATATTCTCATGCTTCCAATCCCCTTGGTGAGTGCGCTTGATTGTCAGCGGCGCTACTGGCATGAATCAGTCGGCACCGCACGATACTGGACCCGAATTCCCTGAGTGATCGCAACCTGAGAAATGACCACTGGCGAATGGGCACCGTCTCCAGCCAGGCGAGAGCCAACGGGCTTTGCTCGACCAGCCGTTCAAATTCGGAAATGAGAATCTGGTTGAGGCCGCCTTCGACCTCCGAGAATCGCTGCGCGCCATCGGAACGGAACTGCGCCCGCCAGCGGATCAGCGCGCGCTCTGAAAAGATCAGGTGCGCCCAGGGAAAAACCGAAAAGAGATGGCCCCCGAAAGGGTGAAGCCAGGTGGGGCCAAACGACACCATGACCTCGCCGTCGGGCTTGAGCCGATCACTCATTATCTTCAGAATTGCGCCTGGATTACCGAAATGCTCGAAGGCGTCGATACTGACAATGACGTCTGCGCGCTCTTCGGTGGTTTGAGCAAAGCGGCAGCGATCGGCTACGCCCAGCGTCCGGGCTCTGTTTCTGGCCCGCTCGAGCATCTTCGGCTGGATGTCCAGCCCGATGACGCGACAGTCGGGCACGCGCCGGGCGAGCGCAACCGCCTCCAGCCCATCGCCGCATCCAAAGTCGATGATGGTCTTGCCGCTCAGGTTGTTCAGGAACTGCGGCCCGAAATAGCGCTCCAGTTTGCCGTCTTCCAGCGCGCCATCTGAGCTTGCAGCGTCAATATCAGCGGATTTTCTTGGAGCAGGCGCAATGATCCTCAGAATGCTGAAACCCAGCGCTCCACCGATCATGCCTTTTCTAGTTCTCAGGACCCGCGCATCCAACTTCATTCTCCTTAAGCACGTGGCGTTAAAGAGTAGATTGAGTCTGAAAATATACAGCAATCTGTGCGGTGTGTCACACTATATTTAATTTTATTTGAACGTGCCCAGGCGCACAGATAGGGCAGAGATACTCGATAACCATAGCCTGACACTCATGCACCAAGTCATCAGGAGGGGTACATGGCGAAGGTCCTGGATACGCCCATGAAAGAGGCCGAACGATCGGGATGGACTCCGGCCGATCGGCAGATGGCGTTTTCACCAGTCCTGGCCACCCGCCGTCAGATGCGCCTGGGTTTGATCGGCCGACTGCTGCGCCAGCAAAGCCTGCGGGTTTTTCTACTCCTCGCAGTCGTAGAGGTGGGCATGCTCCTCATGGCTCCGCTGGTGGCGACCGAGATCCGGTTCCATGCCGATCCGGGCTCACGCGCATTTGCACTTCAGGAAATGCCGTTGACCAGCAGCGTATTTGCCGGCGTCGTCTGGCTGACCATGATCGCGCTGGGCCTGTATCAGCGCCACAGTAATGAACTCAGTGGTGTGGCCATCGGCATGCTGACCCGCCTGGTCCTGGCCATGGCGGCCGGATCCCTGGCGCTGATCGTGTTGTATTTCGCTGTGCCGGGGCTGGAGGTCGGCCGCGGCATCCTCGCCCTGTCGATCCTGATTGCCTTCTTGCTACTGTTGGCATCCCGCCTGGGCTTTGTACGCCTGTTCCGCGGCAACGGTTTTCGGCGCCGGGTTCTGTTACTTGGTTCCGGCAGCTGCGCCAGCGACTTTCTGGCGCGCTCGCGCGAACGCGGCATGTTCAGCCGAATCAATATCGTTGCCCACCTTCCGGCGCCCAGGGTTCGTCACGCGGACTTCGAAGAGCGTTCTCCGGATCACGGTCCCCCTTCCCTGCTTGACCTGGCATTCGAACGCCAGATCGACGACATCGTGGTCGCCAGCGACGACCTGCGCAATCGGGTGTCAATGGATGAGCTGATGAGCTGTCGACTGGCAGGCATCAGCGTCTTGCGCTTTGATACCTTCTGCGAACGCGAAACCGGGCGCGTCATGCTGGAAAGCCTGCTGCCGTCCTGGTTCGTTTTTACGGGGCACTTCGATCGATCCGTCATGCGGCGTTTCAGCCGGCGCGCTTTCGACCTGGTGGCGGCGCTGGGCGTCATCACTCTGGCCTGGCCGATCATGCTTTTGGTTGCCGCGGCGGTCTGGCTCGAATCCGGCGGTCGCGAAGGCGTTCTCTACCGCCAGCAGAGAGTAGGAGAAGGCGACAGCGAATTCACCCTGTACAAGTTTCGCAGTATGCGCAGCGATGCCGAAAGCGACGGCATTGCCCGCTGGGCAACCAGCGATGATGTTCGCATCACCCGGGTGGGCCGCATCATCCGCAAGCTGAGGCTCGACGAGCTGCCGCAGATCTGGAATGTTCTGCGTGGCGAGATGAGCATGATTGGACCGCGACCAGAGCGTCCACAAATCGTGAACCAGCTCAAGCGCGAGATTCCCTACTACGGACTGCGCCACAGCGTTACGCCCGGGCTGACCGGCTGGGCCCAGCTGCGCTATCCCTACGGTGCCTCGGTCGAAGACGCCGCTGAGAAACTCCGCTATGACCTCTACTACATCAAGGAACAGAGTCTTCTGTTCGACCTCCAGATCCTCCTGGAGACCGTTGAAGTGGTCCTGTTCAGGCGCGGCAGCCGATGAGGAGGGACGTTTGATGAAACGAATTCCAACCATACTGGTCACCGGCGGTGCTGGCTATATCGGCTCTCACGTTGTCGCGCTGTTGGCCGAGCAAGGCAGGCGCATCGTCGTTCTGGACGACCTGAGCACCGGGCATCGCAGGGCCGTCCTGGGCGGACGCCTGGTGATCGGAGATATTGGCAACGTCCGGCTCTTGCGAGCCCTGTTTCGTGAATATTATTTCGAGGCGGTATTTCACTTTGCCGCCAGAACGGTAGTTCCCGAGTCCGTGGCCCTGCCGCTGGAATACTACGACACCAACTCGGCGCGAGCGCGCACGCTGATGGCCACCTGCCTGGCTGCAGGCGTGAAGCACTTCATATTTTCATCAACTGCAGCCGTCTATGGCGAACCATCCGGCGGCGTCGCCAGCGAAGATATGCCAACTGCCCCAATGAGCCCTTATGGCCGCTCAAAATTGGTAACCGAGTGGATGCTCCAGGACGCCTGCCATGCCGGAAGCATGCGCTACATGATATTGCGCTACTTCAACGTTGCCGGCTGTGACAGCGCGGGGCGCATCGGCCAAGACACACCCGAAGCAACGCACCTGGTCAAGGCGGCCTGCCAGCACGCGGCCGGGAAACTGCCTTCTCTGAGCATTTTTGGCACTGACTATGGCACGCCGGACGGAACCTGCATTCGGGATTTCATCCACGTAGAAGATCTTGCCAAAGCACATTTGCTAGCCCTTTCGTATCTGCAACATGGCGGTGAATCGCTGATTGCCAACTGCGGCTATGGCCATGGTTACAGCGTGCGTGAGGTCATTGAGACGGTTCGGCGAGTCAGCGGTCGTAAACTCGAGATTCTGGAGGCTGCACGGCGGCCGGGAGACATGCCCGTGGTGATTGCGCAAAATGGTGTCATCAAGAGCCGGCTCGGATGGCAGCCGGAACAGGACGATATCGAGGCAATCGTTCGATCTGCCTGGAACTGGGAACGGCGCCCGGCCATGAAAGCATTGGCAAACCGGCCCGGGCTGACCAGCAGCGTGCAATAGGACACCAGAATAATGCTGACAACCCGCATTCCTTCGAAGCGAAAGCAACCGGTGTTGCCATGAGTTCGGTCAGGGGGCACGAGCATTCTGAAACCGTAGACGCCGCCGGGACCCGGCCAAAGCACCGCTGCGGCCGGCTGTCTTCACGCCTGGAGCAGGTTCGCCAGGCCTTGACTGCAACATCGCTGACTGCACCACTGCGCCGTTCCTGGGCCGGGCTTGGAACCTGCCTGATGTATCACCGAATCGTTGCCGATGAAGCAGCGCCCCGCAGCAAGTTCTCCCCCAATCGGGAGCTTATGGTTAAGGCCAGCGACTTTGATCGCCAGATGGCATTTGTCTCTCGCCACTACAACTGCCTTGCGCTGCCCGAAGCGGTGCGTCTGCTGCAGCAAGGCAAGCTCCCAAGGCGAACTGTCGTCGTTACGTTTGACGACGGCTATCTCGATAATCTGACCCTGGCCCTGCCCATCCTGCGTGCGCACGGTGTGCCGGCAACGGTGTATATTGCGACGGGAATCATTGATCACTCGGCGCATCTGTGGTGGTACGAGCTCGAAAGGATTATTCGTGATGCCGACTCCCTGCAGATAGAGTGGGAGGGCAAACACTGGCTCGAAAGAATCGAAGGTCATTCTGAAAAACACGACTGTTACCAGCGCTTCAACAGCCAACTCAAGCGCATGGCCCCCTCCGAACAGATAAAATTTCTGGCGATGATCAGCGATCATGCGATCCGACATCAGAACCTCGAAAGTCAGGTCTTGAGCCGCGATGACGTTCGCCAGCTGGCCGATGACCCCCTGATCACCATCGGTGCGCATACCCATGGCCATTTGGTGCTAAGCAGTCTGCCTAGGCCTCAGCTGCGGCATGAGCTCGACGCCTCCCGACGAACGCTGGAGTCGTGGATTGACCGACCCGTCAGGCACCTGGCTTACCCTTTCGGCGGCCCTCACCAGGCCGGCTTCCGGGAGTTTCGCATGGCCGCAAAAACAGGGTTCGAATCCGCGACCACAACACGCCTGGGACATCTGCAACGCTTCCACGCGCGGCACCGATTCGCTCTACCCAGAATT
This sequence comes from Wenzhouxiangella sp. YN1, assembly GCF_056324145.1. Lineage (NCBI taxonomy): Bacteria > Pseudomonadati > Pseudomonadota > Gammaproteobacteria > Chromatiales > Wenzhouxiangellaceae > Wenzhouxiangella > Wenzhouxiangella sp. YN1. The sequence goes on from NZ_JBJNIO010000155.1 coordinate 12,188, forward strand.
GCCGTAGGATTCGACGACAACTTGACGCGTTTTCGCTGGAAGCTCAGCGGACTCGAGTGCATGATCCGGCGTCCATTGGCCCGCGTGTTGATCTGACGTCACCCCTTGCTTTGGTGTCTCCAGTTTGTCGATGAAGTGTGCAGCGGCCAGGAGCCGAGGGGCGACAACAACCGGTTTGTCGTCGGATGAAAGGTCCGCTCCCGGCTCCTGACCGCTGCGCATTTCGGTACACAGGCGCAGCTGGTTTCAGCGGATTCTCACTGTACGCTGCCGAACACTGCGCCGGCTCTCACGCTTTAACCTTGATCGCGTGAAATCGGCCTCTCAAGTTATTAATTTTACTGCTGTTTTAGGTCTGGAAGTTTCAACTCAGCATTGAAATACTCTTGCATCGTCACCGGTACTTGTCCGGTGGAAAATCATTCTCGTTGCAAGAGGAAATCATGATTGATACCCATCGTAGACCTTCAGGGGGTCGCGGGTTGGTACTTGCCCTACTTATCGCAGTGGCGAGTCCCGCCGTGCTGGCGGAAACATACTTCGTTCGTACCGATGGGGGGAATGCAGAACAGTGCACAGGCTTGTCGGATGCTCCCTATCCCGGCACGGGCACCAAGCAGGCATGCGCCTGGAGCCATCCGTTCGTGGCCCTGCCGCCCGGTGGAACACCTCATATTGCCGGCGGTGACACGCTGTTGATAGGCAGCGGCAGCTACCGTATGGGCTATGGTGCTCCGGCCACGGAAAGCTGCGCACTAAGCTGGTCCTGGGACTGTTTCATGCCGCCAATTCCCAGCGGACCTGCACCTGATCAGCCCACGCGCATTTTGGGTCAGGGTCACGATCAGGGCTGCACCGCAGCGCCAGAATTGTGGGGCACTGAACGCGCGGGCACGATTCTCAATCTGGAAGGCAGCTCCAACGTCGAACTCGCCTGTCTCGAAGTTACCGACCGCGCGAGCTGCGTCGAGTTTCACTGCCACAATGGCCAGTGCGACGGCGAGGTGGCCGCCTGCAACCGCTCATCACCCCCCTGGGGCGACTGGGCCTCGACCGGCGTAAGCGCCAGTGACTCCAGCAGCGTGGTAATGCGTGACGTCAACATTCATGGCCTGGCTAACCGGGGGGTGCACGCAGGCCGACTGACTGACTGGACCATGGATCGGGTCCGCATCAATGCCAACGGCTGGGCCGGCTGGGATGGCGATATCGGCAGCGACAGCAGCAATGCGGGCACCCTGCTCTTTGTCGATTCTGAAATTGCCTGGAATGGCTGCGTCGAGGACTGGAAAAGCGGCGACAAGTTCGGCTGCTGGGCCCAGGGTGGCGGTGGCTATGGCGACGGGATCGGTCTGGGCGAATCGGGCGGCGATTGGATATTCGAAAACGTCGAAGTTCACCATAACACCTCCGACGGCATCGACCTGCTCTACCTGCGCGATGACGGGCAGGCGACCGTGCGGCGCTCGTTGATCGACAGCAATGCCGGCAACCAGGTCAAGGTTTCCAGGAGCGCTGTCATCGAAAACTCCGTGATCATCGGCAACTGTTCGTACTTTTCCGACCACCCGAACATGCACGCCGGCGACGTCTGTCGCGCCCTGGGCGATACCGTCTACGTCGGATTCAATAACGGATCTCGTACCGATCTGATCAACAACACTATTGTCGGTGAGGGTAACTGCATCATCAGCGGGGGCGGCGGCAGTGCTCAATCCGTACTTTCGGTAGCCAACAACCTGATCATCGGCAATCCCTATTGGCACTCGCAGAGCCAGGACAGCTGCCTCTACTATTCAGGTTCCAGCGAGCAGGTCGTCTGGAAAAACAATTCCATTCACGGAGTGCGTCATGGTGCCTGCCCGGGTGACAGCCAATGCAGCGGTCAACCCGGTATCAAAAACGATTCGCTCACCGATTTTGATCCGCAGCCGATAGAAGGCAGCCCGCTGATCGCGGCTGCCAACGCCTCAATGGCACCGGACAACGACTTCAGCAATCTGCCGCGCGGCGTTAACGGCGGACCGGATATCGGCGCCATCGAATATGGGGCTGAGCCTACGCCGGAACCGCCCCTAGCCGACTTCAGCGCAAACTGTGAAGGCCTTGATTGCAGTCTTGCCGCAGAGGTCCGTTCCGGTACCGATTACGAATATCAGTGGGCTTTCGGAGATGGTTCGATTGGCGCTGGTCCTTTGGTGAGCCATCGATTCCCGCAGCCGGGCAGCTATGAAATAACGCTGACCGTGAGCGACGCGCATGATCAGAGTGACTCCGTGACTCATACCGTAGCCGTTTCCGCTTCCAGCAGCGACGATATTTCGCTTGTAGCCAAGCCCGTCAAACGGCGCGACGGAACCCGCTTCACTCGACTGCGCTGGCAAGGAATCGCCTCACGTGCCACGGATATCTATCGCAACGGCAAGTTGATTGCAGCCACTTTCAGCTATCAACTCTACGCTGATCGACTGGATAACAACACATCCGGACAGATCGTGTATCGCGTCTGCCAACACGGCAGCCAAAGCTGTTCACAGACCGTGACTGTTCATTTCTAGTCGACCAGTAACAACAGAGCGACAGATCAAGCTACGGCCTGCCTCCACCGGGGGCAGGCTGGCCCCTGAGCCGCGCAGCAGCGCCAGGCGAGAAACCCGCAAACTGCATTGTACGGCCCCGGAAACTGTGCCACACATCACGCAAACATGGCCAGAGCGCGACTCGCTCCACTCACATCGAACACAAACTCAACGATGAAACCATGGTTTGTCAACACCCCCGATGAAATACTTTTAGCACCGCATGATCAGGCGCTTACCAGCGCTTTGTGAATACCCGCGCGGTGAGGATTACCCGCCCGTTCCCGAACGAGAAACTAACGATGACACCGAACCACAGATCTTTCAGGGGGATTTGCTGGACGTTCGTCCTGTTGATGATGCTGCTTTTTGCGTCAACAAGCTGGGCGAAAACTTACTACGTGCGCACCGATGGCGGATCAGCCAGTCAGTGCAACGGGCTTGGCAACAGCGCTTATCCCGGCAGCGGGAGCAATCGCAACTGCGCCTGGAAACATCCTTTCATAGCGCTACCGCCGGCAGGCGGATCGCGCATCGATGGCGGCGATACGCTGATTATCGGAAGCGGCAGTTATCGCATCGGTCTGGGCGCACCCGGCTCGAGCAGCTGCAGCGCTGGATGGCCCTGGAATTGTGTCATGCCAGCCATTCCCAGCGGTCCGTCCGCTTCGCAAAAAACCCGTATTCTGGGGGCCGGGCACAACAACGGCTGCTCCAATCCACCGGAATTGTGGGGAACCGAGCGCGCCAAACACATACTCAGCCTTGAAGGCAGCTCGAACGTCGAAGTCGCCTGCCTGGAAGTAACCGATCACGAGAGCTGCATCGAGTTTCACTGCCACAACGGCCGATGCAGTGGTGAAGTGGACGCCTGCAATAGAGAGTCCCCGCCGTTCGGCGACTGGGCCGGAACCGGCCTTACGGCGAGCGATTCAAGGAACGTCGTGCTGCGTGATCTGAATATTCACGGCATGGCCAACCGCGGAGTCATGGCTGGCGGGCTGCACAACTGGACCATGCAGCGCGTGAAAATCATCGCCAACGGCTGGGCCGGCTGGGACGGGGACATCGGCAGCGGCAGCTCCAACTCGGGCACGATCCGGTTCGTTGATTCTGAAATCTCATGGAATGGCTGCGCCGAACGCTGGCCCGGCGGACAGAAGTTTGGCTGCTGGGCGCAGGAAGGGGGCGGTTACGGCGATGGCCTGGGCACGGCAGAGACCGGTGGGCACTGGATCTTCGAACGCAGCCGGGTTCGTTTTAATACCTCGGACGGCATCGATCTGCTCTATCTTGCTGGCAACGGCCGAGTGACCGTCAAACAGACCCTGGTAGACAGCAATGCCGGCAACCAGATCAAGGTTGCCAACAGCTCCCTGATCGAGAACTCGGTCATCGTGGGCAACTGCGGCTTTTTCCGTGATGATGGCAACATGCTATCCGGCGATCACTGCCGCGCCCTGGGAGATGCCGTTTTTGTGGGCCTTGAACCTGGCGCAGGTACAGACTTGATCAATAACACTATCATCGGTCAGGGCAACTGTGTAATCAGCGGCGGCGGTGGCACCTCCAGCTCGCGCATCCGCTTCATCAACAACCTCGTGATCGCCACACCCTACTGGCACAATCCCGACCAGCAGAGCTGCCTGTACTATTCAGGCGCCTCGGAACAGCTGGTGTGGGATAACAACTTTATCCATAACGCGCGCCATGGTGCCTGCCCTGGCAACAGCCTGTGCCGCGGCTCGCCCGGTGTTCGCAATGCCTCAATCACGCAATTTGACGGTAACCCGCTGAAAGCCAGCCCTCTGATCAATGCTGCGAATTCGGACTTGGCGCCGGCCCACGATTACTTCGGCGTGACACGTGGCGTCAGCGGCGGCCCCGACATCGGGGCCATCGAGCGGGTTGGCCCGCCGGAACCATCAGATCGAATCTTTGGCGACCGTTTTCGCTAACGCTTGATGCCGAGAAGCTGCTTGACCCGCTGTTTGCCGGTCTTTATTCCGGCATCCAGACGGCAGGCGCGCCGGCCACCGCCGCGACGACGATAGAAGCGCCAGCGCGAGAGCCGGCGCTCACCATCGACCCAGTCTGACTTGTAGGCCTCCGGCCCACGCAGAAAGTCGTAGCGACGCAGGCCCAGGCGGATCGCATCGGCAAAGGTTTCACCGATCAACACCAGGCCGGCGCTGCGGCGCCGCCAGGCCGGATCCATACCCGACTGATAGTAGTAAAAGGTGTCGTTGGCAATCAGCGCGTAGACGCTGGCGATCGCCTGGCCGTCAACTCGAAGCGTGTAGAAACGCACCTGGCCGCGCTGTGCCAGGCGATCGGTCACCTCGGTATGAAAAGCGCGCGCAGGCTCATCGGGAATGCCGGCCGAACCGCCTGAGCGGGCCCAACGCAGATCGTGCAGGCGGAAGAACTCGCGGCGAGCGTCGACCAGCCCGGAACCGGTAGCGCAGTTATCAATGCAAAAACCGGGCTGACGCTCCAGCCAGCGCCGCCGACGCCGGTAGTTGCTCTCGCGCTGCGTTCGTGCCAGAAAGTCATCAAAGGTTTCAGCAGGCGCCAGCGCGGTGCCAGGGCAGACCCACTGCTGCAGCGACTCGCCGATGAAATCCGGACCAAGAGCGGCAGCAAGTTGTCTGGCAGTATCGGATTCGGTGTCCATATCGCGCCACTCGATCACATCCCAGGCATCCCCACGGGCCCTGAGCCAGCGACCAGCAGCCGCCGTGACCGCCGGGCGCCACTCGAGCGCAGCGATAACGTCGAGATAATCACTGCCAACCAGCTCGTCGGCCAAAAAGGCAAGACGGCGCACGGGCATCAGGCCAATGCGGGTCTTCTCCAGACTCAACGGCACGATGCCTCGTATCTCGCCGCCCCCATCCCTTGCCACCAGCAGCCACAGTGCCCTGCCCTGCGCCAGCCTGTGCCACCAGGCCGCCTGCCACTCCCAGGTGTTGAACGGATCGAGATCACCGGTGCTCATAAGCCGCTGCCAGTCGTCCTTGAGGCTGGCAAGCCCGGCCGTCGTCGTCAGGCGCTCAATGGCAAGCGGACTGCAGTTCGGTTCAACACAGGGCATGGGTCGCTCGCTGGTTGCCTGCGGCCTGCCCGGTGTCGATCAGCGCCTGGCGCAGCCGCACGGCCACTTCGCTTGGCTGCTCGGCAAGCAGGCTGAAGCGACCGGAATGATGGTTGGAAGCGCTGTGGAGCGCGCGCAGTCGAACGCCCCAAACCGACAGGCGCCGGGCAACCAGCGGCAGCACGCCGATCAGGTGCCCGTCGCCGGCGGGCACGATCATGATCTGCAGCGAAGACGAGCCGGCAAAGTGCCTCAGCCAGCCGGCAATGAACTCATGGCGGTAGAAAACCTGGTCGCCAACGCGTGCCGCCAGCTCGTTCCACTCATGGCGCAGGCCGATGAAGTCGCGCCATGAGCTGACAACCCGGACGGCGGCAGCGTCTGCCGCTGAAGTTCGGAGAGGGCGCCCGATCAGCGGCGTGTACACGGTCTTTTCCCCGACTGTGTGCCTGGCCGCACCAAGCGCCAGGGCTTGACTGTGCAAGACTGGTTTCCGGTCTCGCCAACAGGTCTGCTCATGCCCGTTTCCGCCGCCTGGCTGAAAGACTGGAAAGTCATCACCACCCACTCTGGCTCTGCCGTGCTGGCAGTGATCCTGTCGGCCGCAGCCGTTGCCCTTGTCCCTGACAGCGCCTGGTCGGCCACCTACTTCGTGCGCCCCGACGGCGGCAGCGCCAGGCAATGCAACGGCCGGTTCGATCGCGCCCGGGAGAACGACAGCAACTGTGCCTGGGCCCATCCTTTCTTCGCTCTGCCGCCGGGTGGCGAGCCGCGCCTGGCCGGCGGCGACACTCTGGTGATCGGCGCCGGAGATTACCGCATGGGCATCGGTGCGCCGGGCAGTGAACGCTGCAATCCGGCCTACAGTTGGGACTGCCATATGCCGCCGCTGCCTGCAGGCACGGCCGAGCAGCCCACGCGCGTGCTTGGTGCCGGGCACGATGCCGGCTGCCCCGAGGCACCCGAGTTGTGGGGCAGCGAACGCGCGGCAATGATCATCAATCTCGAAGATACCCGCCACGCTCGCCTGGCCTGCCTGGAAATCACTGACCGGTCCGGCTGTATCGAATTTCACTGCCACGGTGGCGGCTGTGAAGGCACGGTCGCTGCCTGCCAGCGTGACCAGCCACCTTTCGGCGACTGGGCTTCGACCGGCCTGTTCGCACAAGGCGCTCGGGATATCATCCTGAGCGACCTGCACGTCCACGGCCTGGCCAACCAGGGCGTACTCGCCGGCGGGCTTTCCGATTGGCGGCTTGAGCGCGTGCGCATCATTGCCAACGGCTGGGCCGGATGGGACGGCGACGTCGGAGAGCACAGCGCCAACAGCGGGCGGCTCGAATTCGAGGACGTGGAGATCGCCTACAACGGCTGTATCCAGACCTGGCCTCAGGGGAAGATCACCGGCTGCTGGGCCCAGGCAAATGGCGGCTACGGCGACGGGCTGGGTACGGCTCAAAGTGGCGGCGAATGGGTGTTCGAGCGCGCGCGAGTCCATTACAACACCTCTGACGGGCTCGACCTGCTCTATCTCGACGAGGACACGCAAGTGCGCATCAATGCCTCGTTGTTCGAGGGCAATGCCGGCAACCAGGTCAAGGTTTCCGGCAGTGCGTTCATCAGCAACTCCGTGATCATCGGCAGCTGCGCGCGGTTTGTGGGCCAGGGTAACTTTGCGCCGTCGGATCACTGCCGCGCCGCCGGCGATGCGGTCTTTCTCGGGCTGGGTGCTGATATCGATTCGGCGCTGATCAACAACACCATCACCGGCGAAGGCAACTGCCTGGTCAGCAGCGCCGGCTCTGCGGGAGGACGTATCCTGATGAGCAATAATCTGTTCGTCGGCCAGCCGGCCCACGGCCAGCCGCGGCAAAGCTGCCTGTTCTACAGTGACCAGGAAGATGTTGACGTAGAGTGGTCCTCCAACCTCGTCAGCCGCGCCTACCACAGCGCCTGCACGCCCGGACAACGCTGCCTTGCAGATCCCGGCATCACCAGCACGACTATCGGCGCATTCGACCCGACGCCGACAGCCGACAGCCCACTTATCGGGCGGGCTCATGCGAACACGCGCGTCGATGCCGATTTCCTTGGCCGCCCGCGATCGTCCGCCGGCCGGGGCGGATCCGTCGGCGCTCTTGAGCCCGCACCGGCCAATACTGCGACAGGCGGGTTTCGCGATCGCGTCGGTTCCGATCAACCGGCGGCCGACTGCGGCTCCTGCAGGCGTTGAAGTCGACGCCCCGCTCCGGCACTCGCTCTCCGCTTGCCGGGGTGAGCTTCTGTGTTCGTTATCGTACCGAGTCAACGGACTCTAACCGGCATGCTGACGGCCGCGGGGATTTCTCGTCCGTATCAGCGCGCGGCGGCAGAATACGCGCCTGGGCGCTGACAACCCGACAGCCGGCGGGAACGTCGGAGACCACCACGGTATTGGCACCGACCACAACATCGTCACCGACATGAACTCGACCGACCACCATCGCCCCGGCACCCAGATAAACCCGATCGCCGATTTCCGGATAGCCGTTGGAGCGGCCGGCGCCGCGCGATCCGATGGTCACACCCTGACCGATCGAACAGTTTTTGCCGAGGTTGCCGTGGACGATGATGCCGCCGAAATGGCCGATGTAGAAGCCGGAGCCAATGCGCGAATTGGTCGAAATGCTGATGCCGAGCAAAACCTGGACAAAAAAGTTGGCAAAGCGGTAGACCAGTTTCAGGGGCAACGCCAACAAGCGCGGCCGCATGCGTCGGGCCAGGCGGCCAAAGCGATAAACGGCAATAGCAATGAAGCCGAACTCGGTAGCCGCCGCCAGGCGCGCCCGCCAGGGGCGGTGCAAACCACTCATGGTGGCCAGATAGCGGTGGTAGTCGGCGCGCAACGCGGCACGTTTTGGGGCAGGTTCGCTCATATCAAAGCCAGAGGGCGCCAGAAGCCATTGAGTTCGGCCAGCTTGCCCGGCAATATGCGCTGCATCTGTGCGCCAGCCGACACAAGCCGGATGCCTCCGGCCGGAACGCGTGCTTCGGGGGCGTTATGGCGCTGACCGAAAACAAACGCTCCGGCCTGCTGGTGCACTACGTCCGCTACCTCGGCGGCAATGTCGTGACAATCGCGGCAGGGTTCGTGTCATTCCCATTCATGACCCGGCTGCTCGACAATCATCAGTTCGGTATTCTCGGTTACTACGAGGCCTGGCTTCTGCTTGTGGCCGGCGTGCTCAAGCTGGGCACTCAACACGCTATTCTTCGCTTTTACCCGCACACCGGCGGGGTCTCGGCGCTGCGCCGATTCACGAGCAACCACATGCTTGTGCCGCTGTCGATGTCGCTGGTTCTTTGGCTGGTCTGTGCGGCGGTCATCTTCCTGTTGATCGACCGTTTTCCCACTGACGAGCAACCGGTGCTACAGGTGTTGATCGTGATGCTGCCGCTGCTGATCTGGTGCAGCTACGTCGAGGCGATCATTTATGCGCTGGAGCGCTCCGATATTCGGGTCTGGGTCAAGGCCCTTTGGCGCTGGAGCGACGTTGCTCTGATCCTTGTCACGATCGCTTTCATCGAGCGCAGCGCCCTGGGCGTATTCAGCGCGCGCTTGTTGGTGATCGTCCTGGTTGCGGCCTGGCTGAGCTGGTGGTTCACGCGCTGGTACCGGGGCCACGCTCGGACTCCGCAGCGCGCGTCGGTCATGGCCGGTCTGGCCTTCGGACTGCCGATGATGCTTACCGAGCTGACCTCCGTGCTCTTTGCGTTTACCGATCGCATTCTGCTGCGCAGCCTGGTAGGCGGCTTTACCGAGGTCGGCATCTATACCATCGGCTTCGGGCTGGCCATGGCGGTAACTGCGGTCATGGGCCAGACGCTCAACGAGGCGTTCACACCGACGGCGATTCGTCTTTATGGCACCAAAGGCGCCGAGTCGATCGTGGCACTCAAGCGCGACATGCTCGAGGTATGGGTGCTTGCCGTGGCTCTGGCCACGGCGCTGCTGTTGTGCGTTGGTCAGGACTTCTTCATCATTCTCGCCGGACAGGACAAGGCAGCCTCCGCGCCCGTATTCGTGGCCATCGCCATGACCCTGGCGTGGTATTCACTGTTCTCCATTGCGCAGTATGGGCTGCTGCTGGAGCGACGCGCTCTACGCTTTTTTCTCATCACTCTGTCAGCGACCGTGCTCAACATCGCGCTCAATATCCCCTTGATCCTTCTGTGGGGCGTGGCCGGCGCCGTGGCCGCCACGATTCTCAGCCATGTTTTCCTGGCGGCGGTTCAGCTGTGGCAATGCCCGGCCGAGCTTCGCTATCTGCCGAACTGGCGGCGGCTGGGGGCTGCCGCGGCATTCGCGCCAGCAATGTATCTCCTGCTCGGTTCGGTAGATTATTTCGGCGCAGAGGATGCTCTGCCACGGCTGGCGGCAGGGTCAGTCGCGATCACCCTGCCGGCACTCGTATGGGCCAGCCTGGATAACAGTCTGCGTTCCGGCATCCGCCGGGTCGTGGCGGCCCGCAGCAGATCGTGAACGCGCTCTACTCGCCGCTTAACCTCGCGCTGGTTTGCGCCGCCGTGGCCGCCCTCGCTTTGCACTCGGCGCGCCGCTGGCTGCTGATCAGTGCGCTTGTCGGGCTTGTGCTCGGCCTGGGTTTGACCACGCCGCTGGGGGCAAACCTGTTGGTCCGGGCCATAGAGTCGCCACAGCCCACAGCGGCGTCTGAAATGCCAACCGCCTGCCCAGGGGCCGGTGCCGTGGTGTTTCTTTCCGGCGGCTTGCGGCGCCCGCCCCATGGCCCACAGGACTTCGGGGCTCTGACGGCAGAAACGCTGGATCGTATCGTCGCGCTGCAGGCGTCGAACCCACCCAGGCAGCTGCCGCTGATTGTTTCCGGAGGCGGGCCCTTCCGTATTCCCGAAGCTGAAATCATCGCAGCCTTGCTGATGCAGATGAATCCCGGCTCACCGCAACCGATCATGGAGAAGGTATCGACCACCACGCGCACCAGCGCGCTGGAAGTCGCCTACCTGCTGCGCCACAAATCACGCCGGATCATCCTGGCCACCAGCGCGCTGCACCTGCCGCGCGCGCGCTGGGCCTTTGAACAGGAGGGCTTCGAGGTCTGCCCCTGGGCGCTGAACAGCCGTTATGTGCCGGTCACCAGCCCAGCCGGTCTTTGGCCGCAGTCAACGTCGCTCGACAAATCGGAGCGCGCCCTTTATGAGCTATTTGGCGGGATCTATTACCGCCTCATCGCACGCGCTGGGCGAGCGTCGGGTGAATAACACCTCGTCATAAACCTCCTGCAGGCGCAGGCCTATCGTGTTCCAGTCGAACCGCTGAACAGCTACGCGGCGTGCCGATCGTCCGAGACGGCGGCGCAGATCGGGGTCATCAAGCAGTCGTTCCACTGCAGCGGCAAATGCTTGTGCCGTATCAGCCAGCAGCACGTTCTCACCTTCAGTCAGGCCGATGCCTTCCACGCCCTTGCTTGTGCTCACGATTGCCTTTCCCAGGGCCATCGCCTCGAGTACTTTGAGGCGGGTGCCGCTGCCGGCGCGCAACGGCACGATGAAAACCGCCGCTTCCCGGACCAGTTCCTTGAGGTCGTCGACGAAACCATGAAACCGAAGCCGGGGGTCTGCTCCAGCCACGAGCTGGCCGTCGTGCCGTCCCACAACATCGACCTGAAGCTCGCCGCGCTGGGTCAGACGCGGCAGAATGTCGCGGGCGAAATACTCCATGCCGTCACGATTGGGAAACCAGCTCATCTGGCCGACAAAAACAAGTGATTCCCGGCCTGGATTATTGCTCTGACGGATGGAAAATTCGCGCGTATCGACGCCGTTGGGTATGACGGCTATTTTTGCTTCCGGCGCCAGTCGCTCGACTTGTGAAGCATCCAGGCCCGAGCAAGCCAGAACCGCAGTGGCTCTCAGGCAGGCCCGCCGTTCAAACGCTTCCAGCCCCAGCAGCTGCAGCCTGTGCAATAGCCGGCTCGACCGGCGCTGTTCCAGTTTCAGCCGCGACCGCAGAAGCCTGGATTCGACATTGTGTTCGTTAAGAATGATCGGCGTCTTTGCAGGTGCTTTCCAAAGCAGGCCGGCGAGCGCGAGCATGTCCAGGTGAATCAGATCAGCGCCTGCCGCCCGGCGTTGAAAGGCACGCTCAAGCGCGGGCGGGCGATAGCGAAGATCAAGCAGCGGGCGACGCGTCAGCAGCCAGCGCATGCCCGTTGTCAGAAGGTGCCGCGGGCCCCGCAGTGCGGGCAGATCGACCAGCTCCCAGTCCGCCAGCAGTCCGGTTACCTCCGGCGGCAGCGAAACCGGATCGTCGGCGCGGCGAAGAGAAAGCAGCGTCACCTGATGCTGCGCCGCGGCGGCGCGCAGCAGGTGCCAGCTGCGCAGCTGATGCCCCTCCCGAGGCGGGAACGGCACGCGCGCGGTCACGAACAGCAGCCGCGCCATCAGTCTTTCCAGAACTGCCCGGCATGCCGCTGGCTGAACCATGCCGGCAACGCCACCAGGGCAGCCACATTGAGCAATAGGAAGCTGCCCGCCACCGTGGCGAGCGGAATGCGGCGAGCCAGGTCGGGAGCCGACATCGCGAAGACGCCTGCGGCATAGGCTATCAGCTGAACCCAGAACAAAAGCTGGACGAGCACGTGGCCATCGCGCACAACGCTCAGCAGAGAAACCAGGAATATTGCTGCCAGAGCCCAGGGTGCGATCAGGCGAAGAAACTTGTGCGAAAACCAAGCGAAGAACACCGGATTGAGCCAGGGGGAAAGCAGCCATGGTGCACAGGCGATCAGCTGCCAGTTACCGCTCAATGTGCGTAGCTTGCGCCGAAATTCGACCGCACTGCCGTTGGCCTCTGGCTCGATTGCCAGGGCATGCTCGACAAAAACCAGATCAAGGCCCTGGCGGGCGATCTGAAGTGGTGTCCAGACATCATCGAGCAGCAGCCCGGCGGGCAAGGGAATAAATTTGGACGTGCGAATCGCGTAGATCGCTCCGCTGGCTCCGTGTGACCAGCCCAGCAGTGCTTCCGCCTTGCGCAGCGCCGTTTCCAGACGCCAGTACAGCCCGGCCGCCTCGCCTTCGGCCAGCGCCAGGCGGCCGGCTGCCAGGCTCACCAGCGGATCGGAGAACGGGGCCGACAGTCGTTGAATCGCCAACGAATCGAATCGCTGCCGGGCATCGGCGAAGACGGTCAACGGAGTGTTGACGGACTGCATCGCCAGGTTGATGGCGGCCGCCTTGCCAGCAGGCATCGGCAAGGACAGCAGGCGAACCCGGTCGTGTCCGATCAATCGCACAGCCTCGCAGGTACCGTCGCTACTCCCGTCGTCGACGACCAGGATCGAAAGTTTTTCGGCGGGAAAATCGCTGGCCAGCAGGTTACGGATTCGGGGACCGATCCGGGACGCTTCATTTCGCGCGGCAATGACGACCGTCACCGCAGGCCCTGACCCCGGGGATCGAATCGAACTCGCGTCCGTTCTGGACCGGGCGAGCAGCAGGGCGAGCGCCGGATAGGCAACAAAAGTCCAGGTCACGAGCACAAGGAGGCAGATCAGCGCCAGCATCATTTTCAACGCACCCAAGCGTTTCGAAGCCAGTCGTACCCGCGGTCACCCAGCAGGCGCTTGGGCCAGCGGAGTGCCGCGTGCCGCGCCCGGATACGCCAGGCTGCTGGGCCGCGCCAGTCGAGCAGCTGCCGAAACTCCTCGAGCGTCACATCACGCGTGATGGCGATGCGCTCGATCAAGCCCCCGGGTCGCGTGGCGCTGTTGTTGCCTGGCTGCGATCCGAACACGGCACGATATCCGCATTGTCGAGCTGCCTCGAGCTCGCGCTGGCCTCCGCGGCCGCCAGGAAGGGAAAGCAAGGACACCTGGCGACCAATCGCCTGCTCCAGGAAATCCCGGCTTTGAGACAGCTCGCACTCCAGCGCAGCCGGCGACAGCGTATTCAAGAAGCGATGGCTGACACCATGGGAGCCGATGCCCATACCCGCACTGGAAAGTTTTCGGAGCCCGCAGGCGCTGATCATGCCCTTCTGGCCAACGTAGTCACTCGTCACGAAGAAAACGGCGCCGAGCCCCGCCGACTGCAGCAGCGGCAGCGCGGTCTCTACCCAACTCACGTCACCATCATCGAAGGTGATGAGCACCGTGTTGCGCTTGCCCGGATGAGATAGCGCAACCCCGGGCTCACCCGCCGCCGGCCGCCAGCCCACCACCCGGCTTTCACGAATCTGCTCCAGCTGCGCGCGAAAGTCGTCGGCCCGCACGCTATAGCGTGGGTCAAAGCGCCCGGGGCCATCGCGATCGGAATACAGCCCGTGATACATCAAAACGATGACGCGGCCGAGAGGCGCGATATAGTCAGGCGTTGCGCTCATAATCTCCCGCCTCGGCCATCTCGGCAAATCTCAGCTGCAAGCCGCGCAAAGCCAGCCCGACATAAAGCCAGTAGTGCGCGATCATCGGGTAATAAGTGAAGCGATCTCCGAAGACATTGCCGATCATCAGCGCAACGAATGCAGCCAGCAAGCCGACGGCGAACCCGTAGTAGAGCGTTCCCGGCACGGCAATTCGAAACGAGCGCCAGCACATGCGCAGAATCTTCAGCAACATGATCAGCAGGATCAGTGCGCCGACCACGCCTTTCTCTACGACCTCGCGCAGAAAAAAATTGTGCGTATCCATCTCCAGGGGATTGATCTCGGCGTGGTGGAAGGTGTGAAAGCCCGTTCCAAGTAGCGGCCGCTTGGCGATCTGTTCGCCGGCGAGATTCCAGAAGGCAAAACGATCGTCGGTACTTTCGTCGCGCTCGCCCTCTTCGAGCGAAATCGTGTCAAAGCGCTCAATGACGGCCTGGGGAAGAAATATGGGCAACAGTAAAGCGGTCAGTATTACCGGGATGATCAGCCTCATTCGGTAGCGCGGAAGCAGTACCAGCAGGAGTGCCGCGGGCAGAACAGCAACGTAGGCCGTTCGTGAATAACTCAGCACCACACCGATGGCAGCCAGAATGGCGCCGGCCAGGCAGAACAGACGCCAGCGGGCGGGTCGCTGCATGCCGACCACCACTCCCATTGCCACCAGGGATGCGGTGACAAAAAATGCGCCCATTTCATTCGCGCCCAGTTCCATGAATGTGCCGTTGATGCGCAGGAAGTCCGTGTAGTGCCAGGCATTGATCGAAGCGCTTTGGTCCCGAACTACATAAATCATGTAGGGAAGCGGAACCAGTGAGGCAAAAAACAGCCGCCGCCATCCAATCCAGTCAAGCACGCTCATTTGCGCCAGAAAAAGAAAGCTGACGGCGATGAATTGATCCTTGAGGTACTCCAGGTGCCCTTCCGGTTCAGCAACGAAAGACACGCCCTTGAACAGCGCGAATGTCCCGAACAGCATGTAGGCCATGACCCAGCCGTTGACGCCACTGCCGCGAACCAGGCCACCCCGGCAATGAAACGCCATCAGCAGCGAGGCGGCAAACATGACGTTGATGAAATTGATTCCCTTACCGGCGCTGGGAATATACTGCAGGTAAATGTTCTGAAGCGGGATCAGAGCGACATACAGGATCAGGATCCAGTTGTCTCGACCGACTCGCTGCTGCTGTAGCGGCGCGGCTACGGAACCCTGGGCAAAGGCGGTCATGCTGAAACCGCCTCGCGATAGATTCCGGCATAGCGCGAGGCCATGTGGTTTCCGGAGTAGTGGCAGTGAATGCGATCACTTGCCTCAAGGAGCGGGCCCGGCGTCCAGGGGAGCACCATAAGCGCCTCGACCAGCGACTGCAGATCATTGGGCGGAACCACTTTACAGCCGCTGATGCCGTCAAGAAGCTCGTGTATGGCGCCAACGTTGCTTGCGATCACGGGGCAGCCGCAGGCCAGCGCCTCAAGTATGGAAATCGGCATACCCTCGCGCAGCGACGGAAGAACGAAAGCATCGAGCGTGGGGTACCAGCCTTCGAGGTTGCCGATGCAGCCGGAGAATTCAACTTGCTCGCCGAGCTGCAGCTGCTCAATCAGCGCTTCCAGTTCCGCCTGCTGCGGCCCCTCGCCCACGATCTGAAGATGCAGTATCAGGTTGCGCTCGCGGCATTCTGCCACTGCCCGAATCAGCAGGCCGAGGTTCTTTTCCGGCGAAAGTCGTGCAGCCGTGCCAATGGAAAGATACTTGTTGCGGTGCGGGTTGCCGACGCCGGACTGCGGCCGATAACGGCTGGTATCGATGCCATTGTTCACGCGTCGAATCAGCGCTGAATCCAGGCCTTGCTCGATCAACTGGTTGACGATCAGGGGTGAGACGGCGCAGACGCGACTGAAATGGCGCAGCATCCTGGCCTCGAGCTTGTGATAAAGCCGCAGGCGCCCTCCCCCCTCCAGCCAGCCGTGCAACGTGGCCACCCGGGCCACCGGAAGGCCGGCCGAGGCCAGCCCGCCGTAAACGACTGATTTGTAGTCGTGGCAGTGCAAAACGACCAGCGCATTCACGCAGCATTCCCGCAACCGTCTCCTTAGCTCGATGATCGCATAGAGATCCAGCGCGCCACGGCACGACAGGGGCTGTGTGGGCAAACCCCGGCGACGAGCTTCCCGTATCAGGTCAACCTCGTCGGCGCCGGCCGGCTGGAAGACCAGCAGCCGTGTATCTGGCTGCAGTGCCAGCTGATGGCGGCAAAGTTCGAGCACAACCTGTTCAGCGCCATACAGGCCCGTGCTGGAGCGCAGATGAATGATCGGAATGCTCATGTTTTCAGCGCGCTGTCGACCGCGCGATAGTAGTCAGTGAATGAATCAATCATGCACGGCAAGGAAAAAGCCACCTCAGCGCGCAAGCGCGCTGCACGGCCCATCTCCCGACCTTGTTCTCGCTGCCCCAGCAGCCGCGACAAGGCATCGGCCAATTCCTCGGGGCAGCGGGGGGCCACGAGATGGCCGGAGACACCGTCCTGGATCAGCTCCGGATTACCGCCGACGCGCGTTGCAACGATCGGCAGCCCGCAAGCCATGGCTTCAAGAATGGCGTTCGAGAGCCCTTCGGTCCATGAAGCCAGCGCAAAAGCGTCAAACAGCGGAAGCAGTTGCTCCATTTGCTGTCCTTCGCCGAAAAACCGGACCCGCTCGGCGACACCCAATCGGTGAACATCGCGTTCAAGCTCTTCGTTCAGCGGGCCACCGCCAACCAGAACCAATTCGGCATCCGGAAAGCGGTCTGCGACTGCAGCAAACCCTTTAATCAGATCGACGTGTCGCTTGACCGGGACGAGGCGGGCGACACAACCAATCAGATAGGCGGTTGGTGACAGCCCGTGATCAAGCCTTCCCGCTTGCCGGGCCACTTTATCCAGGGGACGATAGCGCTCGCAATCGACGCCATTGGGCAAGCAGCGGGTTTTGCCGGGATCGACGCCTTCGCTTCGCTCAAGCTGATCCAGAATGGCCCGCGAAGGCGCGATGAAACGATCGAAGCGGTGGTTGATCAGTAAAAATAACAAACGAAGCGCCGCCCCTTTCTGAAACCCCGTGTCCCTGCGATTACTGATTTTGAGAAGCCGGTTCGGCCCCCGCGGCAGAAAGGCGTTGAGCAAGTCGGCCTTTTCGTGCTGCGACTGGATGATGTCGTATTGCCCTTGCCTGACTCGCCCCAACAGCTCCCACCAGACTTTCCAGGCTCGTGGGGAATAGATCGCGCCGACAGGCCGATG
This sequence comes from Wenzhouxiangella sp. YN1, assembly GCF_056324145.1. Taxonomy (NCBI): domain Bacteria; kingdom Pseudomonadati; phylum Pseudomonadota; class Gammaproteobacteria; order Chromatiales; family Wenzhouxiangellaceae; genus Wenzhouxiangella; species Wenzhouxiangella sp. YN1. The sequence continues at coordinate 29,588 of NZ_JBJNIO010000155.1, forward strand.
CTCAACCTTCAGGTGACCTTTTGCATAGAGACGAGACGAGCTGTCGGAATCCAGGCCGGGCACCCAATCAAGCTGGATGAGATCAATATGAAACGCCGATGAATCCAGGCGCTCGAGCAAGTGGGAGAGAAACCGTTCGCTGCCGCCACGCTGCGCCAGATCCGTGTCTGTAATCAGCAAGATCCTCATCGGTCCGCCAGAGGCATTGGCTGGCGATTGCGACGGCCGGGCTGTTAGTTGGCGGACGGCTGCTGGTTGGAAGAAGATACCCATGCTTACCTACCCGCCGGCATGAAACGTGAGATAGACGGCCAGAATGTTTTCCCGGCTGTCGTCACCTTCAGCAGAGCTCTCGCGCTGATCTCTGATGACTCCTGCGCGTGCCGACCACCTTGGCGAGAATTGTCGACCGATAAATACGGCAGCGCTATAGTCCGTATCACGACGACGACCAAGATCGAATCGGCGCCGCTCAAACTCGAACGTTGACTGGAAAAACAGCCGCGGCGTCAGCCGCCAGTTTCCGGACAGCCTGGCTCCGAATTCACGATAGCCAAGCTCCGGAGAGAACTCGAAATCGTAGTCGCGCCAGGACGGTATCAACGACCACTCTCCCCGCTGCGTCACCTGCTGCCAGCCCAACTCGATTTCGGTCAGCTCGAATAGTTCAGCGCCCACTGGAAGCCGCGTTGTCGTGGTCAGCGGCAAATCGATGCCATCGATAGCGGTTGCTAACTGCCGCACGCTATCGGACAGCTCGTGGCGGCCGCTGAGCCTCAGATTACTTCGGTCCCGGACTTGCCAGGCGAGCGTGAACCGCAGCAGCGGCGAGGAGCTGGACTCAAGAACGTCGGGGTCGAGCCAGGTGTAGCCTGTTGCTATATCGATTTCGGTGTGGGCCTGGACTGAGTGCAGACGAGCGACTGCATCGATACGTTCGTAGTCATTCTGATCATTGGGCGCATCTCGATAGGCAACGTTTGTGTATTCCACACCAACGGAACCGTTACGGTTGGGAGCGAGGCGGCGAAGCAGGCGGGCCGAGGTGCTGAAACGGTCGCTGTTGAACGCATCGATCTCTTCGGCATAGCTATTGATGAACCGGGCGTCGAACAGCGTTTCCCAGGCCTGGCCGGAACGAAGCCGCCAGGTGGGGCCGGTTGTCAGCACATTGGTTTGCTGGAGGTTGCCGGGTGTATCAACGGCGAACAGATTGATCGGTTCGACACTGGCAACATCCTGCAAGGCCCATGTGAGCGAATCGGGCACCAGATACCAATCGATGGTGGTTGCCAGGTTTGCCCGGAACTCGTCTTCGAAGTCGCCTCCGATCGAGTCGCGATATTCGACGAATCCTGCACCTCTGGCCTGCCAGTTGGGAGAGCTGCGGCCGATGTCCAGAACAAGCCGCGGAATCAGCGCGGTGTCGTCCGGTCCCGGAGGATCGGAACGCCTCCGGTTATCGCTGTACTCAGCTCCCAGCTCGAGATCGAGGCGATAAGGAGGTGCATCTTCAGCGCCAGGCGTCTGCTGGCACAACGCGCCGCTGGCAGCCAACGCCGCTATCAACCCGACAGCAATGCAGCTGGTATGGTGCCGCCGGACTGATGGCCTCGGGCAGCAGGTTCGAATGGCTGCCGCGGGCGTGCTCATGACAGATAACTGAAGGCGACACCGGCAAACCGCTCCGGCGGCAACCTGGCTGCGGCGCGGCGGATCACTTCGGGCCGATGACGGCCCTCGCCCACGGCCAGGATGACCAGGTCTGCATATTCAGCGAGGATGCGCGCATCCGGAGCACCAAGGACCGGAGGCGCATCGATGACAATGTAGCGATCATCGTATCGATAGCGGAGCTCTTTCACTAGCGCCCGCATTCGAACCGAGGCATAGAATTCCATTCCGCGCTGACCGCTTCGGCCGGCCGGAATTAAACGTAGCCGTTCCACACCGCTCGGGTAGATAATCGAGTTCACGTTGTGCATGTCGGTGCCGAACAAGTCGAGCAGGCCCGGAGAACGCTTGGGCAGGTGAAAGTCATCAGCCAGGGCCGGGTGTCGATGATCACACTCAATGAGCAGAGCCGTCCGCTCTTCATCCATAGCAATGGATACCGCCAGATTTCGCGCCAGGCTCCTGGCGCCGCTATCATCGCTGACTCCGGTCACCATGATCACGCGGTTGTGATCATGGCTTCTGGCCAGAACGTTGGTTCGCAGGTCGCGCACTCGGTCGACCTGTTCAGGGTCCTTCATGGACGCGTGAATAAGCCGCCGCTGTTCGAGCACGCGCGCCGGCAGAAGCTTTTCTTCCGACATCTGCGAGATTGTGTGCCGCGCAGGAATCGGCTCGCCGTTATCGATGGCCGAGATGTCAATCCGATTTTCCGTTTTCATGCGTTCACCATGATTCTCAGCCAGGCAGCAACGCCGTAGGCCGTCAGTGTGATTGTCACAAGCAGGACGGCAACCACCACCCGCGTCTTGAGCCGCTGGCGCTCCCGAGGCGTTAAATAGCGCGGTACGGTGCCGAGCAGCGGCAGCTGCGTTGTGCGCTCGATCGCTTCGGGGGAGCGCAGGCGGGGATCGACACGAACGAGCAGCAGCAGGAGCCCGAGCGGCATCGCAATGGCCGCCATCAGACCGCCAGCCGCCATGTGGAGAAATCTCGGTCCCGAGGGCCTGACTGCCTCCACTGCCGGCTCGTGAATGCTGAAGGTCAGCCCACGCCCCATCTCATCTAGCCGCATCGACAGCCGGGCGTTTTCCAGGCGATTAAGCAGATCCTCGTAGATGGTCTTGTTGACGTCATGATCGCGTATCAACTCGGCGTGCTGCAGGTCGGATTGCGCTACCCGCCGGCCGCGCTCGGTCTCGGCATCAAGCAGGCGCTGCGTGGCAGCAATCCTGGAGTCAAGCCCCGCCACAGCGGTGCGAACTTCAGACAGATTGGTATTGACCTCTTGCTGCACCATGCTTTGCTGGAAGCCCGATCCATCAATCTGTGTCTCGCTCCGATTTTCCGAGGACTCCAGCTCGGCCTTGAGATCATCGAGCCGGTAGCGGGCCTGTACGACATCGGGATGGCGCGGCTGTAGCTCGAGCAGGAGCGAGTCCAGCTCGTCCCGGGCAAGGGCGATACGCTGCCGCAGCATTCCCTGGTAAGTCTGCAGGCCGGCTTTGCTGTCCAGGCCTTTGAGCTGGTCCTCAAGCGAGGCCTCTCTCGACATCAGCTCACTACGCTCGATTTGCATTTGCTCTATACCGGATCGTATCTCGGCAATGCGCATGTCGACATCGCTCCCGGTACCTGGCCGGGCATCCAGGCTGGCGTCACGGAAGGCCTTGAGCCGCTTTTCGGAATCTACCAGCATCGCGTGATAAGCCCTTACCTGGCGACCGATGAACTCGTAAGCCTCCCGGCTTTCGCGCTGCTTGGCTTCTGTGCTTTCAGCCATGAACAGGGCAGCGAATCGCTCGACAACGATGCGGGCTCGCGCTGCATCGCTGTCTTGATATTCAATCCGGATAAGATTTTCCCGCGGGGCACCCACCGTCGTGTGCTGCTTTATCTCCTGAGAGATTCTTTCCTGCCGGGCTTGCGAAGGATGTTCCGCGAGCCATCCTCCAGCGAGCAGGATCTCGTCCATCACCTTGCGGCTGAAGATCACTTCCCGGGCGATTCCAGCACGATCGTAGATGCTCGTCGGGACCGCTCGTCCGTCCATGAGCTGTCGAATGATGTTGTCTTCGGCAACCAGAATGGTGGTTGATGAGCGGTACTGTTTTGGCCAGGCACTGGCCACCACCAACGCCGTCAGCGCGATAAATGAAAAAGCGAAGGCAAGAAACAGGAAACGTCGCCGGGTTTCTCGCAGGCTTGCGGGTATGTATTCAGCAAGCGGGAGAGTCTGTGGCGCGTTTGGCAGCTGATTCATAGGCAAAATCCTAGAAGTGACGCTGTGGAACCGTAATCACGTCGCCCGGCATGAGGACATGGTTGGCACTGAGGTCGCCTTGCTCGAGAATGCGGCCCAGCGGCAGTTTGTAACTCTTGATTGAACCGTCATCCATGTGCCGGTGGAGCGCACTGCGATTGGCGGCCGCAAATTCGTTGGGGCCACCGGCCGCCAGCACCGCGTCAAGAACCGTCATGCCCTGACGGTGAGGAAGCGAAACGGGAGTTCTGACGGCTCCGGTAACCCGGATCCGCGACAGGTACTCATGACTGCGAAGCTCAGTGACGATTACCGTGACATGCGGGTCGCGAATATAATCGGAGAGCAGAACCTTTGCGCGTTCGGCCACCTCGCTGGGCTCCAGCCCACCGGCACGTATGTCACCGATCAGCGGAACCGTAATCATCCCGTCCGAACGCACCGGCACGGTGACGCCCAGATCCTCCCGCCGCCATACGCTGACCTGAACAATATCGTCCACACCAATGCGATAGTCCTCGACCGCCATAGTGGAAGTAGACGCGGGCGGAACCGGGTCGGGACGAGGCCCGCTCGCGCAGGCCACGACCAAAAGCGTCGATGCCAGCAACGAAAACAGAAGGAGAACTCGCGTACTGAAATTCGTCATGACCAGTGTTCTCCGGCGGATGCGCATGTTGTGGCCAGCCCGCGAAAGGCTGCCTCGGACAGCCCGGAGGCTGCGATTGCGAATGTAGACGCGTTGGAGGAATCGATCTGTGCGAAAGCGAACATTTTGAGATGTCTATCACGTTTTTTAACGGCATACCGATGCCTGCGCTTGAGGTTTGTGCGAAAACGAACAGAGCGGCTCGCACCGGCTGTTCATGCTCGTGCTGAACAATCGGGAATCGGCGCCGGACTGGCGCAAATTGGTCTTCCGACCACGGCAAACCTACGGACGTCGCGATGAATACAATCCTCAGCCGCAGCATTCGCACCCTGCTTCAACGGGCAAAGTCCATGCTGCGCTCAACGCGCGCGGGCCGCAGCCTGCTCTACGATCTGAATAACCGCGACGAGTTCACGAGCCTGCTGAGTCACGAGCGGATGCTGGCCGATCGAATCCGGGTCGATCGATACCATGAGGCCATCAGTCGTCATGTTCAGCCCGGGCAAACACTGATTGACCTGGGCACGGGAACGGGCATTCTTGCGCTGTTTGCCGCCCAGCAGGGGGCCGAACGCATCTACGCTCTGGATCACTCCGAATTCATCGAGGTAGCGCAGCGAATTGCCCGGCACAACGGCGCTGACCGCATCGAATTTATCCGCTCTAACAGCCGGGAGTTCACGCCACCGGAACCGGTGGATCTGATCATCCACGAACAGATCGGAGATGAGCTGCTGACAGAGAACATGATCGACAACCTGCTGGATCTCAAGCGCCGCTGTCTGAAACCCGGGGGGCGGATCCTGCCGGCGCGTTTCGAGTTGTTTCTGGAGCCCGTTCAGCTCAAGTCGGAGCGCACCATTCCCTATCTCTGGGAACAAACGGTGCACGGCATCGACTTCAGCGTCTTGCGCGAGTGCCCCGAAGCGGATCGTTACCGGCCGCCCGACTATCACTGCTATTTGCTCGAGCCCTCAGCCGTAGATACCCTCCTTTGCAGGCCCGAGCCAATCCTGAGCTTTGATCTCAATCGCATGCAGTCGGCATCTGAGCTTAGGCATGTCGCCAGCGTTTCCCGTGTGACAGACAGGTCGGGAAGAATGGATGGCCTGGCGCTCTACTTCCGGGTAGTGTTTGATGACGAAATTGCATTCGACACTTCACCTCTCGGGCCAGTCACACACTGGCGTTCGAGGCTCTTCCGAACACCGGAGCAACAGCTCGGTAATGGCGACAGCATCAGTATCGACCTGAATGTGGTTGACCCCACGGATGTTCACAGCTGGCTCGTCGAAGTTAAATGCATCAACCCATCAGACGGCCTTTCACCCGCAGGACTGAAGCTAGTTGACGCGGCATCGGTGCGCTGAGAATCAGTCGTTCATCTCTACCTGCAGCAATTCGCCGAAGGTATACGGATTGTTTAGAAGCGTTGGGTCGGGTGAGTAACTCAAGCTCCACTGCTCAGGATTCATTACATCGCGCGCAATGCTCAGGCTCATCAGGTGCCGCGGTCGCTCAGAGCGATTGTCGCCACCGGCGTGCATCAGATCACTGCGGAACAGAATGACGGTTCCCTTTTTCGGAGACGTTCGCACCACTCGGAACGTAGAGTCAAGCAAGTGTCGATTCCTGAAAATCTTCCAGAGCCTGACCGGGTTGAGCATCCCGATGTTGAACTGGTAGGTCCGCCCACTCAGGAATCTAAGGAAGTTCGGCTGATGATCATCTTGCTTGCGTGAAAAGACCCGGTCCCGAAACTCGCCGGGTCGCAAGGGACGGCTTCGGTCGCGGCGCATCTGGCGCAGCATGCGAAAATTGCGCAGCATAATGCGGGCATTGCAGGCCGTGCGAAAGAGTTCCATCAGCTCGAAGGCGCGGCCGCCCATACGGATATTCGCACCGCCAAACTTGTGCGTGCCCGGAACGAACAGCGTACCGCCCTGCTCAGGGGCAATGTCGTCAACCGCCACCATCATGCTCAGCACACAGTCCGGGTCGCGATGGATGTACTGGTGAGAGGAGCCTTTATGGCTTGTCAGCGTCGTGATCTCGAGCAGCGGGCGTGAGCTGCCGCAGTATTCAGAAATAACCCGTTCCAGGCGCTTGCACAGTGATGCCGTGAAGTGAATCGACGCCGGCGTCGACGGCAGGGAGCAGAAATCTCGTCTGCTGTAGCGATTGTCCGTTTCGCTAGCGAACTGACTCATGTGCCGATCAGGATTGTCGACGGTTTGTTTTACAAGCTCGAAACCCACTTCGGCCTCATCCGCTGATAAAGCGGCCTGAATTATTGCAAACCCGTGTCTATCCAGGCACTCGCGCACGACTTTGGCGCAATCGGGCGTCAGCCGGCCACTGGAATCAAGTCGGGCGGTCACCTCGAACTCGGAAGTTCCCTGTGACATTGCAAGGCTTCCCGGCCACAATGCGGATCGGGAATGCTCACGGGCCGGGATCGCCGCTCGGGTTTCTACCATAAAACTCCACTCCTGATCAGATCATGCCGGTTTGGGCTCATGCGGTTGAGCAAGCAGGTGTCCCGCGTTTACCCAACATCCTAGGCTTCGAGAACAGCTCGGCTCAGTGCGCTATCGCACACGTTGCCCATCCCCCTGAACAAGACCAGGTTTGAATATCAATCCGGCCCTCATTGAGGCCCAACCTGGGCTAGACTGGGTATCCATGGACAAGCTGTTCTGGCACGCGCGCTGGCGTCAACGTGAAATCGGGTTTCATCAGCCCGAAGTGCACTGGGCACTGAAAAGTTTCTGGGACCAGTTATCGACCGAGCACGTCAGGCGCGTGCTGGTGCCCTTATGCGGCAAGAGCCTGGATTTGCGCTGGCTGGCGCAGCGAGGGCACGGCGTGGTCGGCGTGGAACTCAGCGGCCGCGCAATCGAAGCCTTCTATCATGAGTGGAGCAAGCCGGCGAAACGTGCCCGCGCGGGCCGTCTGCAGCACTGGCGCGCAGAGAATGTGGAAATCTTCGAAGGAGACTTTTTCGACTTCGAATCCAGCACGCCTTTCGATTGTTTCTATGATCGCGCCGCCCTTGTCGCCTTGCCGATCGATATGCGTACCCGCTACCTGGATCACCTGCGAAGCCAACTGTCGGCACAAGCGACCGGGCTGCTGGTCACATTCGAATACCAGCAGTCGCAAATGAGTGGCCCGCCATTCTCGGTTTCGTCAGGCGAGTTGAGCAGCCACGACAACCTCAGCTTCGAGCTGCTCGAGCGGCGCGACTGTTTGAGCGATCATCCCCGCTTCGCCGACCGTGGCCTCACCGCTTTACAGGAATGCGCCTGGCGCGTGAAGGTGCACTGACCTCGACATCCAGCGTGGCCCATTGTCGTCCGTATCACGTTCGACAGCCGATACAGCGGAGCTCGTCGACAATCCAGGCCCGTCCGTCGGAACTCGCGCTATTATCTACAAAGGCCTGCGTATACTTCGCATTCAAGCCCCTGTCAGTATTACTTTTTCGTCGTGTCATCGAGCTTGTTCATCCGAGTTTTCACTATCCTGATAGCGGCACTCTCCATTACCGCAGCAGTCCGGGGCGGGCAGGCATCAGCCGCTGAGGACTGCATTGCCGCCCGCCAGGCCCGTACGGGTACAGCGCTGAGCGTGTGTCAGAGTACGTTGGCCGCTGCACGAGCGAAGGATGATCACGCTTCCACGCTCGTCGCACTTTTTCAGCTCGCCATCCTCGCTCGCGAGGCGGGCCGCTATGACGAGGCAGAAGCGCGCCACGGCGAGATCCAGCAGATTCCGGGTTTTTCCGGCCAATTGATCAACCAGTACCGGCTTGCCCGCGACCAGGGCATCCTCGCCCATGCTCGGCGAGACAGCGCAAGCGCACTGACCTTCTTTCGCGGTGCCTTGGCGCTGGCGTCCCGGCACGGCGACCGTGCACTGGTTGCCCGCAGTCATAACGATCTTGGCAACGCCTATCGAAGTATCGGCGCGCTCCAGGAAGCGCTTGACGCCTATACGACAAGCTTGGAGATGAAACGGGCACTTGGAGAAACGCAGCTTGGCAGCACGCTCAACAACATCGCCGATCTTCTGACTGACCTGGGTGACCTCGAACGAGCCGAGCATTATTACCAGGAGGCGCTCGAGCACCACCGACGGGCGCAGGCTGACCATCATATTGCACACAGTATGGAAAGCCTGGCTCGACTGCTCGCCAAACAGGGGCGAGCGAAAGAAGCCATGGCGGCGGCAGACGAAGCATATACCGCTTTTCGTACCATGGGACACTCACCCGACGAGGTGCGTGCAGCCACCCAAATGGCAAGCATTGCCAGCCGGCTCGAAGAGCCCCAGATGGTGACACGCTGGCTTGAAGTAGCTCGAGCCACAGCCAGTCTTTCTGATATTGAACTACCACCGCGCTGGAGTGCCCTTCAAGCCAACCAACTGGCGACATCGGGGCAGCTCGACACCGCCCGGCGCCTGCTGGCCAGAGCCCTTGAGAACGGTTCCACCTGGCCAGACAACCAGCACCTGAAGATAATCAAACAGCTGGCCGACCTCAATGCCCAGGCAAATGACCACCAGGCGGCGCTTGACTGGTTGCGCCGTTACAATAGTGAAAGCCTCGCTCGAATCAAGCGTGAGCAGGATCGTGAGCTCAACCGCTACCGGGTACTGTTCGAGGTCACGGAGAAGCAACGAAAAATCGAACAACTGGCTGCTGATAATCGGCTGCAAGAGCTGGCACTTGAGAACCACCGCCACCGTACTGCCCTGATCGCGACCGCCGGAGTCAGCGGGACGGGATCGATACTGCTCGTGGCCATTGCGTGGCACCGGCGACGCAACCGCCGCGAAGCCGAACGGCGCAAGCAGCTGCAGCGCGCAATCGAAAGATATAAGGCCTCCGCCAGCGCGCTGCGTACTTCACACGAACAGCTCCAACAGCTCCTCGACATGGGAAGCGACGCGCTGCTCAGCCTGGATGCCCGGGATCGTATCGTGTTCGCCAACCAGGCCGCTCGCCAATTACTTGAGCTTGACTCTCTGGCAGGTGACGCACCCAGCCTCGACCAGGTATTCGGTCCGGGTACCTGGCAACAGCTTCAGAAATACAGGCGTGATGTAGCCGTCACGACCAGCCGCGGATCAGAGCTGCGCCTGGATCTCGAGCCGCTCAATCTCGAAGAAGAGCTGCAGGTCATCAATATTCGGGCGCCAGAGCAACAGTCACATGCCGCAGAAGAGCTGATTCCGCTGATCAACCGGCACTTTTCACGCATGCAGGCTTTCGGCAGCGTGCTGCAGGCCGTCCTGAAGCAGGGCGGCATCCCGAGGGAGCTCTACCGGCGCTGGAGCTCCATCGACGACGATCTGGAGCTGCTTTTTGGCCAGCTCCAGCCTGTGCAGCAGAACATACGAAGTCAGTTTCGGCGGAGTCTGGTCAACCTGATGGTCAACAGCCTGGATGTCTGGGAGCGCGCGACCGGCCAGACGCGGATCGAGTTGGCTGAAGACAGCGGCATCTGGCGGGTAACGATCGACGAAGGCCGATTGCGCACCCGGGCCATGGATCGCTACCTGAGCCTGACCCAGTTGCCCAAACAGCCGCGCTGGCGTGAGGTGCTACGCACAGCCTATTTCGTGCTGGGAGAGTGCGCCGGGGAGGACGACGGGCAGCTGGAGGCTGGCATTGAAAACGTCAAACGGGATGCAAGAAAGCTGGGGCTGGCCTGAAATGGCGCAGCCCCGCCCCATTCCAATCAGCGAACCGGCATGACCGGCTCGGCTGGCCTGGACTGCTCGCTTTTCGCAGGCTCACAGCGAACACACATGGTCTGCAGGCCCATCGTCGCGCGATAGCGTTCATGATGTCGCTGTTCGTCGTTGAAGGCATCCGGGCCTGTGGTGATATGGACGACTGTGCCATGGTCAGGATGCGTTGCACCTACAAAGCCCACCGCAAAACCGCCACAGTGATTGATGGCCCTTGCGTTCACGGCTCCCCAGTCGTCATCAAACTGGCCGCAGGTTCGCGTCCCGATGCCTCCGGACCTGCTCGCAGTGCAGCTGCTACGACCGCTTTCCCGCTGCACCATTCGGGCCAGTGTCTCACCATCCCAATTGACCTCATCAACGACGACCAAGCGTCCATTCTCGGTACACCAGTCCGGGTGTTCCAGCGGACTATGAGCCCAAGTCGAAGCAGCAAGACCCGCTGACAGCAGCGCGGCCATGGCCAGCAGATGGCGTTTCGTCACACGGTGCATCCAGATTCTCCAAAATTCATGACGGTCTCCAATCCTAGTCCAGACCGGAACGGGGGGCAGCAACAATCCCGGGACGTTTTGGGAACAAACCTGATATTCAATGATAGATCAGATACTTGAGTTGAAAAGTGTAAGCGTCCGAGACCACCCGACTGGCCGCAGCTTCCCGCTTTCATCACCAGTTTGTGCTGGCCGAAGCGACACTCGCGAGGCAATGTAAATCCCGACCGTCGATCTGGCGGCTCCCGGCTCTCGCCGGCGATCAAACTCAAACTAGTGGAAGCCAACATGAAAACTCACAAACATTTTATCTGCGTTCTGCTTACGATTCTCGCCAGTTCGCTGGCCACGGCCGCGCCAATGCCCGGAACAGGCGGCGGCTACTTCGGCTCGGCCTGGTTTACCAATAGCCAGGGCATCCTTGTCGGCCCCCACTCGACTTGGTGGGAATGCAACGAGGCTTTCCAGACTTCACTCGACATACGCGTCAACGACTGGGGCTGGACTGTCAAGTCCATCAGCCCCTGCAGCTACACGCCGCCTTTCAGCGCGGGCCATGTCGGCTATGAAACGGCATATGCCGTGGACAGCAGTGATCCCGGGACCAGCCTGGGACACGTCGAGGCAATCATCAACAAGATCGCCTTGCTGCGTGAGCAGTACCGGATCACGGAATACGAAAACGCGCTTCAGCGCATCAAATAGTCCTTTACCTCGTAATCGGGCCGGCCGAGCTCTCGGCCGGCCCGCCCTCACTGCCAGGTCTTTTTCAAACACCCGATTCCCGCGAGATTATGTTACAGTGCGGCTGCATTCTTGAGGCTGCAATCCCTTGCAGTCGACTTGCATGAATGCCCTCTCGCGGATTGATGGGGTCGAAATGATCCCGGCCAAGGCCTCTCCCCGATTTGTTTCTTTCCCGAAATGTTCGGGAATTTCTTACGCCTTGGCCTCAACAAGGATCAAGATAATGAAGTTCGAATCTCTCGGCCTCAGGGCCGAACTGCTGCGTGCTGTCAGCGAACAGGGCTATACCAGCCCGACGCCCGTTCAGGAAAAAGCCATTCCGCTGGTGCTCGAAGGCCGCGATGTCATGGCCAGCGCCCAGACCGGCACTGGCAAAACCGCTGCCTTCACGCTGCCATTGCTGCATCTGCTGAGTGCCGGTGGCGGCGACCAGCGCAAGCCGCGCGCGCTGATTCTCACGCCCACGCGCGAGCTGGCCGCCCAGGTGCACGAAAACCTCCGCTCCTACAGCCGCCACATCAAGCTACGATCTCTGGAAATTTTCGGGGGCGTCAATATCAACCCCCAGATCAACAAACTCAAGCGCGGTATCGACGTGCTCGTGGCCACGCCCGGCCGCCTGATCGATCATATGCAGCGCGGTACCGTTGATCTGGCGAGTGTCGAGCTCCTGGTGCTCGATGAGGCCGACCGCATGCTTGATATGGGCTTCCGTCCGGCGATCGAGCGTATTGTCAAGGCCGTGCCGGAAAAGCGTCAGACACTCCTTTTTTCCGCCACATTTTCCAGCGAAATCAGTAAGCTGGCGCATAACTATCTCAAACAACCTGCGCGCGTCGAGACCGCCCGGCCCAACTCCACCGTCGAGGCCATCGCCCAGCAGGCCTTCCGCGTGGACCAGAAGCACAAGCGCGAAGTGTTGTCCTTCCTCATCGGTTCCAACAACTGGCAACAGGTGCTGGTTTTCACCCGCACCAAGCACGGCGCCAATCGCCTGGTTCGCCAGCTTGAAACCGATGGCTTGCCGGCGGCTGCCATTCATGGCAACAAGAGCCAGGCTGCCCGCACCCGGGCGCTGAGGGATTTCAAGAAGAACGATATTCGTGTGCTGGTGGCCACCGACATTGCCGCACGTGGAATCGATATCGACGAGCTGCCACATGTGGTCAACTATGACATTCCCAACGTGCCCGAGGACTACGTCCACCGCATCGGCCGCACCGGTCGGGCCGGCCGCGACGGCCTGGCCGTTTCGCTGGTCGCCGGCTCGGAGCACGGCTTGTTCGAAGACATCCGCAAGCTGGTGAAGGTCGACATCCCCACCTTCGGGGTCGAAGGCTATGAGCCCACCGAGCCGCTGTCCAGAGAGGCCGGAAAAATGCCCCCGAGACGTGGCCGCAACAAAGGTGGTCGCGGCCGCGGAGGCGGTGGCAACCGCGGCGGTCGCAATGTCCCCGGTGGGCAAAAGTCAGCGCGCAGCCGAGGCCGAGGCCGCAATCGCGGCCAGCGCTCCCCCACTGCCTGACGCTGATGACATCCCGGCGGGCAACCCGCCGGCGTTCACCACCCGCTGCTTCCATCGCATACCCCGGCACCACGCTGTCGCGCCGCGTCGGCGTGGTGCCGCCAGGGCTTGAAGCCGGGTTCGGGGGCCCGACATTGATGCAGTAGCAGCTACCGCCTTGTCGCAAGAGGAGACTTCTTCGATCCATGGATAAATTTCGTCGCGAACGGGTTCTGAGCATCCATCACTGGAACGACGGCCTGTTCAGCTTCCGCACCACACGGGATAACGGACTGCGTTTCGACAGCGGTCAATTCATCATGCTCGGGATGCCCGTGGACGGCAAGCCCCTGATGCGTGCCTACTCGTTTGCCAGCGCTTCCTGGGAAGAGGAGCTGGAATTTTTCTCGATCAAGGTGCCTGACGGCCCCCTGACTTCGCGTTTGCAGCACCTCGAGATCGGCGACGAAATCCTGCTGTCAAGAAAGCCGACCGGCACGCTGCTGATCAGCGACCTCAAACCAGCCAGCCGCCTCTATCTGCTGGGCACCGGAACCGGCTTGGCGCCCTTTCTTTCGATCATCAAGGATCCGGAAACCTATGAGCGTTTCGACACTGTCGTCGTCGCTCACGGTGTCCGCCATGTTGAAGATCTTGCCTATCGCGAAGCCATTACCCGGGACTTGCCGAACCATCCGATTCTCGGCGAATTGATCGGCGACAAGCTGCGCTACTACCCCGCCGTCACCCGCGAGCCCTTCCGCAATCGTGGCCGGCTGACCTCCCTGCTTGATTCCGGCCAGATGATGCGCGATCTCGATTTGCCGCAGCTGGAACCGACCGAGGATCGCGTCATGCTCTGCGGCAGCATGGCCATGATCAAGGATTTTCGCGAGCTGCTGGATGCGCGTGGCTTCGAGGCCAGCCGATCGGTTGGCGATCCCGGAGACTACGTGTTCGAGCGCGCTTTCGTGGGCTGAGCGGGTTGCTTGCCGCAGGCGCCGGCGTCTCGTCCGCCCGGCGGCTCTGAGGCGCGCATACCCCCGCCCACTCCGTGAAACATCATGGAACCAGACTCATGTTTGACCCCTAACCTGTTGATTAAATAGCAGATGCGGCTCATTCAGGTTCTTTCGAGTTGAACCATATACCCCCAAGGGGTATCCTGCAGGCATGGAGAGTCACCCCGACCACCGCGACCACCTCCGTCGCCTGAACCGCGCTCGCGGGCAGATTGATGGGGTTGTGAAAATGGTCAATGAGAAGCGGTATTGCGTCGATATCCTGACGCAACTGCGCGCAGCGCGCTCTGCACTGCGGGCGGTGGAAGACGGCGTTCTGCGCAGTCATGTTCAGCACTGCATCCAGGACGAGCTGGCCCGCGGTCACATTGAAAGACCCAACGAGCGCATCGACGAGCTGATTGATGTGCTGACACGCTACGGGCGCTGGTAAAAAGCCAGAAACGCTGGAACTGCCCTGCCCCGTTATCAAGACTCAAAAATCTGCGAGGTTTGCCATGAGCGAACACGAGCACGCCCGCCCCAGCGGCGAAGAAGACCGGCAGCCCCACTGCTGCCATTCCAGCCACGAGCACGGCGACGGCCACCAGCCCTCGGGCGAGAAGGCCTACTACTGCCCGATGTGCCCCGGCGTGGAATCGGATGAGCCCGACAGCTGCCCCAAATGCGGCATGGCGCTGGAAAAGGCACAGTCCGGGCCGTCGACAAGAACCGAGTACACCTGCCCGATGCACCCCGAGGTGGTGCGCGACGAGCCCGGCGACTGCCCCGAGTGCGGCATGGCGCTGGAGCCGCGCACCGTCACCGTGGAGGAAGACAATCCCGAGCTCGACGACATGCGCCGGCGCTTCTGGATCAGCGTGCCGCTGACCGCCATCGTGATGTTTCTGGCCATGGGCAAGATGATTCCCGGCCTGGCCGACCTGATTCCGCACAAGCCGGGCATCTGGCTGGAGCTGGTTTTCACCACGCCGGTGGTGCTGTGGGCCGGCTGGCCGTTTCTCCAGCGCGGCTGGATGTCGCTGCGCACCATGAATCTCAACATGTTCACGCTCATCGCCCTGGGCGTGTCGGTGGCGTTCATCTACAGCCTGGTTGCCACCGTGGCCCCGGGGCTCTTCCCGTCGAGCATGGTCGACGAGCACGGCACGGTCGATGTCTACTACGAGGCGGCGGCGGCAATTGTCACCCTGGTGCTGCTCGGGCAGGTGCTGGAGCTGAAAGCGCGCTCGAAGACCAGCCAGGCCATTCGTGCCTTGCTGGGCATGGCGCCGAGTACCGCGCGCCGCATCGACGCCGACGGCAATGAGGAAGACGTGCCGCTCGAGGACGTCCAGATCGGCGATCGCCTGCGGGTGCGCCCGGGCGAGAAGATTCCGGTCGACGGTGAGGTGATCGACGGCCGCTCCAATGTCGACGAGTCGATGATCACCGGCGAGCCGGTCAAGGTCGAAAAATCGGCCGGTGAACGGGTGATTGGCGCGACGGTCAACGACACCGGCTCGCTGGTGATGGAGGCCACGCAGGTCGGCAACGACACCGTGCTCTCGCAGATCGTGCAGATGGTGGCCGAAGCGCAGCGCTCGCGCGCGCCGATCCAGAACCTGGCCGACGTCGTGGCGAAATACTTCGTGCCGGCGGTGGTGCTCTCGGCGGTCGCGGCCTTCATCGTCTGGCTGGCCGTCGGGCCCGAGCCGCGCCTGGCCCATGCCACCGTCAACGCCGTGGCGGTGCTGATCATTGCCTGCCCCTGCGCGCTGGGCCTGGCCACGCCGATGTCGATCATGGTCGCCACCGGCCGCGGCGCCGGCATGGGCGTGCTGTTCCGGGACGCTGAGGCGATCGAGGTGATGCGCAAGGTAGACACCCTGATCGTCGACAAGACCGGCACGCTGACCGAAGGCCGGCCGCAGCTGGCCTCCGTCGAAGCCGTCGATGGCATCGACGAGGACGAGCTGCTCGCCGCCGTCGCCGCGCTCGAGCGCGCCAGCGAACATCCGCTGGCCGAAGCGATTGTCGAAGGCGCGAAAGCGCGCGATATCCAACTGAGCGATGTTGCTGATTTCGAGTCGGTCACTGGTGAAGGCGTCCACGGCAAGGTGGGCGAGAAACAGGTGGCCATGGGCAATCGCAAGCTGATGGACAGCCTGGGTGTCGACGTCGAATCGCTGCTCGACGACGCCGAGTCGATGCGCAGGGAAGGACAGACCGCCATGTTCGCGGCCGTGGATGGCAAAGCCGCCGGCCTGATCAGCGTGGCCGACCCGATCAAGGACACCACGGCCGGCGCCATCGACGCGCTGCACGAAGAAGGCCTGGAGATCGTGATGGTCACCGGCGACAGTGAAACCACGGCGAAGGCGGTGGCGAGAGAACTGGGCATCGATCAGGTCTTTGCCGACGTCGCGCCCAAGGACAAGTCCGACAAGGTGGCCGAGCTGCAGGAAAACGGCCGCACCGTGGCCATGGCCGGCGACGGCATCAACGACGCCCCGGCCCTGGCACGCGCCGATGTGGGCATCGCCATGGGCACCGGCACCGACGTGGCCATGGAGTCGGCCGGCGTCACCCTGGTCAAGGGCGATCTCACCGGCATCGTGCGCGCCCGCCGTCTGTCGCGGGCAACCCTGGCCAATATCCGCCAGAATCTGATTTTCGCCTTCGGCTACAACAGCGTTGGCGTGCCCATCGCCGCCGGCGTACTGTATCCGGCCTTCGGGCTGCTGCTCAGCCCGATGATCGCGGCGGCAGCCATGAGCTTCAGCTCGGTGTCGGTCATCGGCAACGCGCTCAGGCTCAACCGAGTATCGATCTGAGCGTGGCTCCGGTCGCGGGTGCGTTGCCACCGGGCTGGTATTCTTGTCCGACCCCGATGGCAGGAGAGACAGGATGTCGACCACGACCGTGACGCTGCTGCTGATCACCGCGGCGCTGATCGTGCTGCGACTGCTGGCCTGGCAGCTGATCCGGCTGGCCGCACGCGGGCTCGAGTGGCTGGCCGCTGCGCTCGACAGGACCCGGCAGCACCACAGTGTGGCCGGCCTGACTGGCGCGCTCGCACGGCGGTTTCCCAGAACGGCTCGCGTCATCGCCGCGCGCATCACGCGAGCGCGGTTCACCGGCCTGCCGCTGACGCTGATGATCCTGGCGGCGCTGTATGTGCTGGTGCTGATCGGCGGGCTGGTCGAGGAGCTGCTCGAAGCCGAGGAGATGATCCGCTTCGATCAATGGGTGAATCAGAGCCTGGGCGCGCTACGCAGCGATGGGGTTCTGAGCGTCTTTTCGTGGTTGACCGGCCTGGGCGACTCGGTCACGGTCGTGGCCGTGGCGCTTGCCACCACGGGGCTGGTCTGGGCCTATCGACACGCGCATGTGATCGTGCCGCTGTGGACGGTGGTGATCGGCTCGCAGATCACCACCTACGCAGGCAAGTACGCACTCGCGCGCGAGCGCCCCGAGGCCGTTACCGAGATCATCGCCGCCACCCCCTCCTTCCCCAGCGGCCACTCGACCAGCGCCATGGCGGTCTACGGCTTCCTCGCCTATCTCATTGCCAGAGATCTTCCGGCCGCGCGCTTTCGCTTTGAAGTCGGCTTCTGGGCCGCCATGCTGATTGCTCTGATCGGGTTCAGCCGCATGCTTCTCGGCCTGCACTACGCCAGCGACGTCGCGGCCGGCTTTCTGGTCGGCATCCTCTGGCTGCTGATCGGCTTCGCGTTGATGGAGTATCGAACGCGCAACAGGCACGCGCCCTGCCGCGGCCAGGCACCACCATGACGAATGATCATGGTCCCCTGAAGCTACGGCAAAACAGAAAAATCCCGGCGCAATGGCCGGGATCTTTCATTGGCAAGCATCGCAAGCCCGGGATCAGCCACCACTGGTGGCGTCGTCGACTTCGTCCTTGACCTCTTCTGCGGCTTCGTCGATGTTTTCACCGGCTTCTTCGGCCGGGCCCTGCTGCTCACAGCCGGCCAGCACGCCGACCGACAGGGCCAGCAAAAGCGCACACAGGACGTTGAACAGCTTGTTGTCAATCAGCTTTCTCATGGTTCACTCCTTCATTTTATTGAGTTTTTCGGCAATTGCCTCGCGGCTTTCGCCATACTTCTCCTGAATCCGGGCAATCAGTTCGTCAAGATTGCCCTCTGCCTGACTGACCTCGTCATCGGTCAGCTCCCCCCACTCTTGCTTGACACTCGCGGTAAAGCGGTTCCACTTGGCTTTCGCCTGGTACTTTTCCATCGTGCGACCTCTCGTTATCAAGCCACCCTGGCTGATCGATTGACTTGCCAAACGCGCACGATACAGCGCTGACGGCGTCGACGTCCATAACAAAGGTTAAAGACAAAGCGCACAAGCTGACCTACGATCTCAGCTCCTTTTCACAAATAAGAAAGGAATACGACATGCTTACATGGGCTTTGATATTTCTCATCATCGCGATCATCGCCGGGGCTCTCGGCATGAGCGGCGTCGCAGGAACAGCCTCGAGTATTGCCTGGATCCTGTTCGTCGTCGGCCTGATCGTGGCATTGATTTTCTTCATCAGCGGCCGCAAACCGAGAGTCTGACGCGCTGCTGAAAGCGGGGGTCGGCAGCGTTGCCGCCCCCGTTCCGATCTGACCTACGCCAGATAGGCCGGATCGAAACCCGACAGCGCCACCAGCGCATCGAGATTGTCGATGATGACGCGGTTGTGGCAAGTACGCGCCAGCCCCTTGTCCTTGAGTTGCGCCAGCGTCCGGCTGACATGCACGGTGCTGATGCCCAGAGCATCGGCGATCACATTCTGGTTGAGCGGCAGCTCGAATTCATTACCCGACACTTTCAGGCGCGCCTTCATTTCCAGAAGAAAATGCGCCAGCGCCTCGACTGCGGGTCGACGACCGATATTGATGATGCGCTCGGTCAACAAGGCGTTTTCCTGAACCAGCTTGAGGAAAAAGATCCGCGCCAGCCTGGGAGACTGTTCGAAGATTTCGTCAAAATGCTCGACCGGAAAGGGACAGGCGAACACGTCGGTCAGCGCGCTCATTTCCGCCTGGGTATGAGAAAAGCCGATATCGCGCAGGCCCATGATGCCACCGGGGAGGAATATATCCAGAACCTGCCGTTGACCGTTGGCCAGCAGCCGCGTCGCGCAGGCCCACCCTGCCTGCAGAATGAAAAAGTGGTTGGCCTCCCGGCCAGCCTCGCTCAATACGCTGCCGGCCGGAAACGCCTGCGCATCATCTTCCAGCGCGCGCAGGAGGCGAATTTCACTGTCATTCAGATCAGCGTGGCGCCTGAATTGGGCCACGATGCAGCTTTTTTCCGCCAACGATCGGCACTCCGGATCGGTTAGCAGGCATCCTATGTCAGGCGCAGTCATTGCACAAGTGCCCCTGCCCTCTCGCCTCGCTGACCACCACCTGTTGCCGCGGTCCCGGAAAGTCACGGGACCGACCATGCCGACACCGTCTTTACAAGCCCGCGGGCTTTGGCGACACTGAATGCCAGCGTCCACCTGGCCTTGCCGGGCCACCGAGGAGGAAACGAAGCCATGTCAGAGAATCATCCCCAAGCGCAAACCCATCCCGTTCCCGAGGAGATCGCAAAAACCGCCCACGTCGACCAGAAGCGCTTCCAGGAACTCCGCCGCGAGGCCGGCGCGGATCCGGACCGTTTCTGGAATCGGATCGGACAGACGATCGACTGGATCAAGCCCTACTCGCGCATCAGGGACGTCAACTTCGACCTTGACGATCTGCATATCCGCTGGTTTGACGACGGCACGCTCAACGTGGCCGCCAACTGTCTCGACCGTCACCTGGAAACCCGCGGCGACCAGGTTGCGATTCTGTGGGAAGGCGACGAGCCGGGCAACGAAGAAAAGATCACCTATCGCCAGCTCCACGCGCGCGTGTGCCGCTTCGCCAACGTGCTCAAGCGTCAGGGCGTGGGCAAGGGCGATCGCGTCACCCTCTACATGCCGATGATTCCCGATGCCGCCGTGGCCATGCTGGCCTGTGCGCGCATCGGTGCCGTGCACTCGGTGGTCTTTGGCGGCTTTTCGCCCGACGCCGTGGCCAGTCGCATCGTCGACTGCGAGGCCAGCATCGTCATCACCGCCGACGCCGGGCGCCGTGGCGGGCGTACCACCGCGCTGAAGAAGAACGTCGACCGCGCACTCGAGAACAAGGACGCCGCCGAGCGCATCGACACGGTGCTGGTGGTGAGAAATACCGGCGAGGACATCGACTGGCACGAGGGCCGCGATCGCTGGCTGCACGACGAGCTCGAGCACGTCGACGCTGAATGCGAACCCGAGGAAATGGGGGCCGAGGATCCCCTGTTCATTCTCTACACCTCGGGCTCGACCGGCGCGCCCAAGGGCGTGCTTCATACCTCCGGCGGCTACCTGGCCTGGTGCGCCTGGACCCACGAGAGAGTCTTCGACTATCACGACGGCGATATCTACTGGTGCACCGCCGATATCGGCTGGGTGACCGGCCACAGCTACATCGTCTACGGCCCGCTGGCCAACGGCGCAACCACGCTGATGTTCGAGGGCGTGCCCAACTATCCCGACACCAGCCGTTTCTGGCAGGTGGTCGACAAGCATCAGGTCAACATCTTCTATACCGCCCCGACGGCCATTCGCGCGCTGATGCGCGGCGGCGAAGCACCGGTGAAGAAGGCAAGCCGCAAGAGCCTGCGCATTCTCGGCACCGTCGGCGAGCCGATCAACCCGGAAGCCTGGGAGTGGTATCACGAAGTAGTCGGCGAGGGCCGCTGCCCGATCGTCGACACCTGGTGGCAGACCGAAAACGGCGGCATCCTGATCAGCCCGCTGCCGGGCGCCACCGATCTCAAGCCCGGCTCGGCCACCCTGCCCCTGCCCGGCGTCGAGGCGGCCATCGTCGACAACGAGGGCAACGAGCTCGAAGGTGCAGCCGAGGGCATCCTGGTGCTCAACGACAGCTGGCCCGGCCAGATGCGCACCGTTTACGGCGACCACAAGCGCTTCGGCGAAACCTATTTCGCGACTTTCCCCGGCCGCTATTTCACCGGTGATGCGGCGCGCCGCGACGAAGACGGCTATTACTGGATCACCGGTCGCGTCGACGATGTCATCAACGTCTCGGGCCATCGCCTGGGCACGGCCGAAGTGGAGTCAGCGCTGGTGGCGCACGAAGCCGTCGCCGAGGCAGCCGTGGTCGGCTTTCCGCACGACATCAAGGGCCAGGGCGTGTACGCCTACGTCACCCTGATGGCCGGACGCAAGGGCAGCGACGAGCTGGCCGACGAGCTCGTCCAGTGGGTGCGCAACGAGATCGGGCCGATTGCGACGATCGATCACCTGCAGTGGGCGCCCCACCTGCCCAAGACGCGCTCGGGAAAGATCATGCGGCGGATACTGAGAAAGATCGCGGCCGACGAATACGATCAGCTCGGCGACACCTCGACCCTGGCCGACCCGGGTGTGGTCGACGACCTGATCGAGCAGCATCGCCGCGGCTGATCCGGGGCCTGAAGCTCAGCTGCCTGGAAAGCGGAGCCGAGCGGCAACAGCGCACGGCTCCGCTGTCTTGCTGCCAAATCCGGGAGCCACTGAAAACACGGAATACACGGATGACTGCTTGCCCGTCAGGGTCAGCTCCGCTGCTCGAGTCTCCCCACGTTCCGTTCCGTATTTTCCGTGTATTCCGTGGTTACAGGGTCTTGATTCTCATGAACCACCACCAGCCGTCGCCGCGACGGCCGCGCTACGGCTTCAGATACCGCGCGTGATGGCGCAGGTGGTCGTCGATGAAGCTGGCGATGAAGAAATAGGAGTGGTCATAGTCCGGCTGCCGGCGCAGATCGAGTTCGACCCCCGCCGCCTTGCAGGCCGCCTCCAGTGCCTCGGGCCGAAGCTGGCCGTCGTGCAGGAAATTGTCGGCCTCGCCCTGGTCGACCAGCAGTGAATGATCGCTGCCGCGCGTGCGAATCAGCTCGCTGGCGTCCCACTCTTTCCACGCTTCACGGTCGTCGCCCAGATAACCGCTGAAGGCCTTCTGGCCCCAGTCGCACTCCATCGGATTGGCGATCGGCGCAAAGGCCGAGACCGAGCGGTACTGATCGGGTTTGCGCAACGCACAGATCAGCGCGCCGTGGCCGCCCATGGAGTGCCCGGAAATCGCCTGGCGATCGCTGACCGGCAGGCTGCCCGAAACCAGCTGGTGCAGCTCTTCGGTCACGTAGTCGAACATGCGGTAATGACGATCCCAGGGCGCGCGAGTGGCATTGAGGTAAAAACCGGCCCCCGAGCCGAAATCGTAGCTGTCGTCCTCGCCCGGCAGATCAACTCCGCGCGGACTGGTATCCGGGGCGATGATCGCCACGCCCAGCTCGGCGGCCATGCGCTGGGCGCCGGCCTTTTCCATGAAGTTCTGATCGGTGCAGGTCAGCCCGGACAGCCACCACAGCGCAGGCACCGGCGTGGTTTCGGCCGCCGGTGGCAGATAGGCGCCAAAGATCATGTCGCAATCAAGCACCTCGGAGCGATGTTTGAAACGCTTGTGCCAGCCGCCGAAACTGCGGTTGGCGGCCAGTTCTTCCAGCTGATAATTCATGTCTTCACTCAACTCAGTAATGCAGAACGGTACGAATGCTCTTGCCGGCATCGAGCAACTCGAAGGCCTCGTTGATTCTGGCAAAAGGCATTTCGTGGGTGATGAACTCGTCGATCTTGATCTCGCCATCCATGTAGCGCTGGACATAGCCGGGCAACTCGCTGCGGCCCTTGACGCCGCCGAAAGCCGAGCCGCGCCACACCCGGCCGGTAACGAGCTGGAACGGCCGGGTCGAGATTTCCTCGCCGGCACCGGCCACGCCGATAATGACCGACTCGCCCCAGCCCTTGTGGCAGCACTCCAGCGCCTGGCGCATGACGTTGACGTTGCCGATGCACTCGAACGAGTAATCGACGCCGCCGTCGGTCAGGTCGACGATGACCTCCTGGATGGTGTCATCGTGGTCTTTGGGGTTGACGAAATCGGTGGCTCCGAACTGACCTGCCAGATCGAACTTGTCGGCGTTGATGTCGATGGCGATGATGCGCTCGGCGCCGGCCATGACCGCGCCCTGGATGACTGCCAGGCCGATCGCGCCAAGGCCGAAGACGGCCACCGTCGAACCGGGCTCGACTTTCGCAGTGTTGAGCACGGCACCAATGCCGGTGGTCACGCCACAGCCGAGCAGGCAGATCTTGTCCAGCGGCGCCTCCTTCGAGACCTTTGCCAGCGAGACTTCGGGCACGACCGTGAATTGACTGAACGTCGAAGTGCCCATGTAGTGATGCAGCTTGTCGCTGCCGAGTGAAAAGCGCGAGCTGCCGTCGGGCATCACGCCCTGCCCTTGCGTGGCGCGCACCGCCTGGCACAGATTGGTCTTGCCCGAGCGGCAGAACTTGCACTGGCCGCACTCGGCCGTGTAGAGCGGGATGACGTGGTCGCCCGGCGCCACGCTGGTGACCTCGGGGCCCACCTCGCGCACGATACCGCCGCCCTCGTGGCCAAGCACAGAAGGAAACAGCCCTTCCGGGTCGGCGCCCGAGAGCGTGTAGGCGTCGGTGTGACAGACGCTGGTGGCGACGATTTCGACGAGCACCTCGCCGGCCCTGGGGCCTTCGACCTCGATTTCGGTCAGCTCCAGCGGCTCGCCGGCTTTCCAGGCAACTGCAGCGGTGGACTTCATGGAGCGAGCTCCTTTTCCGGTAACGTCAGACCACAGGGTAGCAAAGCCGCGCGCACAGAAGGATTGGCGCCTCTGAAGATCAGCGCTCAGGCTCGGGCACCCAGCCTGATCCCAGGTTGTCCATCTGGTGCAGAATCCAGCGCTGGCGCGCCAGCAGAAAATCATCGGGCCGGTCGGCATCGAAACGTTTTGGCGCCGGCAAAACCGCCGCAAGCCGGGCGGCCTCGGCGCGGGAAAGCCCGGCAGCCGATTTACCGAAGTAGTGTCGCGCGGCGGCCTCGGCACCATAGACGCCAGTATCGAACTCGACGATATTGAGGTAGATCTCGAGCAGTCGGTGCTTGGGCACGAACAGCTCCAGCGGCACCGTGATGGCGGCCTCCAGCCCCTTTCGAACCCAGCCACCACCCGACCACAGATACAGATTGCGCGCCAGCTGCTGGCTGATGGTGCTCGCCCCGCGCAGGCGGCCACCGTCGAGGTGGTGATCGACGGCTTCCTTGATCTGCTTGAGATCGAAACCATGATGGTGAGGAAACTTCTGGTCTTCGGCCGCAATCACGGCGAGCTTGAGGTGATCGGAAATGTGCTCGGATGCCACCCACGTCTGGCGAACGGCGCGATCGTTGCGCCAGGCATCCAGGGTCATGTAGGCCGAGGTGGCCGGGTCGACCCAGCGCAGCGGCAGGGTCAGGCCGACAAGCACCATCACCCCCAGCAATGCCAGGCGCAGCAGCCACTTGCCGGTGGTGCGAACAACTCGCATCACGCCTCGATCGCCTGGCGCAGCTCGCGGCACAGCCTGCGGAAATCAGTCGCGCTCAACTGCGCCCTGAACAACCCGATCGAGCGCGGCAGCCCGGCGGCGTCGGGTCGCCAGCGAAAGCCGACATAGGCCGGCGAGACGAACGGCAGGCCGGCGAGCTCGCCCCGCACGACATGATCGTCGCTCGCCTGACGGACGCACACCCTGCGCCCGGCCACCTCCAGGGCGACGATTTTCGGCCGCAGCAGGCGCCGAACCGACAGGCCACCTCCAAGCAGTGCGAGCAGAGCGAGAAGGAATTGCAGCGGCGTGGGCAGAGCGTTGATGAATGCCGCCAGGCAGGCCAGCAGGCTCAGCCCGGCTACAGCCAGCGCCGCGCCGCGCGCCGGTTTCACCAGCCAGTCATTACGCCGAGGGCGAGAAGTGGCGGGCACGAATGGCCTCGACGATGGCTTGCAGCTCCGGCTCGGGTCGGGCGCGCCCCAGCAGCCAGTCCCAAAGTCGGTCGTCCTCGACCTCAAGCAGGCGTTCGAAAGCCTCGCGCCGGCGGGCATCGGCCTGGCTCCAGCACTCTTCCAGCCAGCTGCCGAGCATCACGTCAAGCTCCTGCATGCCGCGCCGGCAGCGCCAGCGCAGTCTCGAAGGCGGCTGATCACTGCTCATATCCGCTGGGCTCCTCGGTGGGTGGATGCAGTATGGCCCGGCGGCGCACCTCATCTGTTTCGATCATTCGAGTTTCGGTCGTTCGAATTTGTTTGCTACTTGCAATCTGGTGCTTGCTACTTGGCAGCTATCCGGTACGTAGTTGGCCGATACTCGCAATTTGGGTTTTCAGAGGCTTCGCCTGGCCAGCATCATCTTCTTGATCTCGGCAATCGCCTTGGCCGGATTCAGCCCCTTGGGGCAGGTGTTGGTGCAGTTCATGATGGTGTGGCAGCGATACAGACGGAACGGATCCTCGAGGTCGTCCAGGCGCTCGCCCGTGGCCTCGTCGCGCGAGTCGACCAGCCAGCGATAGGCCTGCAGCAGAACGGCGGGGCCAAGATAGCGCTCGCCGCTCCACCAGTAGCTGGGGCAGGCGGTCGAGCAGCAGGCGCACAGAATGCACTCGTAGAGCCCGTCGATATGCTTGCGGTCTTCCGGCGACTGCAGACGCTCCTTGTCCGGCGGTGCCGGGCTTTGCGTACGCAACCAGGGACGAATCGAGGCGTACTGCGCATAGAAGTGCGTCAGATCGGGCACCAGATCCTTGACCACCGGCATGTGCGGCAGCGGGTAGATCCGGACGTCTCCCTTGATCTCGTCAATGCCCTTCGTACACGCCAGCGTGTTGGTGCCGTCGATATTGAACGCGCACGAGCCGCAGATGCCCTCGCGGCACGAACGCCGGAAAGTCAGGGTCGGATCGATCTCGTTCTTGATCTTGATGACCGCGTCGAGCACCATCGGGCCGCAGTCTTCAAGATCGATGTCGAAGGAGTCGACGCGCGGATTGTCGCCGTCGTCCGGGCTCCAGCGGTAGACGTGAAAGGTCTTGACCTTGCTCGCGCCCTCGGGCGCCGGATGGTGCCGGCCCTTGCCGATGCGCGAATTCTTCGGAAGTCTGAATTCAGCCATGGTCGTCAGTAAGTCCGTTTCCGGGGAGGAATGACTTCGGCTTCATCGGTCAGCGTTTGCATGCGCACCGGCCGGTAGTCGATTCTCGTCTTGTGATTGTCATCCATCCAGATGAGGCTGTGCTTCATCCAGTTGTCGTCGTCGCGCTCGCTATAGTCCTCGCGCGCGTGGGCGCCGCGACTTTCGGTGCGATTTTCGGCCGCAGCCATCGTGGTCACGGCGTTGCCGAGCAGGTTGCGAAGCTCGAGCGTTTCGACCAGGTCGGAGTTCCACACCAGCGAGCGGTCCGAGACCTTGACGTTGCTGAAGCTGTCGGCCACCTCGGTGATTCGCTCGCGACCGACCGCCAGGGTATCGGCGCTGCGGAACACGGCTGCGTCTTCCTGCATGACGCGCTGCATCCGGTCGCGGATCGTGGCGGTGGGCAACTCGCCGTCGGCGTGGCGGATACGATCGAAATCGTCGACGATTCGGTCGACGGTGCCCTCGGGCAACGGCTTGTGGGTTTGCCCGGGCTCGATGGTTTCGCCACAGCGCAGGGCCACGGCCCGACCGAAGACGATCAGATCAAGCAGCGAGTTGGAACCCAGGCGGTTGGCGCCGTGGACCGACACGCAGCCGGCTTCGCCAACGGCGTACAGGCCCGGCACGACACGCTCGGGATCGCCGTCGGCCAGGGTCACGACCTCGCCGTGATGGTTGGTCGGAACGCCGCCCATGTTGTAGTGCGCCGTGGGCAGCACCGGGATGGGGTCCCTGGTCACGTCCACGCCGGCGAAGATGCGCGCCGACTCGGCAATGCCCGGCAGGCGCTCGTTGATGACCTCGGGCCCCAGGTGCTGCAGGTTGAGATGAATGTGGTCCTTGTCAGGCCCTACCCCGCGGCCTTCGCGAATCTCGATGGTCATCGAGCGCGAAACCACATCGCGCGATGCCAGGTCCTTGGCGTTGGGCGCATAGCGCTCCATGAAACGCTCGCCTTCGGAGTTGGTCAGGTAACCACCCTCGCCGCGCACGCCTTCGGTGATCAGGCAGCCGGCGCCGTAGATGCCGGTGGGGTGGAACTGGACGAACTCCATGTCCTGCAACGCCAGGCCTGCGCGCAGGGCCATGCCGCCACCGTCGCCGGTGCAGGTATGCGCCGAAGTGCAGGAAAAATAGGTTCGCCCGTAGCCACCGGTGGCCAGAATCACGCCGTGGGCGCGAAACTCGTGCAGGGTGCCGTTGGTGAGATCCCAGGCCAGCACGCCGCGGCAGGCGCCGTCGTCGTCCATCAGCAGATCGAGGGCGAAGTACTCGATGAAGAATTCGGCGTTGTGCTTGAGCGACTGCTGGTAGAGGGTGTGCAGGATGGCATGCCCGGTCCGGTCGGCCGCAGCGGCCGTGCGCTGGGCCGTGCCCTCGCCGAAGTGCGTGGTCATGCCGCCGAAGGGACGCTGGTAGATCTTGCCCTCTTCGGTACGCGAGAACGGCACGCCGAAGTGTTCCAGCTCCACCACCGCCTGCATGGCGTTCTTGCACATGTATTCGATGGCGTCCTGATCGCCGAGCCAGTCCGACCCCTTGACGGTGTCGTACATGTGCCAGCGCCAGTCGTCTTCGCCCATGTTGCCGAGCGCGGCACTCATGCCGCCCTGGGCGGCCACGGTGTGCGAACGGGTGGGAAACACCTTGGTGATGCAGGCGGTCTTCAGGCCGGTGGCGGCCAGGCCCATGGTGGCGCGCAGGCCGGCACCGCCCGCGCCGATGACCAGCACGTCATATTCGTGCCGGGTGATGTCGTAGCTACTCAAGTTCAGACTCCCAGGGCCAGTTTGAGAATGGCAATTGCGGCCAGCAGGCCGCCGAACAGCGCCGCCGCCCGGATCAGCACGATCAGCGCCAGCTCGACGGCGCGACTGTGGACGTAGTCCTCGATGACCACCTGCAGGCCGAGCTGGCCGTGGTGAAAGGCGACGACCACGAAAAGGATTGCGAGCACGGCATTGACCGGATGGGCAATGAAAGCCGCCGCAGCGGCATGGTCGGCGCCGACAAGCGTCGTCAGCGCCCACACCAGCCAGCCCGTGAGCGCCACCAGAAAGATGGCAGTCAGGCGCTGGATCCACCAGTGACCGACGCCGTCGCCGGCCGAACCGTGGTTATGAGCCTGTTGCAGCGGATGTCGAAGTTGTGTCACAGCAGACCTCCCCAGACGATGGCAGTCACGATGACAGTCAGGGCCAAGACCGTCCAGCCCGAGGCGTAGGCGCCCTTGAGCTCCAGCAGCCAGCCGGCATCCCACAGCAGGTGCCGGATGCCATTGAACAGGTGGTAGAACAGCGTGACCGTCCAGACGAACAGGAAAATCAGCCCCAGCGGGCTGGCCAGCCAGGCATTGACGGTGGCGTAGGCCTGCTCGCCGGCCGCCAACCCGACCAGCCAGGCCACCACCATGACCATGCCCAGGCTCAGCAGCAGACCGCTGAAGCGATGCAGGATGGAAGTGACCGAGGTCAGCTGCGGGCGATACACCTGCAGATGCGGAGATAAGGGGCGGTTGTCCGTCGCCATGGCTTTGATGCTCCCGGTATCAGTGGAATTCAGAAATCAATGCAGCGACCGTCCTTCTCCCAGTCACCGTAGCGGGTCGGATCGAGACCCTGCCGTCGACCGCCGTACTCCCGAGGCCGCTCGTCTGGCGAGCTTTCCGGCAGTGAATCCGGCATGCTGCTGCCGGATGGCTTTTCAGCGACCGGCTCGGCGGCATCCGGATCCGGGGTCGTGTCCGAAGATGTACAATTATAACCGTTCATGACGCTCCATTTTACCCGGCATGCCGAATAGATTCAGTCTTGCTCATCTGGCGTCCTTTTCGATCGAGGGCGCCGATGCCCATGATTTTGCCCAGGCCCAGTTCACCGTCGACGTGAATACGCTCTCCGGCGAACGCTGGGCGCCGCTGGCCTGCTGCGATCCCAAGGGCCGTGTGATCGCCTTCATGATAGCGCGCAGCGCTGAAGACCGCATCGAGCTCATCCTGCCCGCAAGCCAGGCCGAAGACGTCGGCAAGACGCTCGCGATGTTCACCATTGGCCGCAAGGTGACCATCTCCGAACCCGGACCTGTGGCCGGCTCTTTCCACCCCGATGCCGCCACTGCCGTGCTTGGCCCGGACCCCGGGCGCGGCCTGACTGCCGGAATCGAGGCGACGGCAGATGCCGCGGCGCAGCGGCGCTGGCAGCGTCTGGATCTGTGCCTCGCCCTGCCCTGGCTGGAGCCGGCTTCGGCCCGGCAGCACCTGCCGCAATGGCTGGGGCTGGAAGCGCTGGGCGGGCTGGTGCATGACAAGGGCTGCTACCCCGGCCAGGAGGTTATCGCCCGCCTGCATTTTCGCGGCAAGGTCAAGTACCGCACAACCGGGTTGATTCTCGACTCCGGCCTGGAGGTGCCGGCCCATGCCCGGCTTGCCGATGAGCAGGGGCGGCGTGTCGGTCACTGGCTCTATGGCTTCGGCGACAGCGATGCCGGCGCCGGACTCGCCGTGCTGGACAACAGGATTGCCGACGGCGGGCAGGTCTGGATCCGGGTCGGGGAAAACACGTGCCCGGCGAAAGTGACGGCGGCGGAAACGCTGTGCTAACATCCGGGGCAAAAGAAATCAACAAATCATGAATTTAGAGGGGCCAGCTCAATGAAAACATCAAGCCAATTGGCCAGCCTGATGATGGCTCTGATGCTGGCGGCAGGGTCTTGGGCGCAAGAAGACAGCCAGGATCAGGAGCCGCCCCCGGAGCAAACTGTTCAGCAGCAAGAGCCGGTTGAGCAAACCGATCCGGCCCGGGAGCCGGAGCTTCCCGAAGCGCCGGAAAACCAATCGCCTGAGCCGGCATCGTCTGCCGAACAAGCAGTGGAAGCGGTTTCCGAGCAGGCCGGAGACACGGCCCCTCCTCCCGCGGCAGCCGAGGCGGATGCTGTCGAGGTGCTGGAGGAAGCACCGCCCCCGCAGCAGGGAGAGGATGCGCAGCCGCCGCAAGATTCGGCAACGGCCGAGGCGGCAGCCCCAGAGCCGGCTGCGGACGCGAACGCCGGCAGCGCCGAAATCTTCGTCGTGCAGGCACATCCCGTCTTCCCGCCGGAAACCGCCGAGCAGATCTATCGGCCACTGGTCAACTACCTCAACGACAGCTTGCCGTATCGTTTTGAACTGACGCTTGCGCCCGACTTTCATCGTTACTGGCTGAGCACCCGACGGGGAGAAAGCCCCCATATCGTCCTGGAAGAGCCGCACCTCGTAGCCCACCGCATGCGCGAGTACGACTTCACTCCACTGGTTCGGGCCGAAGCGCCGATCACTTATTCACTGCTCAGCGCCACTGACAACGCGGAGGCCAGCGTGCAGGACTTCATCGGCCGACAGATTGCAACCATGCCGGCGCCCAGCCTTGGCTACCTGGTGCTCATCAACTGGTTCAAGAACCCCATGCAGCAGCCCATCATCCAGTCCGGCGCCAGTTCCTGGCAGGATGCAGCCGAGCTTGCCGTCTCCGGTGCGGCCGCAGCGGCGATCGCCCCCGGGCGGGTGGTCTCACGCTACGATGACATGACCAGCATTCTGACTTCACAGGAGTTTCCGGGGCTGACCGTTGCCGCCAGCCCGGAGGTCGCAGAAGACATCCAGCAGGAAATCAGCGATGCCCTGCTGTCTCTGCATGAAGACGAAGCGCGACCAACAGTGCTCGACGAGCTCGCGATCGAGCGCTTCGTCGCAGCTCAGGCCGAGCAATACGACGGCCTCGAGGAGTGGCTCAACCTGGTCTACTCGATTCTTTGAGTCCAGGCGGACGCGCGCAACGCTACCGGCGCGCGATCAGATAGCAGATCCAGCCGGCGTCGGCATCGCCGGTTTCGGCCGGCTCGTAGATGCCGTCGCCTTCGCCGGTGTCCTCGTCGGTTCCTTCCCAGTAGACCGCCACTGAAGAATAGCCGGCCTCTTCCAGCAGCTCCCTGATCTCCGGCAGCGTCCACAATCGCCAGTGGTATTCGAAGGCGCGGCGCATCTCCGAGCCATCCGGAAACTCGAAGTGAATCTGACAGGTCATGGCGTGCTGTATCGGATCGAAGCTGGCCTGGTCCCAGACGTAGGTCCAATCGTCATACTCGGTGCGCTCTTCGAGCTCACGATGGGCATCGTAGCCGCCGAAGGCATCCAGAAACAGCACGCCATCGTCGACCAGAAATTCTCGAACCCGCTCGAAGTACGCGCGCAGCGTCGCCCGGGTCGTGAACAGGTAATAACTGAAGTTCATGGCCAGAACGGCATCGACCGGCTGCGTTTGTGCCTGCATGACATCGCTTTCCACCAGCTCGATGCGGGCCCGCTGCTCCGGCGTGAGCGTTTGCAGATGATGCTGTCGCCCCCAGGCAAGAACTTCGGCATCCAGGTCTACGCCCACCGCCCATCGGTCAGGATGGCTTGCCACCCAGTAGCAGGCGGTGTTTGCGGTCCCGCAGAAGTCCTCGCGGATGAAACGCAGCGGGCGATCGGTCAGATCATGAAAGGTTTCAGAGACGAACTCCAGCTCCGACTCGGGATCCTGAACACTATTTTCATACAGGATATGACGATCAGCCTGATCGGCCAGCGTATGTGCCTTGTCCTTGCCAGACATGCTTGAAAACTCCGTTGGAATACCATTGCCCCGGCGGGGCAGATTCAGGATTGGCGACGAATCGCCGGCCAGGCAGCACGCAGATACAACACCATCGACCAGATGGTGAGCAGGGCAGCCAGAACCAGCAGCCAGCGCCCGATGTCGAGCACCGGAATGGCCCACAGCGACTCGCCATAAAGCAGAAAACCGATGGCCACCATCTGCAGGATGGTCTTGACCTTGCCGACCCAGACCACCTTGACCCGCCCCGCTTCGCCGAGGGCCGCCATCCATTCGCGTAGCGCCGAGATCGTGATCTCGCGTCCGATGATGATGGCCGCCGACAGCGTGATATCGATTTCGGGATGTCGCTGCACGATCAGCAGCAGCGCGACAGCCACCATCAGTTTGTCGGCCACGGGATCAAGAAAGGCGCCGAAACTGCTGGTCATGCCCCAGCGCCGGGCCACCCAGCCGTCAAGTCCATCGGTCACCGCAGCGAGAACGAACAAAGCCACCGCGACCTGGTTCGATGCCTCGAACGGCAGATAGAAAACCAGTACGAGCACCGGAATGAACGCAATACGAAACAGCGTCAATAGTGTCGGTATGGTCAACTGCAACGCTTTGCTCCAAAGGCCGGGAAAACGCCATTATCCCGCAACGGGCGGGCCAGGGTAAGCCTCATTGCTGCCCGCCGAAGTGTCGGGCGACGGCTTCAGCCAGTTTGCGGCTGATGCCGTCCACACGGGCGAGTTCGTCAACGCCGGCCTTGCGGATGCCCTGCAGCCCGCCAAAAGTCTTGAGCAATGCCTGACGACGCTTGGGGCCGATACCCGGCACCTGCTCCAGTGGTGAGGCCTGGGCCCGTTTCTGGCGGCGCTGGCGGTGGCCGGCAATGGCAAAGCGATGCGCTTCATCACGCACCTGCTGCACCAGATGGGACGCCGGGTGGTGCGGCCCGGGAACGGCTTCGCGCTCACCCATGATGAAGCGTTCATGCCCGGCCCGACGCGCCGCCCCCTTGGCAACACCCAGAAGCGGAATGGCATCCAGGCCGAGCTCCTCGAAAACCTCGCGCGCTCGCCCGAGCTGGCCCTTGCCGCCGTCGATGATCACCAGATCCGGCAGCACGTCTTTCTTTTCCAGCGCCCGCGAATAGCGTCGCCGCAGCACCTGTTCCATGGCTGCGTAGTCGTCACCGGGCTCTATACCGCTGATATTGAAACGTCGGTAATGCTTTTTTTCCGGGCCGCGCGGCCCGAAGAAGACGCAGGAGCCGACGGTTTCCGTACCCGAAATATGCGAAATATCAAAACATTCCAGGCGCTCGGGAGGATTGGGCATTTCCAGCATATCGGCCAGCGCCGCCAGCCCGCGCCCGATCTGGTCGCGTTCGGACAGTCGCCGCCTGAGTGCATCGGCGGCGTTGGCAACCGCCAGGCGAACCCATTCGGCGCGCTGTCCGCGTAAACGCCAGGCCAGGCTCACGCCAGCGCCCCGGCGCGAGCCCAGAGCCTCTTCCCATAGACCGGCATCGGCTGGCGCCTGCGACAGCAGAATTTCAGCCGGCGGCCTGCGTTCGGCAAAATACTGTCCCAGAAACGCGGCCAGAATATCCGCCGCGTCCATATCCGCATGCACATTGCCGGGAAAATGGCTGCGGCCGCCCACGTTTCGCCCGTGCCGAAACTCCACGACATGGATGCAGGCCTTGCCGGCTTCAACATGCATGCCGATGATATCCATCTCGCCCGTGCCGCCGGTCACGAACTGACTGCTGCGCACCTGCTGTACCGCCTGAATGCGATCGCGATAGGCTGCCGCCTTCTCGAACTCCAGGGCCGCGGATGCCTCTTCCATGCGCCCGGCCAGGTGCTCGATCACCTCTTCGTTGCGGCCCTCGAGAAACTGCACGGCCGCGGCGACATCGCGGGCATAGTCGCTCTTGCTGATATAGCCCACGCAGGGGGCGCTGCAGCGATTGATCTGGTACTGGAGACACGGGCGCGTACGGTTTTCGAACACCGTGTCCCGGCACTGCCGCAAGCCGAAGAGGCGATAGATCTGGTTGAGCGCCTCACGTACGGCCCCCGCGCTGGAGAACGGGCCGAAATAACGGTGCGGCGGCTTGCGCGGGCCGCGGTAGAAGCCGATACGCGGATAATCGTGGCCCACCTCCAGGCGGATCCAGGGATAGCTCTTGTCGTCACGAAGATTGATGTTGAAGCGCGGTCGATGGGCCTTGATCCATTCATTTTCCAGCAGCAGGGCCTCGGCTTCGGTGCGCGTCAGGCTGACTTCCATGCGCGCGATCTTGCGCACCATGAGGTTCAGCCGGGCGCCCAGGTCGCGCCGGCTGAAATAGCTGGCCACCCGGCGCCTCAGATTGCGCGCCTTGCCGACATACAGCACCTTGCCTTCGGCATCACGCATCAGGTAGACGCCCGGACCCGTGCTCAGGCTGCGGGCAAAAGCTGGCCCGTCAAAGCCCTCTTTCATCGGCGCCGGCCAAGTTCCTCGACCAGACGATCGGCCGCCACTTCCAGCATGTCGATCACCCGCTTGAACCCGTCTTCGCCGCCATAGTAGGGATCGGGCACCTCGTCGACGCCATAGTCCGGCGCCAGCGACATGACCAGATCCAGGCGACAGCGGTGGTCGGCCGGCGCCATTGACCGCATGGCCTGAAGGTTCGAGCGATCCATGACAAAGATGGCGTCAAAGCGACGAAAATCATCTTCGACCACCCGCCGCGCACACTGCTGGCTGATATCCAGCCCCCACTCCCGCGCGATTCGCTGCGATCGCGTATCCGGCGGATTGCCGGCGTGGTAGCCGCTGGTGCCCGCCGAGTCGGTGTCGATGACCAGCCCGGCCTGCTGCAGCTTCCAGTCAAAAACCGCCTGAGCGGTCGGGCTTCGGCAGATATTGCCCAGGCAAACAAAAAGCATGCTTTTCATGAACTTGCTTGACCTCCTTCAACCAATATCGAATATGGCGCTGCGCTCAGGGTGCCAGGCGCCGCGCAGCGGCCGCCAGATCTGCCGGCGTATCGATGCCGCCCGGCACCGGCGCGACCGCTTGCTCGCTGGCGATCATCCAGCCGGCGGACAGCGCGCGCAGCTGCTCGAGCGATTCCAGCGTCTCCAGATCCGATGCCGGCAGTGCGCGCCACTGGCTCAGCGCACCGGCGCGGTAGGCGTAGAGCCCGAGGTGCGCCCGTGCCATTTGCATCGGCCAACCGCCGTCACGCACATGAGGAATGGGGCTACGGGAAAAATACAGCGCCCGTCCACGCGCATCGCAAACCATTTTGACCACATCGGGCCGACGCCATTCCGCCTCGTTTTCCAGCGGCCGCCAGAGCGTGGCCATGCTTGCGCCCCTGCTGGACGCCAGCAGCTTGGCCACCTGCCGCAGGCAGGCTGCCGGCATCTCGGGCTCATCCCCCTGCAGATTGACCACGATGGCGTCTTCTTCCAGGCCGAGCATCGCGGCGGCTTCGGCCAGGCGATCGGTGCCCGAACGATGATCGCTGCGGGTCATCAGCACCTCGCCGCCGTCGGCGCGCACGCAGTCGGCGACCGCTTCACTGTCGGTGGCGACATGCACGCTGGCTGCTCCCGCCGCGCGGGCGCGGTCGCACACGCGCAGGATCAGGGCCCGGCCGGCCAGCTCGGCCAGCGGCTTTCGCGGCAGACGCGTCGCCCCCAACCGCGCTGGAATCAGGATATGAAAAGTGTTCATGGCGGACCGAATTCTCGCACATGCCCGACAGCAGCGGTAATCGTCACCTCCGGCAGCCGGGCCTCGATCGGCAGCACCCAGGTCTCGGGCAGGCCGGTCAAGCGCTCGAGCTTGACCGCATCCTTTTCGGTAACGATCAATGGGCCCGCCAGACCGGCGAGATCCTCGGCGTTGTAGTCATGATGGTCGGGGAAGGCGTGCCGGCGAATGCGATAACCCAAAGCTTCGAGCAGCTCAAAAAAGCTTTCCGGATTGCCAATTGCACACACTGCATCGAGCTCCCCTGCCGCGGGCCCTGCGCCGGTCGCCGTCAGCGTCCCCAGGCGATATGGTGCGCCGGGCTGCACCCCGAACGCTCGCCCCGGCAGCGCCATCGTCTTGCGGTCGCTGCCGGAGCACTTGACCAGCACCTCATCGACGCTGGCCAGCCGATCAACCTCCTGGCGCAACGGGCCGGCCGGCAGCAACTCCCCGTTGCCGAACCCACGCTGGCCGTCAATGACACAGATCTCCCAGCTTCTGGGAAGGCGCGGGTGCTGCAGGCCATCGTCGGCCAGCACCACGTTGGCGCCACCGGCTACCGCCGCCGCCAGCGCCGCCCGCCGGTCGCGGCAGACCCACACCGCACAACCGGCTCGTCGGGTGAGCAAAACCGGCTCATCACCCACCTTTGCGGGATCACTCGACGGCGTCACCGCCCGGGGGGTATCGCCGGACCGTGCGCCATAGCCGCGACTGATGATGGCCGGCGCGTAACCGGCCAGCGACAGCGCACGTGCCAGCGCCGCAACAACCGGCGTCTTGCCGCTGCCGCCGACGGTGATATTGCCCACGACAATCACCGGACAGGCAGGGTTTTCCTTCGGTCGCCGACGGCGCGAGGCAGACAACACACGATAAAGCGGCACCCATGCGCGCAGCCACCAGGGTGCAGGCTGCGCGGAGTACCACCTGCGATTGAGAGCGCGTTCCAGACGAGCCTTCACCGCGGGTTCATGCCCCGGCCAGCTGAAGCCGATGCAGGTAGCGGTAAAGGCCCTTGTCGCGCTCGAGGAGTTCAGCGTGCGAGCCCGACTCCACGACTCTGCCCTGATCGAGTACCACCACCTGATCGGCCATCTGGACCGTGGCCAGGCGATGGGCGATCACCAGCGTCGTGCGGTTTTCCATCAGCACCTCCAGGGCGTCCTGGACCGCCTGCTCCGATTCGGCATCCAGCGCCGAAGTGGCCTCATCAAGGATCAGGATCGGCGCATCCTTGAGCACGGCGCGGGCTATGGCAATGCGCTGGCGCTGGCCGCCTGACAGCAGCGACCCCCCTTCGCCAATGGGGGTGTCCAGCCCCTTGGGCAGCCGCTCGATGAACTCCATGGCGTGCGCCGCGCGCGCCGCCTCCTCGATCTGTTCAGGCGATGCGCCGGCCAGGCCGCCGTAGGCAATGTTGCGGGCGATGGTGTCGTTGAACAGCACCACGTCCTGGCTGACCAGTGCAATCTGCTGCCGCAGCGCCGCCAGCCTGAATTCGCGAATATCGACGCCATCCACCAGAATGCGCCCCGAGGCCGGCTGATAGAAGCGCGGCAGCAGCTTGGCAATGGTGCTCTTACCCGAACCCGAGCGCCCGACCAGGGCCGTGACCCCGCCAGCCGGTATCTGGAGGTCGAGATCAATCAGCGCGGAATTGCTGGCGTCGGGATAGGAAAACCCGACGCTTTCGAAGCGGATATCGCCGTGGACTTTTTCCGGCGCATGGTCGCCGTCATCGACCTCGCCGGGCGTGTCGACCACGTGGAAGATGCTCTCCGCCCCGGCCACGCCGCGTTCGATGACGACATGCATCTTGGTCAGACGCTTGAGCGGCGGAATCATCGCCGCCAGCGCCGCCAGCACCGACATGAAGATGCCGGCGGTCACGGTGTCGCCCATCAGCTCACTGGCGGCGACGACCAGCAGAACCACCAGCGCGACCCCGGCAGCCAACTGCACCAGGGAAGACGACAGCAGCTGCGTTCCGACCAGCCGCAGGTGCAGTCGGCGGTTGCTTTCGTTGATGTCGTGAAACTTGCCGCGCTCATGCTGCTGCCCACCGAAGACCTTGATCACCGGGTGGCCGTTGACCGCCTCCTCGGTCACATGGGTCACGTCTCCCATCGAATCCTGGATGTCGGTGGAGATGCGTCGAAAGTGGCGGCTGATGACGTAGGCAATCACGCCGATGATGGGAAGCAGTACCAGCAGCGACGTCGTCAATCGCCACGACTGGATCAGCATCACGCCGAACAGGGCAATCACCGTCATGACATCGCGGGAAATTCCGATCAGGGCCTTGGTGGCCGCGTTGGCCACTTGCTCGGTGTTGTAGGTCACCCGCGAAATCATCTGCCCCGACGATTCACGATCGAAGTACGCCGCCGGCAGCTCCAGATAACGATCGAACAGGGCGCTGCGCAGATCGGCAATCAGCTTGCGCCCGACCCACTGCATGCCGAACTCGCCGCCGAAGTTGCCGACCACGCGCAAGATCAGCGACAGGAATACCAGCGCCGGCAGAAGGTAGTTGAACTCGGGGTCGGGATTGGCGATGGTGTCGTCGATCAGCGGGCGCAGCAGATAAAAGAACAGCCCCTGCCCGGCCGCGTCGAGGGCGACAGCCACCAGCGCCATGGCAAAAATAGCGCGGTGCTTGAGCACCATGGCCAGCAAGCGACGATAGACCTGCCCACCAGTCATTGTGCCTCCTCTTCGATGGCGGCAATACTGACGCGCTCAATGCCTTCGGCCGCAGCCGAATCGAGCACGCGCACCACCAGACGATGCGGCGCCTCGGCGTCGGCACGCACCACCAGCACGGCCTCGGGATTCTCGGCGAAACGCCGGACAATCGCGGCTCGTACCGTGGTCCGGCGCTGGTCGACCAGCTCTTGCTCGCCGACGAACAATCGACCGTCATCGGTGATCATGAACTCAACGACTTCGGGTATTGATTCGGCTTCGGCGGTGCTCGCCTCGGGCAGATCCAGACGCAACAGAGCCTGGCGCTCGAAAGTGGTTGACACCATGAAGAAAATCAGCAGGAGAAACACCACGTCGATCAGCGACGTGAGGTTGACCTCCGGCTCTTCACGTTCTTCCTGCTGCAGCTTCATGATCTACTGTGCGCCGGCCCGCTTGCGCTCGATGGTATGCAGCAATTCCAGCGCCTGCTGCTCCATGTCGACGACGTAAGCGCGCACCAGGCCGCGAAAATAGCGGTAGAAGAAATAGCTGGGAATCGCGACCGTCAGACCCGCCGCCGTCGTGATCAAGGCCTGGGAAATACCGCCGGCCAGTTCATTAGGATCGCCAACGCCGTGGATCATGATGGCTGAAAAGACATCGATCATGCCAATCACCGTCCCCAGCAGCCCCAGCAGCGGGGTGATGCCGGCGATCGTGCCCAGGGTGTTGAGAAAGCGCTCGAGCTCGTGCACGACGTGGCGACCGGTATCCTCGACCGACTCCTTGATGATTTCGCGCTCACGCCGGCGGTTGATCAAGGCGGCCGCGAGCACACGGCCGAGCGCCGAACTGCGCCTGAGCTGCTCGATGTGCTGGCGATCCAGCTCGCGCTGGGCAGCCCACTGGCGCACGCGATCGAGCACGCCGACGGGCAGCACGCGTTTGCGCTGCAGGTTGACGAAACGTTCAATGATGATGGCGGCAGCGATGATGGAACAGGCCAGGATCGGCACCATCAGCCAGCCGCCTGCAATAACGATTTCGAGCATGTTTCGGAGTCGACTCCGAGCGTTGACCAATCCAGCGCGCATGATAACGGGTTTGTCCGTCAACGTCGCGCCTCGGCGGTCGGCGGCAGCTCAGGGGCAACCCGCCCGCGGCCTCCAGAAGCGCGGCGCAAGGGTCGCCATGGACCGCAGCTGCGGCCTGTGCCCCGGGCGCAGGCGCAGTCGCATGGCGCCGCAGCGACCGGTCTCGCTGAGCGCGATCCCTGATTTTCGGAGCCGCCGGCGGGTCGGCGCATGCACCCGCCCGAAGCGATCGAACCGCGCGACCGAAGCCACGGCATGGCGCGGCGCAACCGCTGCCAGAAATGCCGCACTGCTGCCGCTGTGGTGACCACCGGCCGGCAGCTGCAACAGATCGGCCGGCGGGCCAGCGAAGCGCTCCAGCAGTCGGGCCTCGACATCGGCGTCGATGCCGCCGGTCAACAACAGGCTGCCGCCGGCACCGTCGATATGCAACACGCAGGAGGAGTTGCGTCCCAGATCAGGCAAGGCCGCAGTCGGATGAAGGACGCGAAAGCGATAGCCATCGGCATGCCATTCGATGCCCGCCACACAGGGCTGTCCGGCGTCGACCCCTTGAGCATGAACCCGAGTGCCTGGCCCCACTGCAGAAGCCAGCCCGCCGGCGTGATCGCGGTGACCGTGAGACACGATGACCCGATCGACGGCCCTGCCGTGCGCGAGCAGATCCGGCAGAATGCCCGAGAGCACATCCCGGCCCTGGCCATCGCCCGGCCCGGTATCGTAGAGCACCGTCTCTCCAGGCGTTCGAATCAACACGGCCAGTCCGTTGCCCACATCCAGAAACCAGGCTTCCAGCTCGCCCGACTCGAGATCCGTTCCCGGCGCCCACAACAGCGGGAGCAGCAAGACAAAGCCAAGGCCACGCGCCGGCCAGCCGGGCGGCGCCACCAGCCAGACGGCACCCACGGCGGCCACCGCCACCACCCAGGGCGATGGGCTGGGAAAATTCAAGTAGCTGCCGCGCAGGCCGTGCACCCACTCCAGCAGCTGCAGCAGCCACTCGAGCCCGAGGGCGCTCAAACCACCGGCAGGTGTGGCCGGCAGGCCGACCAGCATGGTGCCCAGATCCAGCAGCAACGCCGGCAGCACCAGAAAGCCGACCAGCGGAATCGCCACCAGATTTGCCATCACGGCACCGGGAATCAGCTGACCGAACAGGCCGATATTGAGCGGCAGCAGGCCAACGAGCAGAATCAACTGTGCACGCAACAGCGCGGTGGCACCACTGCCCGGCGCGGAAGGCCGCCAGGCAAACGTCCAGATCAGTACGGCCACCGCAGCGAATGACAGCCAGAAACCGACCGCCAGCGGCGCCAGGGGGTCGAACACAAGAACCGCCAGCAAGGCCACCAGCAGCGCGTGGCCGGGCGCAATCGCACGCCGGGTCATCAGGGCCAGAGCCAGCACCGAAAGCATGATCAGAGCGCGCTGGGTCGGCAGCGTGAAGCCGGCGAGGCCGGCATAGAACACGGCCGCGGCCAGACCGGCAACAACTCCGATTCGCCGCCGATCGAGACGAGGCGACAACAGGCAGATCGGCGCGGCGAGCAATCCGGCCAGGCTGCCGACCAGTCCCGCCACCATGCCGACGTGCAGCCCTGATATGGCCAGCAGGTGGGCCGTGCCGGTCTGGCGCAGGCGCTGCGACAGCTCCGGCGAGATCGCGGATCGATCGGCCACGCCCAGCGCGCGCTTGAGCGCGGCGACATCGGCGCTGACAGTCTCGGACTGGATGATGTCGGCCAGGCGCTGGCGCTGCCGATCCAGGGCCTTCGTCGCCTTGGGTCCGGCAACGGGCTCCGGCCGGCCGCGCACGCTGCCGATAGCGCCAATACGACGAGTCAGCAGGTAGCGACGATAATCGAATCCGCCGGGGTTGACTCGCCCCTTCGGCGGCGTCAGGCGCAGATCCATGCGCCAGCGACTGCCCGGTTCGAGCCGCACCTGCGGGCGATACCAGCGCACCAGAATGCGCTCGGGCAGCGTCCCGGCCTTGCGCGCGGCCCGATCCACCGAGAGCACGAAACGCACGCTTTGTCCGCGCTGCTGCGGCAAATCGGCGACCGCGCCGGTAACGCTGACCACCTGACCCGCCCGATCCGCGGGAAACTGTCGATCGAGCTGCCACTGCGCCGCGCCAAGAAACCACAGCGCTCCCAGCAGGAAAGCGGCCGCAGCGCGCGTGCGGACAAATGCCATGCCGGCGCCAGCGCAAGCGGCCATAAGCGCAAGAACGGCAAAGCCGGGCAACACCGGCAGCCAGGGCGCCAGCATGCAACCTGCCGCAAAAGCCAGAAGCCAACGCCTGCCGCCCCGGCCTGCCATCGCTCAGTCCATGGGCACGAGCCGGCCCTCGGTCATTTCCAGTCGTCGATCCATGCGGCGGGCCAGCTGTGGATCATGGGTGACCAGCACGACGCTGGTGCGAAACTCACGATTGAGCTCGAGCATGAGCTCGTAGACGTGGTCGGCATTGCGTTCATCAAGGTTGCCGGTGGGCTCGTCTCCCAGCACGCAGGCGGGCCGGTTGATCAGCGCGCGCGCCACTGCCGCGCGCTGACGTTCACCGCCCGACAGCTCACCGGGCTTGTGCGCAAGGCGCTCACCCAGGCCCACGCGGCTCAGCAACGCCTCGGCTTCGGCCGCGGCCCTGGCGGCGCTGTGGCCGGCAATCAACAGCGGCATCGCCACGTTCTCCAGAGCGGTGAATTCCGGCAACAGGTGATGAAACTGATAGACAAAACCAAGATGACGGTTGCGGAGGGCAGCGCGGCGCGTTTCATCGGCCTGCGCCATGTCTTCTCCGGCGACCTCCACGCTGCCTGCCGTGGGCTTGTCCAACCCGCCAAGCAAGTGCAGCAGCGTACTCTTGCCGACTCCCGAAGCACCAAGAATGGCTACCTGCTCGCCGGGCCGAACCTCGAAATCGACGGCCTTGAGCACGTTCAATTCGGCGCGCCCCTGAACGAAACTGCGCGACAGGCCCCGCGCCCGGATGACAAATTCATTCATGACGCAGCGCCTCCACCGGTTCGGTCCGTGCGGCCCGCCAGGCCGGATAAATCGTTGACAGCAGCGACAGCACCAGAGCCAGGGTTCCGAACCTGGCGACGTCGCTCAAACGCAGCTCCGAGGGCAGATCGCTGATGTAGTACACATCAGCGGAAAGAAAGTCGGTGCTCAGAATCTGTTCCAGCCAGGCGACGATGGCTTCGACGTTCAGCGCCAGGGTGATGCCGGCAACGATGCCCAGCAACGTGCCGATGATGCCGATCAGCGAACCCTGCACAATGAAGATGGCCATGATCTTCTTCGGGCCCATTCCCATGGTCTTCAGAATGGCGATATCGGCCTGCTTGTCGGTGACCACCATCACCAGAGTTGAAATGATGTTGAAGGCCGCCACGGCGATGATCAGCGACAGGATGATGAACATCACCGTTTTCTCGGTTCTTACCGCGCGGAAGAAGTTGGCGT
This sequence comes from Wenzhouxiangella sp. YN1, assembly GCF_056324145.1. Classification (NCBI taxonomy): domain Bacteria; kingdom Pseudomonadati; phylum Pseudomonadota; class Gammaproteobacteria; order Chromatiales; family Wenzhouxiangellaceae; genus Wenzhouxiangella; species Wenzhouxiangella sp. YN1. Next base: position 72,482 of record NZ_JBJNIO010000155.1, read on the forward strand.
GCTGCTGCGTCCAGTCGCGCACGCGATGCCTGCCGCCAAGCTCGTCGTTGAGCTCCCAGGCGATGGCCCGGGCGCGCATCATGTCGTCGAATTTGAGGCGGATACCGCTGACCTGATCGTCGCTCAGCCGAAACAGCCGCTGGGCGTCACGATAGTGAATCACAGCCAGGCCGGTATCGTATTGTTGCACGCCGGCCTCGAAGATCCCGGCAACCTCGAAACGGCGAACCTGCGGGACAACCCCCGCCGGGGTCGAACGGATCTCGGGCGCGAAAATGGTCACCGAATCCCCCTCGCGCACGCCCAGCCTCGCTGCCAGACCGCCGCCCAGAAGCACGCGCCACTGCCCCGGCTCGAGTGCATCAAGATTGTTGTGGTGCAGCAGCTTGCCAATATCGGAAACCTGTGGTTCGAGCCGCGGGTCGATGCCGCGCACCTGGGCCCCGGCGGTTGCGCGGCCCTTGATCAGGGTTTCCTGCTCGACATAGGGAGCCGAGCCCACCACCGAGGGGTGGTCGCCTACTTGCTCAAGCAGGTTCTGCCAATCGGGCAAGCGGCGCTCGTAGCCCTCGATGGTGGCATGCGAGATCATGCCGAGGATGCGCTCGCGCAACTCCTGCTCGAAGCCATTCATCACGCTCAATACGGTGATGAGCACCATCACGCCCAGCGCAATGCCGCCCATGGACACCAGAGAGATGAAGGAGATGAAGTGGTTGCGGCGCTTGGCGCGCAAATAGCGCAGGCCAACAAAGGTGCTCAAGGGGTGATACATACGCTCGCGGGTTCCCTTGTCAGACGGGCGGTCAGCCCTGGCGCAGTCGATTCAGCACCGAACTCAGTTCATCCGGGAGAGGCACCGAAAAGACCTGCTGCGTTGGCCAGGGCAGCTTCAGACAATGCGCATGCAGGAACAGTCGCTTCAGCCCCGCCGGCGCCGGATTCTGATTGTACCGGTCATCGCCGGCCAGCGGGTGCCCGATGCTGGCGGCATGGGCGCGGATCTGATGCGTACGCCCGGTTTCGATGCTGGCCTCCACGTAACTATAGTCACCAACATGTTCGCGCAGGCGCAGGTGCGTGACCGCGGGCTGCCCGTCCGGCGCAGCAATGACGCGGTGCTGACCGCTGCCGTCACGAATCTTCTTCAGCGGTGAATCGATCGTCATGTGCTCTTGTTCGAGCCTGCCTTCGAGCAGCGCCAGATAGTATTTCTCGACCGTCCGGCCGGAAAACGCCTTCTGCAGCTCGCGCGCCGCCCGGTGGTGGCGCGCGACCACCAGCACCCCGCTGGTCGAGCGATCGATGCGATGCACCGGGCGGAAGCCCTCACCGATGTGTGCCAGCACATCCATCAGCCCCCAGCCCAGCCCCGTGCCCGCCTGAACCGCCAGCCCCGAGGGCTTGTCCAGTATCAACAGATCATCATCTTGCGAGACCACGCGGGCGCGGATGCGTGCCAGCAGCCCGTCGGGCAGGCGGCGCTGTTCAGGCGCCTGTCGCGCCACCGGCGGAATGCGCACTTCGTCCCCGGCCTCGAGCTTTTTCATCGGCTTGGCGCGGCCGCCGTTGACCCGAACCTGCCCGGTTCTCACCAGCCGATAGACCAGGCCCCGCGGAACCGGGCCCAGTTCGCCCATGAGGAAATTGTCCAGGCGTTGCCCGGCTCGATCCCGACCGGCGGTGACATACCGAACGCCGCCGGGCTTGTTGTCCTGTGCCATCGAAATTCCGGTCCTGCGATGCAGACGATTCAGGCCGGCTATCACCCGACTATCGCCTGATTCGAATCAATGATAAAATTCCCGCGCCAGGCGCAGAACGTGGCTGCATTATCGCCGCAAAAGCGGCCCGCAAGATCCAAAAGACACGCGCGCACCTGGCCATGAATGCTGACATATCCGGCGATGCCGATACAAGCTCGGCTTGCCCATGGTCGCGCTTGAGCGGCCGATACAGCATCAGGTATCAGAACCATTTGCTCGACTCCCGTAGCGTTCGTCAAGAGCCCCACGGGAGCGATTCGGTCACAACCCGATCGAATTGTACGCCGACCTCGCGGGCGCAAGCGCCGCGATTCGGCACCGCGGATTGAGACGTGCCGCCTGCCTGTTTCGAAAGAACGAAACCTGGCGGCCTTGATAAAAAGATCATGCGCTCCCGGAGCCGGCGAAGTATCGCCTCCGGGCTCGGTGTCAGATACTGCAGGCCAGCGCCTCGCGCGGCCGCATGCAAGCCAGACGCCGCCGCCAATGGGTCGGCGGCCTTGACCGCCAGCCCGGGCATCAAGCCCGGCGTTGATGAATGCTGGCTGGTTTGCCCGCCCCGGCTCCCTGAACGGAGCCCGGCCCGTGTCCGGCACCCGCCCCGAAGACCTCTGCCCGTTGTCACCGGGAGCGCCGGAGGAAAAACAAATGAAACGCATGCTGATCAACGCAACTCAGCCTGAAGAGTTGCGCGTGGCCATTGCCGATGGCCAGACCCTGCTTGACCTCGATATCGAGGTGCCCGCCCAGGAGCAGAAGAAATCCAACATCTACAAGGGCCGAATCACACGCGTCGAGCCCAGCCTGGACGCCTGTTTCGTGGAATTCGGTTCCGAGCGCCACGGATTCCTCTCGATGAAGGAAATCAGCCGTGATTACTTCGGTGATGCGGCCATCAAGGCACTGGAATCAGGTGAGCGCCTGGAGATCAAGGACGCCGTCCAGAGCGGTCAGGAGGTCATCGTTCAGGTCGACAAGGAGGAGCGCGGCACCAAGGGCGCAGCGCTGACCACCTTCATCTCGCTGGCCGGCCGCTACCTGGTATTGATGCCCAACAACCCGCGTGCCGGCGGAGTCTCGCGCCAGATCACCCGCGACGAGCGCAAGGAACTGCTTGACACCCTCAAGGAAATCGAGATTCCCAACGGCATGGGCTGCATTGTCCGCACCGCCGGCGTCGGGCGCGACCGTGAGGAGCTGCAGTGGGACCTGGACTATCTGCTGCAGCTGTGGCGCGCCATCAAGGACGCCGCTGACAGCCGCAAGGCACCCTTCCTGATCTATCAGGAAAGCAACCTGATCATCCGCGCCCTGCGCGACTACCTGCGCGAGGACATCGGCGAAATCCTGATCGATGACGGGAAGGTTTTCGAAGATGCACGCGAGTTCATGCAGCAGGTCATGCCGCACAACCTGCGAAAACTCAAGCTCTATCAGGATGATACCCCGCTGTTTTCGCGCTACCAGATCGAGAGCCAGATCGAGTCGGCTTTCGCCCGCGAAGTCCGCCTGCCCTCCGGCGGCGCGGTAGTCATCGACCACACCGAGGCGCTGCTTTCGATCGACATCAACTCCTCGCGAGCGACCAAGGGGGCTGATATCGAAGAAACCGCGCTGCAGACCAACCTGGAAGCGGCCGATGAAATCGCCCGGCAGCTGCGGCTGCGCGACCTCGGTGGGCTGGTGGTCATCGATTTCATCGACATGATGAGCAAGGATGCCCAGCGCCAGGTCGAGTCCCGTCTGCGCGAAGCCATGAAAATGGACAAGGCACGGGTCCAGTTCGGCCGCATTTCGCGTTTCGGCCTGCTCGAGATGTCTCGCCAGCGATTGCGCCCTTCCCTTGGGGAGTCAAGCTACATCACCTGCCCGCGCTGCGATGGCTACGGCGCAATTCGCTCGATCGAATCTCTGGCGCTGTCGATCCTGCGCCTGGCTGAAGAAGAGTCGATGAAGGAACACACTTCGCGGGTGATCGTTCAGGCACCCATCGAAGTGGCCAACTTCCTGCTCAACGAGAAACGCCAGGCCACCGAGGAAATCGAGCAGCGGACGAAGGTCAGCATCACCGTGGTGGCCAACCGCTGGATCGAAACCCCGCGCTTTGAAGTGCAGCGGTTGCGCACCAGCGAGTCGGTCGACGAGCCGAGCTATGCCCTGGCCAGCGGCGAGGAGATAGAGTCCCTGCCGGCACAGACCGAGGCCCAGCCCGCACCCGCCCCACAGCCAGCAGCCGTGAGCCGTATCCAGCGTACCGCGCCGGCACCCACGCCAGCGCAGAGTGATGGCGGCCTGGTCGCCTGGCTGAAGGCGATTCTGAACAGGCTGTTCGGCAGCAGCGATGATGACGAAAAGGATCATTCCCGCAATCGCAGGCGCACACACAAGCCCGCCGGCAAGCGCAGCGACCGCACCGCCGCCGGCCCCGGTCACCAGCAGGAGCGGCCCGGCCACAAGAAGAAAAAGAAGAAAACCGGCAAGAAGAAGAAAACCGGCGGTCGACAGAACGGCGACCAGAGCGGCAGCACGGGACCACAGCAAAGCCGACGCGGCCACAAACCCGACGAAGATGGCTCCGTAGACGACGGGGCGAAAAAGAAGAAAAAGCGTCGTCGACGCGGCGGCAAGAAACGCCGCAGCCGCAGCGGCGGCGCCAACCCGAGATCGGGCCGGCAGCCGGACCAGAAGCCGGACCAGAAGCCGGACCAGAAGCCGGACCAGAAGCCGGACCAGAAGCCGGATCAGAAGCCGGATCAGAAGCCGGATCAGAAGCCGGATCAGAAGCCGGATCAGAAGCCGGATCAGAAGCCGGAGCAGAAGCCGAACCAGAAGCCGGACCAGAAGCCCGAGCAGAAGCCCGAGCAGAAGCCGGACCAGAAGCCCGAGCAGAAGCCCGAGCAGAAGCCGGAGCAGAGGCCTGAGCAGAAGCCTGAGCAGAAGCCCGAGAAGAAGCCGGAGCAGAAGCCCGAGCAGAAGCCGGAGCAGAAGCCTGAGCAGAAGGCTGAGCAGAAGCCTGAGCAGAAGCCTGAGCAGAAGCCTGAGCAGAAGCCTGAGCAGAAGCCTGAGCAGAAGCCCGAGAAGAAGCCCGAGAAGAAGCCCGAGAAGAAGCCGGAGCAGAAGCCGGACAAAGAGCGCTCCGGGCGCGGCAGTCAGTCAGGCGGTGGCGGAAAGCCGCAGGAAAAAGCCGAGCGCAGTTCCGGCGCCATTCCCGAAGGCGGCGGCATCTACCGCCTCAGCGACAAGGAATAGATCGCAGCGCTGAAGTCATGTCCTGCCGGGCGGCCCGATGGCCGCCCGGCAGGCGCACTCAGATCTCCGAAACCACGCCATGGCGCAAGGCCATGCGCAAGAGCTCAACCTCGTTACTGACCCCGATCTTGTCGTAAATGCGGTACTTGTAGGTGGCCACGGTCTTGGGGCTGACATGCAGGGTCTTGCCGATGGCCTGCATGTTCATTCCCTGAGTGAGCATCAACGCAATCTCCAGCTCACGGCTGGTCAGCTCCTGAAAAGGCGATTGTGGTGTGCCCGGAAGCAGGGAAATGGCCAGTTGCTGCGAGATATCGGCGCCGATATAGCGCTCGCCCAGCCTCACCTGTCGCACCGCGCGCAACAATTCTGCGGCATCGCAGGCCTTGGTGAGGTACCCGGATGCGCCGGAATCGAGCAAGCGTGCCGGCAGCGGCGGCTCACTGTAGGCCGTCAGAACGATCACCCGGATCGCCGGCTGTGCCTTGAGAATTCGCTCGGTCGTCTCGAGTCCCGACAGACCGGGCAAACCGACATCCATCAAGACAAGATCGGGTTGCAACTCGCGGCAAAGGCGAATCGCCTCTTCGCCGCTGGCGGCCTCGCCGACGACCTTCAGGTCGCGCTCAGCCGCCAGAATGTTCTTCAGCCCGGTGCGGACCAGGTCATGGTCCTCGACAATCAGAATATCGGTCAATGAACTGTCCCCGATAAACAAATACAAGTCTCCCTGCAGGTCACATTAACGCAAACCGTCAGCCAAGTGAAGCACACTCCGTGGCGAACCGATGCGTCCTCTCACACCCGCCGGCCACGGCCGGCATAATGGCCGCCATGATTGCCGAATGCACCAGCATGAATCCGTCCAGGCGTTACCAGCAGCCCTTTGTTGTCGCCCTTACCGGCGGAGTGGCCAGCGGCAAGACGGCGATCTCCAGTCGTCTGGCAGCCAAAGGTGCACCCGTGGTCGATACCGATGTCATTGCGCGTCAGGTGGTTGCCCCCGGCAGCCCGGGCCTGGCCGCCATCGTCGAGGCTTTCGGGACCGAGGTACTGGACGAGCACGGACAGCTTGCACGTCGCCGCCTGCGCGACAAGGTATTCGAACGCCCCGAAGCACGCCAGAGACTCGAGCACATCCTGCACCCGCTGATCGCGGCAGAAGCACGGCGCCAGATCGCCACGCACGAGCAGGCCGACTATGTCGTGGTCGTGGTCCCGTTGCTGGCCGAGACCGGGCTGTTTGGCGATGCCGATTGTGTCGTGGTCGTGGATGTTCCCGAATCGACTCAGATCCGCCGGCTGCAGGAACGCGACGGCATCGAACGCCAGCAGGCCGAAGCGATGCTGGCGGCCCAGGCCACGCGCCAACAGCGGCTGGCAATGGCCGATGAGGTCATCGATAACACCGGCTCGCTCGATACCCTCAAGCAAGCCGTTGACGAGTTGCACGACCGCCTTGTCCGGCACAGCCAACACCGCCATCATTCAAACCGCTGAACCCGTTCGGCATCGCTGCTCAATCAATGAGGCCCGGGCGATTCAGAGCCGATTCAGCCGGGCTGGACTAGGATTGTGCCAACGCTGGCAACAGCCGCCTGCAACTGATGGAGAACGGACGATGAAAATCAAGGAGCTTCTGATCATGACCGCCGCGCTTGCAGCAAGCAGCGTGGCGCTGGCTGGCAGTAGCGGTTACGAGCTCGCCCGCGTCGTCGATGTCGAGCCGATTCGGGAGGTTCACCGCACGCCGATCAACCGTGAAATCTGCCGCGAAGAGATCGAGTACGTCAGGACGCGTCGCCATTCGCATACGCCGACGATCATGGGCGCCATCATTGGCGGCGTGATCGGCAATCAGTTCGGCAGCGGTGGCGGCAGGGACGCGGCAACGGCTGCCGGCGCCCTGCTCGGCGGCAGCATCGGGCACGACAGCTCGAAAGCCCGCGACGGCGGCCGCCGAGCAGTCACTCGCGAACGCTGCCGGGTGCAGCGCGACTGGCGCGAGCGAACGGTGGACGGTGGTTATCGTGTGACCTATGAATACGGCGGGCGCCTCCACAGAACGACGATGGACCGTTATCCCGGGGATACGATCCGGGTTCGCGTCTCGGTCGATCCGATCGACTGATCCTGTCGCGCGGGCCGACATTCGGCCCGCGCTGCTGTGGGCATTTCCAGCCCGTTGGGAGCGGAAACTTCTGTCGCCCCTGCCAGAGGGGCGGGACCGATCGATCACCTCCCTGCCCGACTCGGGTAAACTCTGGCCCATGAAGCTTTCGCGACTGCTCCTCCCTGCCCTCTTGACCGGTCTGTTCGCCATTCCACCCGCGACGGCACCGGCCCGCGGCGCTGACACGGCGCTCTTTCGCGTCGAAGCCATCGTGTTCACGCCGGTCAACGGCGAATCGGACGATTGGCCGGTCAGTGAACTGACCGACTTCGGTCAGGCCGTGGACCCGAAGCGCCGCGCGCTGGCCCTGGAAAACCCCGGCGACCGCAGAATGGCCGATGGCGAAGACGCCGAACTCGAAGCCACGCTCAAGCTCGTGGAAACCATGTCGCGACTCGAAGACAGCGGGCAGGCTGAATCGACGACCCGCCTGCTGCCTTTACCGACCCCATGGCTGGCTCTGGACGCACTCGATCAGCCCATGCAACAGGCCCTGTCGCGATTGCAGCGCTCCGGCGCCTATCGTGTTCACGCCACGCTGGCCTGGCATCAACCGATCGACCGGGCAACGCGCCAGGCCGTGCATGTTCATGATGACCGGGTCCTCGACGCCGCTTGGGTCAACCTGTCGCCGGTCGGGCGCCTGCTGCGCCATGGCCACCCTGTCAAGACCGCCGCGGATCTCGATGTCCGGCTACGCTATCGCCTGGACGGCAGCATCCGTTTACGCAAGCGCCAGTTCATGCACGCCGACATCGACCTGGTCTGGCGCGCCGACGACACGCCCGGCGCCTCTTTTCAGGCGCCCGCCGGCGCTCACGGCAGCTATCGAGTGCACCGGCTTGAACAAAGCCGAACCATCCGACCAGGGCGCTTCGAGTACTTCGATTCGGCGTGGCTGGGCCTGCTGCTTCGCGTCACGCCACATGTGCCCGAGCCGGCAGCCACGGAAACCAGCGACCGCGGCACTGACAGCCCCGCGCCATGAGAGAACGGTTCTTTGCCAGCCGGCGCCTGGCGTCGGTCTATCAGAAGCTGGTCAACGAAGAAGACGCCCGTGTGTGCAAGGATATCGACGAGGATGCCTGTCGCGTCGTACCGGGCAACTTTGTCCTCCAGGTCGTCACGCAGTTCCTGACCAAACTGGGTGACTCGATTGCCAACCCCAAAACGATTCTCGCCTGGCTGCTCGCCGCTTTGTCGGCGCCGGGCATCTTTACCGCGTTCCTGGTGCCCATTCGGGAGTCGGGCTCCATGATCCCGCAGCTGGTGATCGCCAGCTTTGTCAGACGACAGTCGGTCAGAAAGTGGACATTCGTGGCCGGCAGCGTCCTGCAGGCCGTGGCGGTCGTGTGCATGGCGCTGGTTGCCTTGAGCCTGAGCGGCACGGTCGCCGGTATCGGCCTGCTCTCCGCCCTGGTGCTGTTCAGTCTCTCGCGCGGGCTGTGCTCGGTGGCGTCCAAGGACGTGCTCGGCAAGACCGTGCCGAAAACACGCCGCGGCCGCGTCAGCGGCTGGTCGGAGTTTCTGGCCGGCTCGATTACCGTCGGCGTGGGGGTCGTGCTGCTGTTCGACGGCGGCGACGGCGGCCATCGCGGCGTCTACCTGATGTTGCTGGTGATCGCTGCCAGCCTCTGGCTGCTGGCTTCCATCAGCTACGCCATGATCCGCGAATTTCCGGGTGCCACGTCAGGGGGCGGCAACGCGTTGAGCGAGGCCCTCAAGCGCCTCGACCTGCTGCGCAGCCAGCCCGATTTCCGCCGATTCGTCATTGCCCGTTCGCTGCTGCTGTGCTCGTCCTTGAGCGCTCCGTTTTTCATCATGCTGGCGCATGAGCGCACCGAAGGCGCCTTGCTGGTGCTCGGGCTGTTCGTGATTGCCGATGGCGTTGCCAGCCTGGTATCGGCGCCATTCTGGGGCCGCTTTGCTGACGCCTCGAGCCGACGGGTGATGATTCTGGCCGGTGCCGGCGCCGCACTGGTGGGGATCGGGCTGGTCGGCATCGTGCACGGCCTGCCGATGTTCGCCGACAGCGCCTGGCTGTATCCACTGTTTTTCTTCTTGCTGGCGGTCACACACTCCGGCGTGCGGCTGGGGCGCAAGACCTACATTATCGATCTGGCCGGCGGCAACAAACGCACGGACTATGTTGCCGTCAGCAACACCGTCATCGGCGTCGTCCTGCTGCTGACCGGCAGCGTCGGCGCCCTGACCACGGTGATGCCAACCTCCGGCATCATTCTGATCCTCGCCGGCATGGGCCTTTCAGGCGCCTGGATGAGCAGCCGGCTGCCCGAGACCCAACACGGATAGAAACCCCGAATCCAGCCCGCCGTTTCGAACATTCGAATTTCAGTCATTGAAGCTTCTTTGGAATGTCGCAACGAACCCTCAGCCGGGCGGCCACTGCATCTGGCGACCGCCAAGCAGGTGCAGGTGGATGTGATAGACCGACTGACCACCCTTGTCGTTACAGTTGAAGACCAGCCGATAACCCTCGTCTGCCAGGCCCTCGTCAGCGGCAATCTTTCTGGCCGCCAGCGTCATCCGCCCGATCAGTTCTGCGTCCTCGGGCTGCAGGTCGTTGATGGTGACGATCTTGCGCTTGGGTACGATCAGCACATGCACCGGCGCCTGCGGATTGATATCGCGAAAGGCCAGAAGTTCATCGTCCTCGTGAACGATATCGGCGGGGATCTCCCGATCGATGATTTTCATGAACAGATCGTCTGACATGATCACGGCTCCTCAAGTCTGATTCAGGGTTGATCGGCGTGTTCGACAGCCGCTACGACCTTCCGCGCTGCCGCAGCCGGGCTGGGCAGGTGCCCGGGTGAGTCCGACGGCCAGGCAGCCACCCGCAGCGGGCTGTAGAACGGTCCGGGGTCGACTGCGATCACTCGCGGCCCACCCTGTGAGCGTTCGGCCTCGAGAACGCGGACCATTTGCTTGCGCCCGGCCTGGGCGACGCCGAAGGCGGCCCAGCCTCCCGGATTTTCCAGGCTGTGGTCGTCACCGACAAAAACGATGGCCGAGCCGGCCGACATCAGCGGCGCCAGCACGGCCGTCAACATGAACGGCGCCGTCAGCGAGGTCTGCATGATTTCCAGCCACTCGCCGGGCTGCTGCTGCAGCATCGGCTGCAGGGCCTGGAAGGTGGCCGCGTTGTGAACCAGCACATCGATACGCCCGAACTCGGCCTCGATCACCTCGGCCAGGCGCTGATAATCCTCCGGAGCCGCTCCGGCCAGGTCCATCGGCATCAACGCCGGGGCCCGCCCCAGCTTGTCGCCCAGATCGTCGTGCAGGCTGTCAAGCCCACCGGCCTGGCGATCCAGGGCAATACAGTCGGCGCCTGCGGCCATCACCTGGTGGACAACCGCACTGCCCAGTGCACCGGCAGCGCCGGTCACCAGCCAGACGGCTTTGGGAGAATCTTTCATGCGTCAGTGTTCCAGTCACGATTCGGTGCAGATGAGGCATTGTCGCAGATTCCCCGCCGGCTCGGGTACCGCAACAATGTTGCCATCGTCCCTGCCACCTGACAGCCTCCGCTTGACCTGCAACGGTACAATGCGTCCATGCCGTTCTATGAATATGTCAGCATCGATCCGGACGCCGGCTGCGATTATTGCAGCCAACCGGTGACCATTCTCCAGAAGATCAGCGACCCGCCGATGCAGAAGTGCCCCTATTGCGGGCAGACCGTGCGGCGGCTGATTTCCCCGCCCAGCCTCGCCGGGCAGAATTCGCGCGCGCCGTCGAGCAGCGAGGTCGAAAGGGCCGGTTTCACCCAGTACCGCAAAATCGGCAAGGGTGTTTACGAAAAATCGGCCGGCAAGGGGCCGGACATCATCAGCTCGGACTGACGCCGCCCACCCTCGCGGGCGCCATCACACCGCCCGACGCAGCCGCCTGGCCGATCGCCAGGCCACCCAGGCATTGCCCATCTGCCCGGGCCGAACCCGCCGCTCGAGAATACGGCGCGGCTGCCGCGCAAGGGCTCGCGCCAGCCGGCGATCCAGCGCGTGCGAGATCAGCAGATGTCGCTGCCGCCAGGCAACCTTGGCCGGCGCCTGCCCAAGCGGCCCGGCCATCCGCCGCGAGCCGTCATCCAGCCAGGCCCGAATCATGCCGTCCCAGCCGCGGCTGGCGGTGCCGTTGACCACATCCTGTCGGGCGATCTGATATTCGGCCTGCAGATCCAGCGGCACGAGCCAGCGACCGGCACGCGTATCGAGGCCTGTATCGCGCACCAGCCGGACCAGATAGGCAAAGCCGCCCGCTGCCGACCAGTCCAGGGCTGTCAGATCTCCGGGTGCAATCAACTCGGCTTCCAGTTCCGCAGCCGGCCCGCCCAGGGCAGCGCAGTGCTGCCAGGCGTCTTCCAGGCTTTCAAAGCGAGGCGTGATCAGGGTGTCGACCACGCTGTTGATCAGCGGCTCGAAGCGCTCGGGAGCGAGACGGTCGGCCGCACCGCTGGCCACCAGTGCCTCGATGGCCGGATGCGCAGCACGATTGTGCAAGGCGTCGCGCCACCAGGCCAGCTTCTTCTGTCCGATATCAACGTCGCTGACGGTGTCGGGAACTGCGGCAATCTCGGAAATCACCGCGCGCAAGGCGACAATGGCGTCCTGCCAGCGCTCGGGCGCAAAAGGCAGTGACGCCGACAAGGGACTGCCCGGCCCGAGCATGCGCTGGCGACACCAGTCCATGGGGGCTTTCATCAGCTCGGCTCCGGTGCGGGCAATAGCTCGAGCAGGCCTGTTGGCGTACTGATGACGGCATCGGCCTGCCAGTCTTGCGGCTGTTCACAGGCTGGCAAATACCCCCAGGCGGCGACGACGGTGTGCGTGCCCGCGGCCGCACCGGCAACAATGTCGCGGCGATCGTCGCCGACAAAAACCGTTCGCTCCGGCCGCACGCGCAGGGCCTGACAGGCCGCCAGAACCGACTCGGGATCCGGCTTGGGACGGGTCACCTGATCGCCGGCAACCAGACAACCGAAACAATCGGACCAGCCGGCGCGCTCGACCACCGGCCCGGCAAAGCGACTGATCTTGTTGGTAACAATGCCCAGCGGAATGCCCTGCAGGGACAGGGCATCGATGAGGGCTTCGACGCCGTCGAACGGCGCCGAACGCTGCCAGCAGTTTTCAGCATAGAAGTCGAGCATGGTTTCACGTACCGCATCACGGCGGCCCGTAGTCATTTCGGACCAGCCAGGCAAGCCGGCCGCCAACAGCCCTGCAGCGCCGCGGGAAACGTGTTCGCGCAGCTGCCGATGGCTGGCCGGCGGCAGATCAAAGCCGCTGCGGACGTGGTCCAGGGCCGCCAGCAGATCGGGCGCAGAGTCGATCAGCGTCCCGTCCAGATCAAACAGAACGGCTTCGGGCATTGTCAGCGTCATCGTCTCACTCCGGCCGGACGGCGAGGACAAAGTAATTGACCCGCGGCGCGCCACCGATGCGCACGGTGCGCGAGAACGGGTTGTAGGCCATCCCGGTGATATCGAGCACCTTCAACCCGCTGCGGCGGCAGGCGCCGGCCAGCTCCTGCGGGCGAATGCAGCGATCATGACGGTGTGTGCCTCGCGGCAGCAGGCCAAGCACATATTCGGCGCCGACGATGGCCGTCGCCCAGGCCAGCGGCGAACGATTGATGGTGCTGAACAGCAAATGCCCGCCGGGCCGACAGAGCTGGGCACAGGCGGCCACGGTTTGTGCCGGATCGGGCACGTGTTCGAGCAGCTCCAGGCAGCAGACGATGTCGAAATCACCGGCCCCGGTTGCTGCCAGCGACTCGGCGGTGAGCTGCCGATAGTCGATATCGAGATCGCTTTCGGCCATGTGCAGGCGGGCCACCTCCAGCGGCCGACTGGCGGCATCAATGCCCGTTACCCTGGCACCGCGTTGCGCCAGAGCTTCGCTGAGCACGCCACCACCACAGCCGACATCGAGCACGCGCTGACCCTCCAGAGGCAGGCGCTCGGCAAGGTACTCCACCCGCGGGCCGTTGATGTCGTGCAGCGTGCGCAGTTCACCTTCCGGGTCCCACCAGCGCGCGGCCAACGCGTCGAAGCGATCGGACTCGCGCGGGTCGACGTTGTTTCCGAGGGTTTCGCTATTCATGGTCACTGTTCTCCGACGTTATCCTGATGGGCTTGCCGCAGCCGCCCGCCCCACTGCCGGGCCTGCGCCAGCACCCGCTCGGCATCGAGCGTGGTCAGCGTGCCATTTTCCAGCAATCGACGGCCTGCCACCCAGACATCGCTGACCTGTCGGCGAGACACCGCGTAGACCAGCTGTGAAATGACGTGATGGACGGGTACTGTTTCCGTTGCCGACAGATCAACCGCGACGAGATCGGCGCACTTGCCCACCTCGATGGAACCGAAGCGGTCGTCCTGGCCCAGTGCGCGGGCGCCATGAATGGTGGCCATCGACAGCGCGCGTTCGGCCGGAATGGCCTCCGGATTGCCGCTGACTCCCTTGGCCAGGAGCGCGGTCAGACGCATCTCGGCAAACATGTCCAGGCGGTTGTTGCTGGCCGCGCCATCGGTTCCGATGGCCACGTTGACGCCGGCGGCATCCAGATCGGCCACCCGGCAGATGCCGCTGGCCAGCTTGAGATTCGACGCCGGGCAGTGCAGAACGTGCACGCCGTGTCGCGCCAGCCGGGCGATATCGGCGTCATCGAGCCGGGTCATGTGAACGGCCAGCAGGCGATCGGTCAACAAGCCCAGCGAGTCCATGCGATCAAGCGGCAGCAGGCCATGCTGGTCAAGGCTCTCGCGAGCTTCCTGCGCCGTTTCCAGCAGGTGCAGGTGTACCGGAATATCCATTTCCTCGGCCAGCGTGCGCACCCGGCGGAAAGCGGCATCGCTGACGGTATACGGTGCGTGCGGGGCGAAAGCCGGCGAAACCAGCGGCAGATCGAGCAACTGCTGGTGGACCTCCAGCCCGCGGTGGAAATACTCGTCTTCGGTCTGCGCCCAGGCCGTGGGCATGGAGATGATCGGAAGACCAACAACTGCACGCATGCCGGCGCGATCGGCAGCAGCGGCGATCACGTCCGGGAAGAAGTAGCTGTCGTTGAAGCAGGTAACGCCACCGCTGAGCATTTCGGCCATGGCCAGCTCGGTGCCGGCACGCACGAACTCCGGGGCTACCCAGCGTTGCTCGGCTGGCCAGATATGGTCCTCGAGCCAGCGTGCCAGCGGCAGATCATCGGCCAGCCCGCGCAGCAGGGACATCGCGCCGTGGGTATGCATGTTGACCAGGCCCGGGATCAGCACCTGGTCGGGCAGGCGCGTGACCGTTGCCTCGTCACCCTGCTGCAGCAGCACTTCGGCCGGTTCCAGCGCCGCAATGCGGCCGTTTTCCACGCGTACGCCGTAGTTGTCGAGCACCTGCCCCTCGGGGTGAACCGGAACGATCCAGCGCGGCAGCAGGATATCGACCCCCGCGCTCACCGGCTCAGTCCTTCACTCGAGACATGTACTCGCCGCTGCGCGTATCCACCTTGATGACTTCGCCTTCCTGAACGAACAGCGGCACCCGAACGGTCGCGCCCGTCTCCAGGGTGGCCGGCTTGCCGCCGCTGCCGGAGGTGTCGCCACGCAGGCCGGGATCGGTCTCGACGATGCGCAGCTCGACGAAATTGGGCGGCAGGACCTGGATCGGTGATCCGTCCCAGAGCGTGACCTGGCACAGATCCTCTTCCTTGAGCCACTGCGCGGAATCACCCACTGCCTTTTCGTCCGCAGCCAGCTGCTCGAAAGTTTCGGGGTCCATGAAATGCCAGAACTCGCCGTCGCTGTAGAGGTACTGCACGTTCTTTTCGAACACGTCGGCGGCCTCGACCGTCTCGCCGGACTTGAAGGTTCGCTCGATGACGCGACCGGTCAACAGATTGCGTATCTTCACACGGCTGAAGGCCTGACCCTTGCCGGGCTTGACGAACTCGTTTTCGACGATGTTGCAGGGATCGCCGTTGAGAATGATCTTCAGACCGGTCTTGAATTCGTTGGTACTGTAGGTTGCCATGAGCACTCCGGATTATAATGACGCCCCGAGCAGACGGTCGGGACGACGACTTTACAGAGACATCAGCAGAACTGATCGATGAATCTCCATAGTTTAGCGCGAACGGCAGGCTCACCCAAGCCGGGCAACTGGCGTGAACAGCTGCGTGACGCCACCCGCCAACCCGCCGACCTGCTGCGCAGGCTCGACCTCGATTCAGGCGCCGAACCGACCGACAGCCGCTTTCCGATGTTCGTGCCGGAAGCTTTTATTCAGCGTATGCAGATCGGTGATCGGCGCGATCCCTTGTTGCTGCAGGTGCTGCCCGAAGCCAGCGAATCACGCGTCGTGCCGGGCTTCAGCGATGATCCGGTCGGCGACCTGGCCAGCTCGGCCGGTGCCGGCGTGCTGCACAAATACCAGGGCCGGGCGCTGCTGATCACCACCGGCGCTTGTGCCATCCACTGTCGCTACTGCTTCCGTCAGGCTTTCCCCTACACCAGCGACAACGCCGGCGGCGCGAACTGGCAACAGGCTGTCGACCACATCCGGGCTGATGAAAGCATCGAAGAAGTCATTCTTTCCGGCGGCGACCCGCTGATGCTGCCCACCCGCCGACTGCGCGAGCTGACCCGACAGCTTGCTGAGCTGAAGCACATCCGGCGCCTGCGAATCCACACGCGCCTGCCGATCATTCTGCCCGATCGCGTGACCGAGGATCTGCTCGACTGGATGGATCACCTGCCCTGGCCGGTGGTGCTGGTGGTGCACGCCAACCACGCCAACGAATTCGACGTCACCGTGGCGCACGCCATGGCGCGGTTGCGCGGGCGCGGTGTCCACCTCCTCAACCAGGCGGTGCTGCTGGCCGGCATCAACGACTCGGCTGCTGCGCTGGCCGCGCTCATGCGGCGCGGCTTCGAGGCCGGCGTGCTGCCTTACTACCTGCATTTGCTCGATCCGGTCTCGGGCGCGCAGCGCTTCGAGGTCGATCAAGCGCGGGCGCTGCCCATGATCGATACCCTCAGGCGCGAGCTTTCGGGCTATCTTGTACCCAGGCTTGTACGCGAAGTGGCCGGCGAGCCGTATAAACTGCCGGTACTTTAAACACTTGCGCGGCGGCGCTAAGATCCCTTACATCATGACGCAACATGGGCACCCCCAGATGGCCAATCAGCCGAGCGAAATACGCATTCTGACCGTTACCGACGATCCGTCCGCGCCGCGGCAGCTCGAGCAGATGCTCGGCGATGATGCCAGCGTTCGCACCCTGTTCGCTGATACCGGCAATGCGGTCTCGCGGACGTTCGAGTCCGAGTCGGTGGACATGATCATGATCAATGCCGACTCGGCCGACCTGCCCCTGCTCGAAGCCAGCGTTCGCGCCGCCCGCGATCAGGATCGCTTTGTGCCCATCGTGGCCATGATTGACGAAGAAGACAGCGACGCCGCCCGCGCCGTAGCGGCTGCCGGTGTCGAGGGCTTTGTCAGTCAGGCCGGGCTGCGGCAGCTCAAGCGCATCATCGTCTCTCAGGTGGAATCACTGCGGGCGCGCAAGGATGCCCGGCAGGCGCTGAAGAGCCTCGCCGATATCGAAGATCGCTACACACTCCTGCTCGACAGCTCCAGCGAGGCCATCGCCTATATTCACGAGGGCCTGCATATCTACGCCAACCGCGCCTATATGGAGCTGTTCGGCTTTGCCACCTTCGAAGAGCTTGAAGGGTTGTCCATGCTCGATCTGTTCTCGCCCAGCGAGGAAGTGCCGGATCTCAAGCAGGTGCTCAAGGCCATCGCCCACGACGAGCTGCCGGGTGAACCCATGCAGGTCAATGCCCAGCGTCAGGACAATTCGACATTCACGGCGGCGGTCGACTTCTCGCCGGCCCGTTACGGTGGTGAATACTGCGCGCAGATGCTGGTGCGCGAAAAGCTCACGCAGGCCGACCCGCAGCTCGAAGAAGAACTGCACAAGCTCAAGACCTCCGATCTGCTCACCGGCATGCTCAACGTTCCGGCCTTTTCGGAGTTGCTCCAGCAGACGGTCGAGAGCCGCGCCGATATCGCCGGGCTGTCGGTGCTGGCGTTTGCCCTCGACAATCACGGCGAGCTGCTCGACAAGACCGGGGTTGGCGCCACCGATGACCTGGTACGCGAGACAGCCAGATTGTTTCGCGACGTGGTCGGCGAAGATTACGCCATTGCCCGATTGCGCGACCACACCTTCGCGCTGATTGCCGACAGCAGCGACCGCAACGAGGCGGAAAAGCTGGCCAGCGACATCGTCGACAACACCTCCGGCCGCATCATCGACGTCCGCGACAACAGCCTGACGGTCTCGGCCGGCGTTGGCCTCGCCATTGCCGGCAGCGAGCTGCCGCAGCCGATTGTCCTGATCGAGCAGGCCGAATCGGCCCTCACGGAAAGCCTTCGGGCTGGCGGCAACAGCTTCGTTCGCTACCGCCCGCGCGTATCTGCCGAAGGCGACGAAGACGACGCGGCCTGGGGCGAGCGCCTGCGCCATGCGCTCGACCACGATGAGTTCAGCCTGGTGACTTCACCGATCACCAGCATGGAAGACGACGAGTTCCTGATCAGCGAAGTGGAAACCCGGCTGCGGCCGGAAGACAGTGATGAGGTCATACTGCCCTCGGTCTACATGCACATCGCCTCGCGAATCGGACTGGCCGCGCGACTCGATGCCGACATGATGGACCGCTTGCAAAGCCTGGCCGGCGAACGCAACGACGTCAACGGCCAGTGGCTGGTGCCGGTCAGCCTCGACACCATCAGCGATGAGCAGGCTTCGCTGGCATTGCTCAAGCGGCTGAGCAGCTCCGGGCTGGAGCCCGGGCGCATGATCCTGGGGTTGCGCGAGGCCGAGGTTCGGGAAAAGCTGCGTCCGGTTCAGAGCTTCATCGAGCGTTTCAGGGACAGCGGCTGCCGATTCGCGCTTTGTGACGTCGGCCCGGAAGCGCCGGTTGAAAGCCTGCTGCGCCATCTTGGCGTCGACTTCGTCCGGCTGGCGCCGGAGATGATCCAGGATCTCGGCGACAACGAGGGTCTGCGCCAGAAGCTCTCCAGCCTGGTCAGCCACGCGCGCGAAAACAACAGCCGCGTGATCGCTCCCAAGGTTGAAAACACCGGTGACCTGGCCACGCTGTGGCAGTTCGGAATCATTCTGGTGCAAGGCGAGTTCGTGCGCGAAGAAGCATCGGTATAGCCTCCGGTTTCGATACGCGTATCGCTCCGCATCCCTCATGAGCGCCGAAAAGCCTTTCTCTACAGCTTATATCGGCCGCTTTGCCCCGTCACCGACGGGCGCCTTGCATTTCGGCTCGCTGGTGGCCGCCGTTGCCAGCTACCTGCGTGCTCGCAGCCTCGCCGGACGCTGGCTGCTGCGAATCGAAGATCTCGATCCGCCGCGCGAGGTGCCGGGTGCCGCGCGGGCACAGATCAAAACACTCGCTGCCTTCGGCCTGATTCCGGACGGGCCCGTGCGCTACCAGAGCGATTGTGATCCCGCACACCGTCAGGCGCTCGCACAGCTGCTGCAAAGCGGGGCCGCTTTCCGCTGCGGCTGCAGCCGACGCCACCTGCCGCCCAACGGCATCTATCCCGGCACTTGTCGCAATGGAATACCCCCGGGCCGCGCGCCGCGCAGCGTGCGTATGCGCACCGATAACGCCGGCGTTGAATGCTTCACTGATGCGGTCCAGGGCGAATACTGCGATCATCCCGGTCGCACCGGTGGCGATTTCGTCATTCTGCGTGGCGACGGCCTCATCGCCTATCAGCTGGCGGTGGTAGTCGATGACGCCGCATCGGCCATCACCGAAGTTGTGCGCGGCGCCGACCTGATCGATTCGACACCCAAGCAGCTGCTGATCTACCACCACCTGGGGTTGACACCACCGCGGTGGCTGCACCTGCCGATCGTCACCGACAGCCGCGGCCGCAAGCTAAGCAAGTCCGACGCTGACGATCCGGTCGTCGCCCACCCGCGCGCCGAGGCGCTGCGCCTGGCGCTGCGCGCCCTTGGCCACGAACCGCCAGTCGGTGCCCGCCTGCTGGACAGCCAGCTGGACTGGGCGCTGGCGAACTTCGATCCAGGGCGCATCCCGCGCGGGCCGATCGCGGTCGGGGTTCATCCCGGGTAAAGGGAACGTTATACTCCCCGGTCAACCATGCGGTCTGCCAGAATACGGAATGAACCCCAATTATCTTGATTTCGAACAGCCCATCGCCGAACTCGAGGCCAAGATTCGCGAGCTGAGGAACGTTGGCTCCGATGTCTCGATGGATCTCGACGATGAAATCCAGCGGCTGGAACAAAAGTGCGAAGAGCGCACCAAAGCGATCTTTTCAGAGTTGAGCGACTGGCAGATTTCGCAGCTGGCTCGCCATCCACAGCGCCCCCACACCCTCGACTACGTGCCAATGGTCTTCGACCGATTCGAAGAACTGCACGGCGATCGTCACTTTGCAGATGACCACGCCATTGTCGGCGGCCCGGCCATGCTCGACGGCATGAGCATGATGCTGATCGGCCACGAGAAAGGGCGTGGCACCCGGGAGAAAGTCCGCCGCAACTTCGGCATGCCGCGGCCCGAAGGGTATCGCAAGGCCCAACGCCTGATGGAGATGGCCGCCCGCTTCGGCATGCCCATCGTCACTTTCATCGATACACCGGGCGCTTATCCAGGGGTGGGCGCAGAAGAGCGCGGCCAGTCGGAAGCCATTGCCCGCAACCTGGCGGTGATGTCGCGCCTGCCGGTGCCGATCATCTGCTTTGTCATCGGCGAAGGCGGTTCCGGCGGTGCGTTGGCCATCGGCGTGGGAGATCGCATCAGCATGCTGCAGTACAGCATCTATTCGGTCATTTCACCTGAAGGCTGCGCCTCCATTCTGTGGAAAAGCGCCGACAAGGCGGCCACCGCCGCAGAAGCGATGAGCGTGACGGCAAGCAAGCTCAGAAAACTCGAGCTGATCGACAAGATCATCAAGGAGCCGGCCGGCGGCGCGCATCGTTCACCGCATGAAGTCGCCGTCCATATCCGCGAAACGATTGCCGCACAGCTCGCACACCTGTCCGGCCAGCCGGCCGACACCCTGCTCAACGACCGCTACCAGCGCCTGATGGCATACGGAGCCTTCGAGCAAAGCTAGGCCCGACGGTGATGAGCACCGCTGAGCTGAACCCCGCCACCCTGCCCGGCCGCGGACGAATCTTTCTGGCCTACAGCGGAGGGCCCGATTCAGTCTGCCTGCTGCACCAGCTTCTGGCCACTGTGCTTGAGCGAGAACTCGTGTGCGTGCACGTCGATCACGGGCTGGATGCAGAAAGCGGCGCACGCGCCGAACGCGCCGTCGCCATCGCTGAGGAGCTGGGCTCGACCTGTCAGGTCGTTCACGCCCAGGTCGACGACGGCCCCGGGCCGGAAGCGGCCGCGCGGCTGGCCCGCTACCGCGTCCTCGATGACCTGATGGCTGCCGATGAGACCTTGCTGACGGCGCATCATGCCGACGACCAGGCTGAAACCGTGCTGCTGCGACTCATTCGCGGCGCCGGGCCGGAAGGCCTGGCCGGCATGCGGACCGTACGCCGTTTCGGTCAAGGATGGCTGGCTCGACCGCTGCTTTCCTGGCAGCGCCAGGAGATCGAGACCTACCTCGCAGATCATGCGCTGGACTGTATTCGTGATCCGGCCAATCTCTCGCCACAGTTCGATCGCAACCACCTGCGTCACCACGTTCTGCCCATGCTGCGCAAGCGCTGGCCTGCCGTTGACCAATCGCTGCGCCGCAGCGCGCGCCTGTGTCGTGGGGCCGCGGCCACGCTTGCCCGGCAGATCGACCTTGATCTTGACCGGGCCGGCAACAGCTCTCACTGTCTGCAGCTGGATCAGCTGGCCGACAACAGCGAATATTACCTGGCGCAGATCATCCGGGCCTGGTGCATCCGGCTCGGCTCGCAGCCGCCACCCGGTCGTCGGCTGGATTCCTTCCTGCGCCAGATCAAGCAAGCGCGCACCGACCGCTGCCCGGAGCTGCGCTGGAATGAAGCCGTTCTGCGCCTCTGGCGTAACCGGCTGTGGTTTGCATCCGGCTGCCCCGAGTGCACGGACTGGTACCTGAGCTGGAACGGACAGACCGCGCTGCAGCTGCCCGAGGGGCTGGGTCAGCTCGAGCTTGCCGGAGCGATTGCCGAACCTCTGAATCTGCGGGTACGCAGCGGTCAGGACGGCGATTCACTGCGCCCCGCCGGCGACGCCCATCAGCGCGAGTGCAAGCGCCTGCTGGCCGCGGCCGGCGTCCCGCCATGGCAACGCCGATCGTGGCCGCGATTGCTGCACCGCGATGAACTGGTCGCGCTCGGAGACCGCTGGCAGACCGCCCGATTCCGGGAGCTGCTTGCGCAAAGGGGGCAGTCTCTGATCTGGACGCCAGGCAAGAACCGGCTGGGTTAAACTGATTGTCATGAGCAAAAAGAAAACCAGCAAGAGCGCCGCCAGCGATCACAAGCCGGACTTCGAGCACACCCTCGATGAGCTGGAAAACCTGGTCGAAGCGCTGGAGTCAGGGGAGCTGAGCCTGTCCGACTCGCTTGAGCGCTTCAAGCGCGGTGTCGAACTGTCCCGGCACTGCCACGACATGCTTGCCCAGGCGCGACAGTCGGTGGAGATCCTCACGCAGCCCGACGAGGAAACCTCGGCCCGCGCCTTCGCGCCCCCGGAGTCTTGACGGCCCGGCAGGCTGCCGGATCGAGCTCGGCCGGGTGATCAATAGCCTTCGAGCACGTCCACGCCTTCAGGCACGGAAAACTCGAACCGCCCGGAATCAAGCTCGGGGTTGCGCTCGAGGTCGAACAGGCGCAGGCGCGTCAGCTGGCCGAATTCGTCCTCCAGCTCCAGCTCCTGCGGCAGCCCGTCCCGGAAGTGCAGCCGCCCCTGGACGATATCGCTTTCAGACTCCAGCGGCGCGAACGCGATGACGTCCCCGGCCGCGTCCGTCACTTGATAAAAGCGGTCCAGGAGCTCGGGCCGGGTGAGCACCAGCAGCGGCGACTCGGCAGCAGGCGGCTGTTCTCTGACCGTGACCTGCTCGAGCGCGACGTCGTAGTACCACAGCTGCTCGCCGTCAGCGACGATTTCCTGCGGGAAAGGTGCGTCATAGCTCCAGCGGAAGCGATCGGGGCGGGAGAAGTACAGCTTGCCCGACGATTCCTCGGTCACCCGCCCGTCGGCATCAATGGTGATCTGCTCGAAGCGGCCCGAAAGCGTTTCCAGGTCATCGGCAAACGCATCGAGCTGCGCGCGACCATCCTGTGCCTGTGGCGCTGTTCCCGCCGCAGCCACGGCCATCAGCATTGCAACCAGCCATTCCATGATCATTGGGCATCACTTCCTTTGCCAAACGTTGTCGATGTCAGTCTGACGATTGGCGCCTGAACCGCAACTGACTGCGGCAGTAGCGAAGCCGGCAGATCGGCGGCGCCAGGCTCAATCGCGCGGCGGCGGCTTGGGCGCCAGCACCTCGCGCTGGCCATTGTGCTCCGGCGGGCTGACCACGCCCTGCGCTTCCATGTCCTCGATCATGCGGGCCGCGCGGTTGTAGCCGATTCGCAGGTGGCGCTGCACGCTCGAGATCGAGGCGCGCCGGCTTTCCAGCACATAGGCCACGCCCTTGTCGTAGAGCTCGTCTTCGGAGTCTCCGCTGCCGGCTTCAGGCAGGCCGGTGGCCCCGATCTGCTGGCCATCGGCCATGGTCTGGGTGTCGGACAACACTTCATCGAGATAGTCCGCCGGCCCCTGCTGCATCAGCGACTCGACCACGGCATGCACCTCGTGGTCGTCCACGAAAGCGCCGTGAATGCGCTCGGGCAGGCCGGAGCCAGGCGGCAGGTACAGCATGTCGCCGTGGCCCAACAGCTGCTCTGCCCCCTGCTGATCCAGAATGGTGCGCGAATCGACCCGTGAAGACACCTGAAAGGCCATGCGTGTGGGAATATTGGCCTTGATCAGGCCGGTGATCACGTCAACCGAGGGCCGCTGGGTAGCGAGAATCAGGTGGATGCCCGAAGCGCGTGCCTTCTGTGCCAGCCGCGCGATGAGCTGTTCGATCTTCTTGCCGACGATCATCATCATGTCGGCAAACTCATCGACCACCACGACGATGTAAGGCAGGGCTTCCAGAACGGGCTTGGCCTCCCCTTCGGCAAGCTCGGAAGGATCAACCAGCGGGTCGGGAAGGGGCTGGCCCTTTTCGGCCGCCTCCCGGACCTTGCGGTTATAGCCCGCCAGGTTACGTACCCCCACCGAGGCCATCAGTTTGTAGCGACGCTCCATCTCGGCGACGCACCAGCGCAGGGCGTTGGAGGCGTCCTTCATGTCGGTGACCACCGGCGTGAGCAGATGTTGAATCCCCTCATAAACCGACAGCTCCAGCATCTTGGGGTCGATCATGATCAGGCGCACCTGGTCGGGCGTGGCCTTGTAGAGCAGGCTCAGGATCATGGCGTTGATGGCCACCGACTTGCCCGAGCCGGTCGTACCGGCAACCAGCAGATGCGGCATGCGCGACAGATCGGCCACCATGGGCTTGCCCGAGATGCTCTTGCCCAGGCCCAGGGTCAGCGGTGAGCTCGAGCGGGCATAGGCTTCGGAATCCAGGATTTCGCGCAGGAAAACGATTTCCCGGTTCTGGTTCGGAATTTCCAGGCCAATGACGCTCTTGCCCGGAATCACATCGACCACGCGTACTGAAATCACGCTCAGGCCGCGCGCAAGATCCTTCGACAGGTTCGATACCTGGGCGCCCTTCACTCCCGGCGCCGGCTGCAGCTCGAAGCGGGTGATCACCGGCCCGGGATGGACCGCGACCACCTCGACCTCGACGCCGAAGTCGGCCAGTTTCAGCTCGACCTGTCGGCTCATCGCCTTGAGGGCCTCTTCGGAATAGCCGGCGCGCTTGGAGGGTGGCTCGTCGAGCAGCTCCAGCGGCGGCAGTTCACCCGGCGACAGATTCTTGAACAACGGCTGCTGCCGGGCCTTTTTCTCGCGGCGCTTGCTTGCCTTGGGCTCCACGCGCGGCTCGATGCGCACCTCCTTGCGCGCCTTGCGCTTGACCGAATCGCGCTTGCGCACCTCGTCACGCTGTGCCCGCGCGCGGCGCCCGGCGAACCAGTCCCGTCCCTGTGCCACCCGGCCGATGGACCAGGTGCAGGCGTGCAGGGCAAAACGCCCGGTGCGATCGACGACGTCAATCCACGACAGGCCGGTAAACAGGGTGATGCCGCCCAGAAACACGCTCAGGCTGATGAGCACGCCGCCGGTCAGGCCGAGGGTCGCCTGCATCGGTGCTGAAAGCACATCACCGATCACCCCGCCGCCGGGGCCGGCATCGACCGCGCCGGCCTGCAAGGACAACAGCATGCAGCCGGTGAGTACGGCCAGCAGCAGGCCGGCCGTGCGCACCGACCACTCGGCAAGACCGGCCGGCTCTCCGCGCTCGGACAGCACCCGAAAACCGGCAAATCCGATCAGCACCGGCGCCGCATAGGCCATATAGCCAAACAGCACCAGGAACAGATCAGCCAGCCAGGCACCAAACGCGCCCCCCAGATTTTCCACCCGGGAATCGGCAGCCGACCGCGACCAGCCGGGGTCGGACGGATCATGGCTGACCAGGCACAGCAGGAGATAGACGGCGGCCACGACGATGAGGAGAAACAGCGCCTCCGACAGGCGCCGCTTCATCGCCAGCGCGGACGCATCGACCTTGTCGCTCTTGTTGGCCCGCCGACTCACATCTCACCCTGCATCAGGTTTGCTTCGCAATGCGCTGATTGTGCTCACTTAAGTGCCGGATGGACAAGCTCGCCAGCGCGCACGTTCACTCCGCGTGACAGCGCTTCGACCCGCTCCCACTCCGGCCCGGCCATGTGCTGGACATAGGGCAGGATGGTGGCCGAAAGCGCCTGGCTGGCCGTGCGCGGCACCGCACCGGGCATGTTGGTGACAGAAAAATGCGTCACGCCATCGACCTGGTAGGTCGAATCGGCGTAGGTCGTCGGGCGACTGGTTTCGATACAGCCGCCCTGGTCGATCGAGATATCCACGACCACCGCGCCCTCGTCCATCGACGCAATCATTTCACGGGTAACCACATGCGGCGCACGCTGACCGGTGACCAGCACAGCGCCAATAACGAGATCGGCATCGGCGACGTAATCGGCCACGGTTTCGCCATAGGGATAGAGCGCAGTCACGTTGGAGCCAATGGCCATCATCTCCGCCAGGCGATCCTGACGCTTGTCGAAAACGGTCACGCGGGCGCCAGAAGCTGCTGCCAGGCGGGCGGAATTGCCGCCCGCAGCGCCGGCGCCAAGCACCACGACATGACCACGGTCGGCCGCCGGGATGCCGCCCAGAAGAACGCCGCTTCCGCCCTCGGGCTGATGCAGCAGATGGGTGCCCACCTGCACGCCGATCCGCCCGGCGATATTGCTCATCGGCGCCAGCAACGGCAGCGAGCCATCGGCCTCCTCGACGGTTTCGAAGGCCACCCCGGTCAGGCCGATTGCCAGCAGGCGCTCGGTCAGCGCGGGCTCGGCCGCCAGGTGCAGATAGCAAAACAGCAGGTGGTCGGAGCGCAGATGCTCGAGATCACCCTCGATCGGCTCCTTGACCTTGACGATCAGCGTGGCGCGATCGTAGAGCGCCTTGGCGTCGGGCAACACCTCGACACCGACCTGCTGGAAGTCCGCATCGGAAAACCCGCTTTTTTCGCCGGCACCTGCCTCGATGAACACTTCGTGCCCGGCCTGAACCAAATCACCGCAGGCCGCTGGCACCAGGGCCACCCGCCCTTCCAGGGTCTTGATCTCGCGGGGAATTCCGATGCGCATCTTTGTTACTCCTTGAAAACTGCCAGAATGAAACAGGCGATCAACAACCCGGGAGGCTGCCGGTCGACCCACCTTGGATTGAGCCTGGGGCGACCACAGATTAATGGCTTCACCATGCCCGGCCCCAAACGGAGAAATTATACATGTCCGACCCCCGACATTTCCGCCTGCTGATCCTCGGCTCCGGCCCTGGCGGCTATACCGCGGCGATCTATGCTGCCCGCGCCAACCTGGCGCCCGCCGTGATCACCGGCATCGAACAAGGTGGGCAGCTGACCACCACCACCGACGTGGAAAACTGGCCCGGCAGCTACCCCGGACTGCAGGGGCCGGAACTGATGCAGAACATGGGCGCGCATGCCGAGGCCTTCGACACGGAAATCGTGTTCGACCACATCCACACCGCCGACCTGTCGAAAAAACCCTATCGTCTCGAGGGCGACAGCGGTGTCTACACCTGCGATGCCCTGATCATCGCCACCGGCGCCTCGGCGCGCTATCTGGGTCTGCCCTCCGAAGAAGCCTACAAGGGCCGCGGCGTATCGGCCTGCGCGACCTGTGACGGCTTTTTCTATCGCGGCAAGCCGGTCGCCGTCATCGGCGGCGGCAACACCGCCGTCGAAGAAGCGCTGTATCTGGCCAATATCGCCAGCAAGGTCATCCTGGTTCACCGCCGCGACGAGCTGCGCGCCGAGAAGATCCTGCAGGAGCGGCTGTTCCAGCAGGAGGCCGAGGGCAAGATCGAGATCCGCTGGAACCACGTGCTCGACGAGGTGCTCGGCGACGACGACGGCGTGACCGGCATGCGTCTGAAGCACGTCGCGACCGAGGAAACGAGCGATATCGAGCTCGAGGGCGTGTTCATCGCCATCGGCCACGACCCCAACACCGGTATCTTCAAGGGCCAGCTCGACATGACCGACGGCTACATCCACATCCACAGCGGTCAGGACGGCATGGCCACGGCCACATCCATACCCGGAGTGTTTGCCGCCGGCGACGTCGCTGATCATGTCTACCGCCAGGCAGTCACGTCGGCCGGTTTCGGCTGCATGGCCGCGCTGGATGCCGAGCGCTATCTTGCCGAGCTGGAGGTCTGAGCCGCTGCAGGAGACTCCCTTCTCCGATTACCGACAGGCGAGCTGGAACGGGCTGTGCGAGGCGACCGGCCCGTTCGTCGACTGGCGCTTTCTGGTCAGCGCCGAAGAGGCCGGCTGCACCGGTGGCGTGACCGGCTGGCAGCCCTTCGCGCTGTCGGCGACGCTGGGCGACGACATCATGTGCGCGGCACCGGCCTGGCTCAAGGCTCATTCCCACGGCGAGTTCGTCTTCGACTTCGCCTGGGCGCAGGCATCTGAGCAGGCCGGCATGCCCTGGTACCCCAAGCTGCTGGTGGCCGCACCTTTCACCCCGGTGACCGGCCCGCGCCTGCTTGGCGCCGCAACCCGGCCGCAGACCGCGCTCGAGCTGGTGCACAACATCGAAGCCATCGTCGAAGAACAGCAGCTGTGGTCGGCCGGCGTCAACTTCTGCGACGCGCACGATGCGGCCGTGCTGCGCGAAGCCGGCTGGCTGGAGCGCTTCGACTGGCAGTATCACTGGCGCAACGACGGCTACCGGGACTTCGACGACTTCCTCTCTCGACTGCGCCGCAAGCCGCGCAAGAACATTCGCGCTGAACGCCGACGGGTTCATGCCGAGGGCTGGCGTTTCCGCTGGGCCAATGGCAACACCCTGTCGACGGCCGAACTCGACCTGGTCGACCGCTGTTACCAGACCACGTTTGCCGTGTACGGCAACCTGCCCTCGCTCAACCGCGCATTCTTCGACCGCGCGGCGAGCCGCTTCGGCGACCGGTTTCTGGTCTGCATTGCCGAGCGCGGCGGCGAGGATCTGGCCTGCGCGGTGTTCTGGCGCGACGAATCGCGGCTGTACGGTCGTTACTGGGGCAGCCTGGTGGAAACGCGTGACGTCCACTTCGAGACCTGCTACTACCAGGGCATTGATTACTGTATTGCCACCGGTCTGGAATGGTTCGAGCCTGGCGCCCAGGGTGAACACAAGATCCGGCGCGGCTTCCTGCCGCAAAGAACGCGCTCGTTCCATTACATTCGCCACCCGGAGCTGCGCGCGGGCGTGCGCCGCTGGCTGGCCGCAGAAGGCGAGCATCTGGCACGCCGCCGCGAACTGCTCGATGAACTCGACCCCTTCAAGGCCGACTGATGCAGTCGCCGATACCGCAGCTGGGCGCGTCACCCGACAGCCCTTTCCCCGATCCTGCCGCGGCGCGCGGAGAAGACGGCCTGCTCGCCTGGGGCGGCGACCTGCATCCCGAGCGGCTGCTCAATGCCTACGCCCACGGCATCTTCCCCTGGTACGAGGCGCCCGGACCCCTGCTGTGGTGGTCACCCGAACCGCGCGCGGTTCTGCTGCCCGAGGCGATGCATCTGTCCAGACGCTTCCGGCGAACGCTCCGGCAGGGGCGATTCAGCGTGCATGCCGACAGCGCCTTCGACCAGGTCACCGCCGCCTGCGCCGAAGCCAGAGGCGACGATCAGGGCGGCACCTGGATCACACCGGAAATGCAGCGCGCGTACGGTCGCCTTCACCGGCTCGGCTACGCCCACAGCATCGAGATCCGCAGCGAGGACGGCGAGCTGATCGGCGGGCTCTACGGCGTGGCGCTGGGGCGCATCTTCTTTGCCGAATCCAAATTCCACCGCCGGCGAGATGCCTCCAAGATTGCGCTCGCCGTGCTGATGCGCGCGCTGTCGCAGTGGAATTTCCTGCTGTGCGACTGCCAGCTCTGGAACCCGCACCTCGAACGCCTGGGCGTGACCATGCTTTCCGGAGAGCTGTTCCGGGCCGCCATTGCGCGCGGCGTTCCCGAACCCCCCGCGGTCGACGACTGGTCAACGGCCATCGGCCGGCTGGATTTCAGTCGCTGGTAGCGGAAAACAGCTGGTCGAGCGTCGGGTCGTCGGCCTGCTCGCCGCGCTTTTCACGCGCCAGCGCCAGGGTGGCCCGGCCGAGTCGGAAAAACAGCTGGGCCTGTTCGGCGTCCAGCCCGGCCGCCGCCGCAGCCAGCCGACGACAGGCGGCTGCATCCGCGCGCTCGATCGGACCGGTCAGCGCTTCTCGCGGCGAGCGCTCGCGCAGGCTCTCGAGCGTGCCCTGCTGCAAGTCGCACAGCACTTCGGCGGCCTGAGCTTCGGACAAGCCGGCCAGCTCGGCAAGGTTTCGGGCCAGACCCTGAATGGTGACCAGAAAGTTGCTGGCCGCCACGGTGGCGGCGTGCCAGGCCGCCTTGTCGCGCGCAGCGAAAGCCAGCCAACGGCCGCCGGCGGCCTCGAATACCGGTCGCAGACGATCCAGAGCCGTTGATTCGCCCTCGGCGACGCACCAGGTGCCGGCAAAGCGAGCCGCCGCCGACTCGGGGTCGGCGAAGGCCCGGACCGGGTGCACCGCGGCATGCGGCACACCGACGCCTACCAGGGCGGTGGCTTCTACCGATCCGGACAGATGAAAGATCAGTTCGGGCGCGGCCGAACCGGGCCATTCGAGCTGACCGCTGCGAGCGGCCAGCACACCGTCGGGCAGTCCGAGCATGACCCAGCCACCGGCAATGCGTTCGTCCAGCCGCAGCGCGGGCTCACCGCCATCGAGAAAACGTGCTGCCTCTCGAGCGCTCTCGAGGCTGCGATTGACCACCAGACCGGGCGTGACCTGCCCGGTGCCGATCAGCCGGCGGGCGACAGCCCGTGCGGCGCGGCCGCAGCCGAGCACATGCAGGGCCGGCACGCTGCTCATGACCGCCAATCGATCTCGTCAGACAGCTCGGGAACGCGTCCGGGGCTGCGCGACAGGTATTCGTCCAACCGTTCCAGCCCATCGCGATAGTCGCGGCCGATCAGGCCCGGCAGCATCAAGCCGACATAGCGCCCGACCAGATCAAGGGCGCCAAACTCGATTTGCATTCCCCAGCGAATGGTTTGCCCGCCCGGACCGGCCACCACCTCAAACCAGCTGTCGGCCTCGTTACCGGTCAGCTCGAGCTGCATGTCGATACGGCGCGGCGGATCGACCGCAACGATCCACAGCCGGCTGGGCCGAGCCTCGGGCGTTTCATTCCAGACCAGCGTCGCCCCGACCCCTTTGGCCGGCCCCTCGAGTCGCCATTCGATGTCGCGATCCGCGGCCAGCCAGGGCACCCACTGCGTGAAGTGGCGCAGGTCGGTCAGCGTCTCGAAAATGACCTCCGGGGAATGATGGACTACCCGCTCGCGCTCGATCTGCACCGTCGTTGGCAGTAGAAAACCGATGATCACCAGGACCACGATCAGCGCCAGAAGCATGCCGAACAGTCTTCTGATCATGTTCTGGGTCTCCTGCTGGTCAACGCGTTTTCATTCAAGACACTCAACCATGGCGCATCAGGGCCAGCGCCGATCATGCCCGCCATTGCTCTGATCATCCTCGAAGTCGCTCTCGGGCTCATCCTCCAACTCCCAATCGTAGCGTCTTATCGGCGGCAGGTCATGTCTGCGGAACATGAAGGCCATGACCACGCCCATGAGCATGCCGCTGGCATGCAATTCCCAGCTGGAACCCGCATCAAGCGGCAGCACGCCCCAGACCATTGACCCGTAAAGAAACCAGATCAGCAGAGAAACGCCCACCGAACGCAGATCACGCTTGAGAATGCCAGAAACGAACACGAAGGCCAGAATGCCGTAAACCAGGCCGCTGGCACCGATATGGAGATTGGCGCGGGCAAAGATCCAGGCAAAGGCCGCGCTACCCAGGTAGAGCACAGGCAGTACCCGAAGCGCGGAATTCGGGTAGAGAAACAACAGGGCGGTACCTCCGACCAACAACGGCAGCGTATTGGAGGCGATATGCCCCAGATGCGCATGCAGCAACGGCGTGGTCAACAGGCCGATCAAGCCGGCGGGGTCGCGCGGGCGCAGTCCGAAACGCCCCAGATCCAGGCCGGTGAGGAGATCGAAAAGGAATACCGCCCACATCAGTGCCACGAAACCGCCGGTCAGACGTACGGCAAGCCAGAGGTTGGCCTGTGCTCGCGGCGAACCGGTGTAGTCAGGATCCGGCTGGCGAAAGCGCATCAGGACGCGTCGCCCTGCGGCAGCGCGCTGGCCACTGCGGCCTGACAGCGGCGACGCAGGTCGCCAACGTTGCCAGTCCCAAGCCCCGCGGTTTCCAGCGGCGAATGCACTACGATGCGAACCCGGCCGGGACGAAGACGCAGGCTTTTTGCCGGCAGCACGGCGCGGGTATTGACCACGGTGACGGGCAGCACCGGCAGCTGCTGGTCCACGGCCACGCGGAATGCGCCGGCCTTGAACGGCAGAAGCTTGCCAGAACGGCTGCGCGTACCTTCAGCAAAGAACATCAGCCCGGTGCCCTGATCAAGCCGGCCCACCGCGCGCTTGATGGCCTTTCTGGCCTGCTCGGGGTTGGCGCGGTCGATGAACACGTGGCCGATGGCACGACAACCGGCCGCCATGAAGGGAATGCGACCGAGTTCGGCCTTGGCCACCCAACGCAGATCCAGGCCGATCCAGCCATATATGACCGGAATGTCGAACTGGCTCTGATGGTTGGCGACCACGACATAGCTTTGTTCAGGATCGATCCGATCGAACCCTTCGACCTCGACGCGTACCGGCACCAGCCAGGTCAGCAAACGTCCCCAGGTCACCGCAATCCACAGGTTGGCCAGACGCGGCGAAATCACAACGGCCACCGGCACGGCCAGAATCCCGCCGATCAAGGTCAGCAGCACGACCAGCGGCACGTAGACAAGCCACTGATAAAGCGAATACAAAAAAAGCCAGGCGGGTGGGCGACTCTTGGGCGGTGAGGTTGTCATGCGCGCTGCTTGTCTGCGTCGATGGATGAGATTGATTTTCGCAGATCCGTCACGGTCGCATGCCACTGAACGATAAAAAGGGGCGCCCTCGGGCGCCCCTGTTGCACTGTGTTGTTGTCTTCAGCTGCGCTGTCGCCTGGTGCAGGCGACCGGTCAGGCAGCCCTGGTCGATGCCTTGTCGCCGCTTTCGATCACGCGGGATTCGCCGCTGCCGATTTCGATTCTGCGCGGCTTCATCCGCTCGGGCAGCTCACGCTTGAGCTCGATGTGCAGCAGGCCGTTTTCCAGATCGGCACCGGCCACCTTGACGTGATCGGCCAACTGGAAGCGGCGTTCGAAGCTGCGATTGGCAATACCGCGGTACAGGAAGGCACGCTCGTCGCTGTCTTCCTTTTCGGGCTCGGCCTTGCTGCCGGAGATCGTCAGCGTGTTCTGCTCGGAAACAATATCGAGCTCGTCATCCGAGAAGCCCGCCACCGCCATGGTGATGCGATAGCGATCCTCGCCCAGAGATTCGATGTTGTAAGGCGGGTAACCGTTGCTGTCGACGCGCTGCGCGTTGGACAACATGTCAGCCATGCGATCAAAGCCAATGGCCGTGCGGTACAGGGGTGAAAGATCAAATGTCGTCATTACCGTATCCTCCTTGAGAAGCAATCGGTGTTGTCATTTATTGCCCGCCTGCATCAGGCCGGGCCGGATGAGACCCCTTGCGGCGATCTCATGGAAAGATATAGGTGCTAAGCGACGCGTTTTCAAGGGCCTTGTCAAACCGGGCGCAATGGCGATTGCGGCCGGGTTGGGGAAAGCCGCGAGCGCATCCTCCCGGGCGGGCACCGAAACATCAGTATTCGACGTCGACCACCTCGAGCACGCGCTCGCCGGTCGGCGTGCGCACGCTGACCTCCTCGTCCACGGCCCGGCCCAGAAGCGCTCGGGCAACGGGTGAGTCCACCGAGATCCAGCCCTGGCCGGCATCGGTCTCGTCGGCCCCGACAATGCGGTAACACACCTCGCTGCCGTCGGTTTCGGCCAGGGTGACCGTGGCGCCGAAAAACACCTTGCCGGGGTTGTCCGCCCGCGGCGGCACGGGGCGAACCTCATCGAGGCGCTTGCGCAGATAGCGCACGCGCCGATCGATCTCGCGAAGCTGCTTCTTGCGATAGATGTATTCGGCGTTTTCCGAGCGATCGCCCTCGGCAGCTGCGGCCGTCACCGCCCGCGTGACCGCAGGGCGCTTCTTCTCCCACAGGTACTTGAGCTCGTCCTGCAGCGCTCGATGACCCGCTGGCGTGATGTGCGGACTGCGAGCCAGGGCTACAACCCTCCACGCGTGAGCTTGACCGGATCGAGCAGCTTCTCGAGCTCTTCGCGCGACAGATCGGTCATCTCGGCAGCGACATCGAGAATCGGCCGGCCCTCGGCATAGGCTTTCTTGGCCGCGGCCGCACCCTTTTCATAGCCGATGACCGGGTTGAGCGCGGTCACCAGGATGGGGTTGCGCGCCAGCGCCTTTTCAAGGTTGTCTTCGCGCACCGTGAACGTGGCGACGGCGCGATCGGCGAACAGCCGTGCGGCGTTGCCGAGGATTTCCAGGCTGTCGAGCAGGCCTGCGGCAACCACCGGCAGCATGACGTTGAGCTGAAAATTGCCGGATTGCCCGGCAACGGTGATTGTGCTGTCATTGCCGATCACGCGGGCACACACCATGCCGATGGCTTCGGGAATCACCGGATTGACTTTGCCCGGCATGATCGAAGAGCCCGGCTGCAGGGCTTCGAGCTCGATTTCCCCGAGACCGGCCAGCGGTCCGGAGTTCATCCAGCGCAGATCATTGCTGATTTTCAAAAGCGCCACCGCCAGGCCCTTGAGCTGGCCCGAAAGCTCGACCGCCGCGTCCTGGCTGGCAATGCCCTCGAACTTGTTGTCGGCCGAGGCAAACTCGAAACCCGTGGACTTGGCCAGGCGGGCGGCAAAGCGGTGGCCGAACTCCGGATGAGCATTGATTCCGGTGCCCACGGCAGTGCCACCCTGAGGCAGATAGCGGCAGCGCGAGAGCGCGTCGCGAATGCGTCGCTCGGCTCCGTCGATCTGAACCGCCCAGGTGGCCAGCTCCTGGCCCAGCGTCACCGGCATGGCATCCATCAAGTGAGTGCGCCCGGTCTTGGCCACCTGCGAGAACTCGTCGGCGCGTTGGCGCAACACCTTTTGCAAGTGCTGCAGGGCCGGCAGCAGATGTTCGCTGGTCAGCAAACAGGCGCTGACCTGAATCGTGGTGGGGATCACATCGTTGGAGCTTTGCCCCATGTTGACGTGATCGTTGGGGTGAATTCCCAACTCGCCCTTCGGGTCGGCCAGGTGCGCGATCACCTCGTTGGCGTTCATGTTCGAGCTGGTACCCGAGCCGGTCTGATAGACGTCGATCGGGAAATGTTCGTCGACCTCGTTGGCCGCCACCCGCCCGGCGGCCCGCACGATGGCCCGACTGCGGTCGGCATCGAGCAGCTCCAGCGCTTCGTTGGCCTCGGCGCAGGCGGCCTTGACCAGGCCCAGCGCCCGGATGAAGGCCGCCGGCATGCGCTGACCGCTGATCGGGAAATTGTTCACGGCGCGCTGGGTCTGCGCCCCCCAGAGAGCATCGGCGGGCACCTGAAGCTCGCCCATGCTGTCTTTTTCGATACGAAAATCACTCATTGCGTGGTAGTCCAGTGTCAGACAGAGCCAAGCCCCTGATTATAACGCCGTGCCCGGCTTTTACTGCCGAGCCCGGCCGGCAGACGCGCGTGAGATAATCAAACCATGCTGGAAAAACTGTCTGCCTGCCTGCGCATCGTCGCCGCCAGCCTGCTGCTGGCCGCCAATTCCGTGGTGCACATCCTGCCCCTGCTGGTGGTCGCGCTGGTGAAACTGGGCGTGCGCACAGCAGCGGTTACGCGCGCCTGTGATCGGGCTCTGGCAGGCATCGCGGCGAGCTGGATCGACTTCAACTCCTGGCTGTTCGACCAGCTGACGGCCACACGCCTGCAGGTCGAAGGCCTGCCCACAGCCGACATCGACGGGCAAATGCTGGTGATATGCAACCATCAGAGCTGGGTCGATATTCCCGTCCTGCAGAAGCTGTTCAACCGCCGTCTGCCGCTGCTGCGCTTTTTCCTGAAAAGCCAGCTCATCTGGGTGCCCTTGCTGGGCCTGGCCTGGTGGGCGCTGGATTTCCCCTTCATGAAACGCTACAGCCGCGCCCGGATTGCGCGCCGACCGGAACTGGCCGGGCGCGACATTGCCGCCACGCGCCGCGCCTGCCGCAAATTCAGCCGCATCCCCGTAGCCATCGTCAATTTCGTCGAGGGCACGCGCTTCACGCCGGCCAAGCATCAGGATCAGCAATCGCCCCATCAATACCTGCTCAAGCCGCGTGCCGGCGGCGTAGCCTTCACCCTGGACGCCCTGGGCGCTGCGCTCGACACCCTCGTCGACGTCACCATTGCCTATCCCGACGGGCGCCCCAGCCTGGCCGATCTGTTCGCCAATCGCGTGCGCGTGATCCGCGTTCACGTCCGTCGCCTGCCGATTCCCGAGCAGCTGCGCGGCGGCGACTACCAGAACGATCCCGAATTCCGTCGCAGGATCCAGGACTGGATCAATCAACTCTGGCGGCAAAAGGACACCACGCTGAAAACGCTCCACACGGGGTGAATTCCCGACTTGCATGACCGCCACCGGGGCGGCAAGAATGAGTGCTGCTCCCCATGGTCAAAGGAACTGCCGTGAGAAACATCGCCCTGCTACCGCTTTTCGGTCTGCTGGTCGCCCTGGCTGGCAATGCTCAGGAGACGGCCACCGACTGGCATGAATACATCGACGCAAGCGCGGCCACGCTGCAGCCACAGGTGAGCGAATGGCGACGCCACTTCCACGCCAACCCCGAGCTGTCGAATCGCGAATTCGAGACTGCCGAGACACTCGCCGAGTTTCTGCGCTCGCTCGATATGCAGGTGACCACCGGCGTGGCACACACCGGCGTTGTGGGCGTGCTCGAAGGCGGCCGCCCCGGTCCGGTCGTGGGCCTGCGTGCCGACATGGACGCCCTGCCCGTGCCCGCGCGGGCAGGCCTGCCGTTTTCACCGGATGTCACCGGCGAATACCTGGGCGAAGAGGTTCCGGTTTCGCACGCCTGCGGTCATGACTCGCACATGGCCATGCTCATGGGCGTGGCCCGGATGCTGGCCGATCGGCGCGATCAGCTGCCGGGTACCGTCAAGTTCATCTTCCAGCCGGCCGAAGAAGGCACACCGCCGGGCGAGGAAGGCGGCGCAGAGATGATGGTGGCCGCAGGCGTGCTCACCGATCCCGACGTCGACGTCGTCTTCGGACAGCACATCTGGGCACCCGCGCCCGCCGGCCAGATCGGCTTTCGTGCCGCCGGCACCATGGCCGCCTCGGATCAGTTCAACATTACCGTGCACGGCAAGCAGACGCACGGATCGACGCCGTGGACCGGAGTCGATCCGATCACCACTGCCGCCCAGATCGTGCTTGGCCTCAACACGATCGTCAGCCGCCAGACCGAGCTGACCAAGGCCGCGGCCGTCATTTCGGTCGGTCGCGTGCGTGCCGGCGTGCGCAACAACATCATTCCCGAAGAAGCCGAGCTGATCGGCACCATCCGCACGCTCGACGCGGATATGCAGGACAAGATCCACGCCGACATCCGGCGCACGGCCGAGCACATCGCCAAAAGCCAGGGCGCAGAGGTCAGCGTCGACATCCAGCGCGGCTATCCGGTGACCTACAACGACCCGGAACTGACGGCAGCCATGGCGCCCAGCCTGGAGCGCGTGGCCGGCGATCAGGCAATCCGCATCGACGCGCTGACCGCGGCCGAGGATTTTTCGTTCTTCCAGCGCGAGGTGCCGGGCGTGTTCATCTTTCTGGGCGCTGCGCCGGAGGGCATGGCGCTGGAAGAGGTGGCTCCGCACCACACGCCGGACTTTCAGATCAATGAGTCGGCCATGCAGACCGGCGTGCGCGCGCTGGCCACGTTGACCCTGGACTACATGCTCGACCATGCGCCTGATTAGCACTTGTTAATATAAGCGTCCATTTCAGACGCAAGGCGAACACACCATGTCGCGCGTGACCGTTATCGGTTCGGGATTCGCCGCCCTGACCGCCGTTCGCCGGCTGCGCCAGGCCGATGCCCGGCTGGGCATCGACCTGATCGCGCCCCGGGCCGAGCTGGTCTACTACCCCGGCACGATCTGGATCCCGACCAGCAGGCGCCGGGCCGAAGACCTGATCGTGCCGCTCGATGGCTTCCTCGAGCGCATGCGTGTGCGCCATCACGCCAGCCGGGCCGGCGGCTTGTCCGACGATGGGCGCAGCGTACAGACAAGCACCGGCGAGGTGGCCAACGACGGCCTGATCATTGCCTGCGGCGGGCAGTTCCTGCGCACGCTGCCGGGCATCGAGCACAGCTTCCTGCCCTGTGGCGGGCCATGGGAAATGACGCGCCTGCGCGACCGCCTCCAGAGCCTGGGCTCGGGCTCGATTGCCTTCGGCTTTGCCGGCAACCCGGCGGAGCCTTCGGCCATGCGCGGCGGCCCGGTGTTCGAATTCCTGTTCGGCATCGACACCTGGCTGCGCCGGCAGGGCCGGCGCGAGCGCTTCGATCTGCACTTCTTCAGTCCGGCTGAAAAACCCGGTCAGCGGCTGGGCGGCAAGGCGGTCGACCGCCTGCTCGCGCAAATGCAAAAGCGCGACATCCGGATGCACCTTGGCCAGAAACCGAAGCGCTTGAGCGCTGACGGTGTCGAGACCGAGGCCGCGAGCTTTGCCGCCGACCTGATCCTGTTCATGCCCGGCATGACCGGTAACGACTGGTTCGACAACACCACGCTGCCACGTTCACCCGGTGGCATGATCGCAGCCGATGCGCACTGCCGGGTCGAGGGCTTCGAGCGCGTGTACGTGGCCGGCGACGCCGGTTCGTTTCCCGGACCGGGCTGGATGCCGAAGCAGGCGCACATGGCCGACCTGCAGGCTGCTGCCGCCGCCGACAACCTGCTGGCCGAGCTTGCCCACAAGCCGGCCGACAAGACCTTCAAGAGCGAACTGGTGTGCATTGTCGACCTGCACGACCGCGGCATCCTCGTCACGCGCAACGACAAAGCCAATCGCGTGCTGCCGCCGCTACGCGCCATGCACTGGCTCAAGCGCCTGCTGGAGTGGCGCTATCTGCGGCAATACCGCTGACCGGCCCGCCTCCGGCAGGGCAAAATCACCGGCTTGCTGGGGTATCATTACCGGCTGATCGAAACGATGGCAAAACCCGATGAACACTCACGCCCTGACTGCTCTATCGCCGCTTGACGGACGCTACGCCAACCGGCTCGGCGGGCTGCGCTGGCTGGCATCCGAAGCCGGCCTGATTCGCCATCGCGTTCGCGTGGAGGTGGCCTGGTTCAAGGCGCTGGCAGCCGAGCCTGCCTTCACTGCCCTGCCCGAGCTTTCACGTGCAGACCGCAACTTTCTCGATCGCCTGGTCGACGAGTTCAGCGAGGATGATGCGGCCGCGGTCAAGGCCATCGAGCGCACGACCAACCACGACGTGAAAGCGGTCGAATACTGGCTCAAGGAACGCCTCGCCGAGCGCAGTTCACTTCAGCCCCACACCGAATTCATCCATTTCGCCTGCACCTCCGAAGACATCAACAACCTCGCCTGGGCGCTGATCATCCGACACGCCGTGGTCGAAGAGCTCGACCCCCTGCTGGGACAGCTCGACGAGCGGCTGGCAACCATGGCCAAGGACACCGCCGGCATGGCGATGCTCTCGCGCACCCATGGACAGACCGCCTCGCCCACCACGCTGGGCAAGGAGCTGGCCAACGTGGTTTTTCGTCTGCGCCGCCAGCGCCGGGCGCTCGATCAGATCGAAATCACGGGCAAGATCAACGGCGCCGTGGGCAACTTCAACGCCCATATGGCTGCCTGCCCGGACGTCGACTGGCCCAGCCTGGCGCGCGACTTCGTCGAAGACCTCGGTCTGGTCTGGAACCCCTACACCACCCAGATCGAGCCGCACGACATGATTGCCGAAGTCGCACACGCGCTGATGCGCGTCAACACCGTGCTGCTGGACTTCGCGCGCGACGCCTGGGGCTATGTCTCGCTGGGGTATTTTCGCCAGCGTCTGGTCGAAGGCGAAGTCGGCTCCTCGACCATGCCGCACAAGGTCAACCCGATCGACTTCGAAAACGGCGAGGGCAATCTGGGCCTGGCCAACGCCCTGCTCGGCCATCTCGCCGACAAACTGCCGATTTCACGCTTTCAGCGCGACCTGACCGACTCCACGGTGCAGCGTTCGCTGGGTTCGGGCTTTGGCTACGCCTCGCTGGCCTGGCAGTCGATTCTCAAGGGCCTGGACCGGATCGCCCCCGACGAGGAAAGGCTGGCTGCCGACCTCGAGCGCGCCTGGGAGGTGCTGGCCGAGGCGGTGCAGACCGTCATGCGCCTGCACGGTGTGCCCGAGCCTTACGAGAAGCTCAAGGCGCTGACCCGCGGCCGCGGCATCGATCGCGAACGCATCCGCGAATTCATCACCGGCCTCGACATTCCCGAAAGCGATCGCGCCCGGCTGCTCGAGCTGAGCCCGTCGACCTACACCGGCAACGCGGCGGCCATGGCGCGCGCTATCGATCGCTACGTTTGACGCGCGATTGGCGAACGATATGCAGGCAAACGCGGCAATACGGGTCGATATCGGCATATTGAGCCCAACAGAGTGCCCGCCGCCGTTATAATCAACTGTCTTCCACTGGACACCCATCCGAGCCACACCTTTTTCATGACCGACTTCCTTCAGGAGCAGTACCGCAACTCTCATCTTTCCGGCGGTAACGCCGACTATGTCGAGGCGTTCTACGAAGCCTGGCTGGACGATCCCGAGTCCGTTCCGGAAAACTGGCAGAAACTGTTTTCCGAACTGGCGGACTCGGTCGACACCGACACTCGACACCGCCGGATCGAGGCACACTTCCAGAACCTGGCCGCCAATGGACACTACAGCGCCGGCACCGCTGCTGAGGACTTCAAGCAGGCCGGCGTTCTGCGGCTGATCAACGCCTACCGCGTGCGCGGCCATCAGCGCGCCCAGCTCGATCCGCTGGGCCTGAGCGAGCGCCCGCAGGTTCCCGATCTCGAGCTCGGTTTCCACAGCCTGTCGGAGTCCGATCTCGAAACCAACTTTCACACCGGCACCCTGGCGGGTCCTGACCACCGCTCGCTGAAGGAAATCGTCGAAATCTGTCGCGACACCTATTGCGGCAGCATCGGTGTCGAATACATGCACATTACCGACACCAACCAGCGGCGCTGGCTGCAGCAGCGCCTGGAAGGCACGCGCGGCCACTACACGCCCGAAGCCGGCGAGCGCCGACGGCTGCTCGACAAGCTGGCCGCCGCCGAAGGCCTGGAAAAATACCTGCACTCACGCTACGTGGGCCAGAAACGCTTCTCGCTGGAAGGCGGCGAGAGCATGATCCCGCTATTCGACACCCTGATCCGCCACACGGGCAGTCAGGGCGTGCGTGAAATGGTCATCGGCATGGCCCACCGCGGCCGGCTGAACGTGCTGGTCAACATTCTTGGCAAGAGCCCCGCCGACCTGTTCGCGGAGTTCGAGGGCAAGATGGAGTATGACGATCCCAGCCGCACCGGTGACGTCAAGTACCACATGGGCTTCAGCTCCGACGTGCCCACGCCGGGCGGGCCGATGCACCTGGCCCTGGCCTTCAACCCGTCGCACCTGGAAATCGTCAACCCGGTGGTTGCCGGCTCGGCCCGTGCCCGCCAGATGCGCCTGCACGACGATCGCCGCGACCAAGTGCTGCCGGTACTGGTGCACGGCGACGCCGCCATCGCCGGCCAGGGCGTCAACACCGAGCTGCTCAACATGTCGCAGGCACGCGGCTTTGCCGTCGGCGGCACCATCCACGTGGTGGTCAACAACCAGATCGGCTTCACCACGTCCAACCCGCTCGACACGCGCTCGACGCTGTACTGCACGGAAGTGGCCAAGATGGTTCAGGCGCCGATCCTGCACGTCAACGCCGACGACCCCGAAGCCGTGTTGTTTGCCACGCGTGTGCTGGCCGACTTCCGTCACGAATTCAAGAAGGACGTCGTGCTCGACCTGGTCTGCTACCGCCGCCTGGGCCACAACGAGGCCGACGAGCCGGCGGCAACCCAGCCGCGCATGTACACAACCATCCGCAAGCTCGACACCGTTCGCAAGCAGTACGCCGACCGCCTGATCAAGGAAGGTCTGGTCGACAAGAAGGCCATCGAGCAGGCCAACGCAGACTATCGCGACAAGCTTGACGCCGGCGAGCCGGTCGTCGACCTGCTCGACGAAGACGAAGCGATCGAGACCGTCGACTGGGAACCCTACCTCGACGGCGAGTGGCGCGAAGAGGTCGACACCGGCGTCGAGCCCGCCACCATCCGCAAGCTGTCGGACCAACTGACCACCCTGCCCGAAGGGTTCGAGCTGCACAAGCAGGTTCAGCGCATCATCGACTCACGCAAGAAAATGGCGACCGGCGAATCACCCATGGACTGGGGCTTTGCCGAAACCATGGCCTACGCCACGCTGATCAATGACGACTGCGGCCTGCGCCTGGTCGGTCAGGACTCCGGCCGCGGCACTTTCTTCCATCGCCATGCCGTGCTGCACAACCAGGTCGACGGCAGCTCGATTCTCCCGCTGCGTCAGTTCACCGATGATCCGCGGCGGGTGACGGTGATCGACTCGCTGCTGTCGGAAGAGGCGGTGCTGGGCTTTGAATACGGCTACGCCACCGCCGAACCGACCACGCTGACGATCTGGGAGGCCCAGTTCGGCGACTTCGCCAACGGCGCACAAGTGGTCATCGACCAGTTCATTGCCTCCGGTGAAGCCAAGTGGGGCCGCCTGTGCGGTCTGGTGATGTTTTTGCCGCACGGCTACGAAGGCCAGGGACCGGAGCATTCCTCAGCCCGGCTGGAGCGCTTCATGCAGCTGTGCTCGGGCGCGAACATGCAGGTCTGCGCCCCGACCCTGCCTTCGCAGATGTTCCACATGCTCAGGCGGCAGATGCTCAGGCACTTCCGCAAGCCGCTGGTGGTGATGACGCCGAAGTCGCTGTTGCGCCACAAGGCCTCGACCTCGTCGCTCGACGACCTCGAGAACGGCCGCTTCGAGCTGATCATCGATGATCCCGCCGGGCCCGATCCGAAGAAGGTCGAGCGCGTGGTCTTCTGCTCCGGCAAGGTCTACTTCGATCTCGCCGATCAGCTGACCAAGGACGAAGTCGACAACGTTGCCCTGGTCCGCGTCGAGCAGCTCTACCCCTTCCCGCGTGAGGAGTTCCAGGCGATCATCGCGCGCTACGAGAACGCCGGCGAAGTGGTCTGGTGCCAGGAAGAGCCCATGAACCAGGGCGCTTGGTTCCAGATTCGCCATCATATTCAGGCCTGTATCCGCGACGATCAGGAGCTTGGCTACGTTGGCCGCAAGGGCTCGTCGTCGCCGGCCGTCGGCTATTACCAAGTCCATATCGAACAACAAAAGCGCCTGGTCGGCGAGGCGCTGACCCCAGGCAAATTCACGGAGTAATCTACCCATGAGCGTTGAAGTCAAAGTTCCCAATCTGCCCGAATCCGTTTCGGACGCCACCATTGCCAAGTGGCACAAGAAGCCCGGCGATGCGATCGAGCGCGACGAAAATCTCGTCGATCTCGAAACCGACAAGGTCGTGCTCGAAGTGCCGGCCCCGGCCGACGGCGTGCTCGAGGAAATCAGCGCCGAAGAGGGCGACACCGTCACCGAGGGCGAGCTGCTGGGCAAGATGAAAGAAGGCGAGGCACCGAGCAAATCGGCGGATGAGGACTCCGAAGAGGCGGACTCGGAAGACAAGGGCCGGGACGAAGACAGCCAGGCTGACCAGCGTGACGACAGCGAAAAGCAGAAGCGATCCGGTCAGTCGAAGGATGCCGAAAAGGACCTGCCGCCTTCGGCGCGCCGGATGGTGGCTGAAAACGATCTCGATGCCAGCCAGATCGAAGGCACCGGCCGTGGCGGACGCGTCACCAAGGGTGACGTCATGGGTCACATGGCCGGCGGTGCCACCGGCCCGCGCCCGCAAGAACGGGTCAAGATGTCGCGCCTGCGCGCGCGCATCGCCGAGCGCATGAAGGAAGCGCAGAGCACCGCCGCGATCCTGACCTCGTTCAACGAGGTCGACCTCAAGGCGGTCATGGATCTGCGCAAGCGCTACCAGGAAGATTTCCAGAAAAAGCACGACATCAAGCTCGGCTTCATGTCGTTTTTCGTCAAGGCCGCCTGCGAGGCGCTGCAGAAGCACCCCGTGGTCAACGCCTCGGTCGACGGCGAAGAGATCATCTACCACGGCTATCAGGACGTCGGCATTGCCGTCTCCACCGACCGCGGACTGGTAGTACCGGTGCTCAGGGACGCCCACCGCATGGGATTGGCCGAAATCGAACAGGGCATCGCCGATTACGCCCAGAAAGCACGCAAGGGCACGATCCAGCTCGAGGATCTGCAGGGCGGCACCTTCACCATCACCAACGGCGGCGTGTTCGGCTCACTGCTGTCGACGCCACTGCTCAACATGCCGCAGTCGGCCATCCTGGGCATGCACACCATCAAGGAACGCCCGGTGGCCATCGACGGCGAAATCGTCATCCGCCCGATGATGTACATCGCCCTGTCCTACGACCACCGCATCGTCGACGGCAAGGACGCCGTCCAGTTCCTGGTGGCCATCAAGGAAGCCCTGGAAGACCCGGCCCGCATGCTGCTGGGGCTGTAGTTTGCAAGAACGTACTCCATAAACACGAAGCACACGAAGCACACGAAGCGCACGAAGGAGACACGAAGTCCGCGAAGTGGAATCTGACTCTTGCGTGCCCTTCGTGCCTTCTTCGCGCCCTTCCCGTTCGAGCTTTTCAGACGCTTGAAGCTCCCAACTGATGGCGCAGAACCTGATCGAGAGGAAACACAATGGCTGACAAGGAATTCGACGTAATCGTGATCGGCGGCGGGCCCGGAGGCTACGTGGCCGCCATTCGGGCCGCGCAGCTGGATCTGAAAGTCCTGCTGGTAGACGATCGCAAGAACGCAGACGACAAGCCGGCCCCCGGCGGCACCTGCCTGAACATCGGCTGCATTCCGTCCAAGGCGCTGCTGGACTCCTCCAAGCACTTCGCCAGCGTCCGTGACGACTACGCCGAGCATGGCATTCAGGTCGA
Source organism: Wenzhouxiangella sp. YN1 (assembly GCF_056324145.1). Classification (NCBI taxonomy): domain Bacteria; kingdom Pseudomonadati; phylum Pseudomonadota; class Gammaproteobacteria; order Chromatiales; family Wenzhouxiangellaceae; genus Wenzhouxiangella; species Wenzhouxiangella sp. YN1. Next base: position 116,814 of record NZ_JBJNIO010000155.1, read on the forward strand.
TGAAGTCAGCATCGATGTCGAACAGATGCTCAAGCGCAAGGATCAAGTGGTCAAGCAGCTCACCGGAGGCGTCACCCAGCTGCTCAAGGCCAACAAGGTCGAATTCGTCAACGGTCGCGGCAAGCTTCTGGCCGAACGCGAGGTGGAGCTCAGCCCGCACGACGGCGAGGCCTACACGGTCAAGGGCAAGAACGTCATTCTTGCCGCCGGCTCTGTCGCTTTCTCCATTCCCAACGTCGAGCTCGATGGCGAGACCATCGTTGACAACATCGGCGCGCTGGAATTTCCCGAAGTACCCGAACGCCTGGGCGTCATCGGCGCCGGCGTGATCGGCCTGGAAATGGGCAGCGTCTGGTCACGCCTGGGCAGCGAGGTGATGCTGTTCGAAGCGCTGGACGAATTCCTTCCGGCCATCGACAAGGACAGCTCGCGCGTCGCCGCCCGTGAGTTCAAGAAGCAGGGCCTCGATATTCGCCTGGGCGCCAAGGTGTCCGGCGCCGAGGTTGCCGACGGCAAGGTGACCGTCACCTACGAGGATTCCAAGGGCGAGCACAGCGAAACCTTCGACAAGCTGCTGGTGGCCGTGGGCCGCAAGGGTGCCGGCGAGGGTCTGCTGGCCGATGACTCCGGCGTGAAGATGACCGACCGCGGCCAGGTCGAAGTCGACGAGTACTGCCGCACGGCAGTCGACGGCGTGTGGGCCGTGGGCGACCTGGTGCGCGGCCCGATGCTGGCGCACAAGGCGTCCGAAGAAGGCATCGCGGTGGTCGAAACCATCGCCGGCAGCCAGGGAAACTTCAACCTGGATACGGTGCCCTGGGTGATCTACACCGACCCCGAAATCGCCTGGCTGGGCAAGACCGAAAAGCAGCTGAAGGAAGAAGGCGTCGAGTACCACGTGGGCAACTTTCCGTTTGCCGCCAGCGGGCGTGGGCTGGCCATGGGGCATGCCCCCGGAACCGTGAAGGTCATCGCCGATGCCGAGACCGACCGCCTGCTGGGCGTGCAGATCATTGGCCCCAGCGCCTCGGAGCTGATTGCCGAATGCGTGGTCACAATGGAGTTCGCCGGCGCCGCCGAGGACCTCGCCCGCATCATCCACGCTCACCCGACCCTGTCGGAGGCCGTCCACGAAGCCGCGCTGGCCGTGGACAAGCGCGCCATCCACAAGGTCAACTGAGCGCGGCCGGGTTGACAGTGCAGGCTGAAAGATCAGCGATACGACGTTGCCAGGATTGACGACATCATGACCGAAGCCATTTCCGACACCTTCCGCGCTTTCCGGATCAGCGACGACGAGGACGGCTATCGCGGCGAAATTGTCGAGCAGTCGATCGATGATCAGTCCGAGGGTGACGTCGTCATTCGCGTCGCCTGGTCCAGCGTCAACTACAAGGACGCCCTGGCCGGCACCGGCCAGGGCAAGATCCTGCGCCGCTTTCCGCTCAACGGCGGTATCGACGCCGCCGGGACCGTGGTGCAGTCCGAACACGCAGACTTTGCCGATGGCGACGAAGTTCTGATTACCGGCAGCGGCCTATCGGAAACCCGTGACGGCGGCTACAGCGAGTTCCTGCGGGTGCCGTCGGAGTGGCTGATTCCACTGCCCGATGGCCTGTCCCTGCATGAGGCCATGCTGCTCGGCACCGCCGGCTTTACCGCCGCGCTCGGGCTGTGGCGCATGGAGGCCAATGGTCAGCGGCCGGACATGGGCACCATCGCGATTACCGGCGCCAGCGGCGGCGTCGGCTCGCTGGCTTGCGACATCTACTCCAAAGCCGGCTACGAGGTCACGGCCATCTCCGGCAAGGAAGACGAGTTCGACTGGCTGCACGAGCTCGGTGCATCGCAGTGCATCTCCCGGCGCGAGCTCTACTGGCCGGAATCACCGCTGGCTTCATCCCGGTTTGCCGGCGCTCTGGACAACGTCGGCGGCGACATGCTCTCCGGGCTGACCCGCGTGATCGAACCCTGGGGCAACATCGCCTCCTGCGGCATGGCCGGCGGCATCGGCGTCAATACCACGGTGATGCCCTTCATCATTCGCGGCATCGGCCTGCTGGGGATCAACTCCGCCGGCTGCCCCTACAGTATTCGCAACGAAATCTGGCAGCGGCTGGCCAGCGACTGGAAGCCGCGACATCTGGACCGGATTGCCGCGCCCACGATCGATCTGAACGGCCTCGAAGACGCCTTCGGGCAGCTGCTCGCCGGTCAGGGGCGCGGGCGCATTACCGTACGCGTCAGGCTGGACTGAAGCTGACCTCACGCGACCCCGGGCGCTGGTTTCGGGTATGATGAAATCCATTCCAGTTTGCGTACTACAACAGTCATACAAGGGATTTCCATGGCCAAGATTCTGATCGTTGACGATTCCGAGACCCATCTCTACTCGCTGAAGAAGATCGTCGAAGGCGGGGGCCACGAAGTGATTACCGCCTCCAGCGGTGAAGAAGGCGTGGAGCAAGCCAAGTCGCACCTGCCCGACGCTATCCTGATGGACATCGTCATGCCCGGCCTCAACGGCTTTCAGGCCACCCGGCGCATCGGCAAGGAAGAGTCGACGGCGAACGTTCCGGTGATCTTCGTCACCACCAAGGATCAGGAAACCGACCGCATCTGGGGCATGCGCCAGGGCGCGGCCGCCTACATCACCAAGCCGGTCGACAAGAAAGAGCTGCTCAAGGCCATCAACAGCGCGCTGGAAGGCTGAACGATCGGCACCCTGACGGCAACGGCGGGCGACGGTTCTCTGCACGACGGTTCTCCGCACACCGAACTGCCGACGATGCCAAACGGCGCGTTTTGTCAGCCAGTGCGGATGTTTGCAAGCGCCGTTGCCGGTCTGATCGAACCGCCCGGCTTCCGACTCCGCGTCAGAGCTCAGCCATTCCCGCCCGAGTAGTGCACCGGGTTGACGCCCTGTGGCTCGATCCAGCCCAGCTGAAAGGCCACCCACAGCGTGAATACCAGCCCGATCGAGATCCCCACGCGCCAGCTCAGGCGCCGCACCGTGCGGTTCCCCTCGCCGGCATCCTTGACCAGAAAGTAGAAGCTTGACGCCAGGGTATAAAGAATGGTGAGAAAGGCAGCGATGATCAGTACTTTGCTGAGCAACAGAAGGCTCCGGCGAAAATGTCGCTGCCATTATAATGGTCTGACGCCATGAGCAGGCTCTCTTCCTTCATCATTCGCTGGCTGCCGCACCTTGCCGCGGTTGTGGTGATCCTCCTGTGTGCCAGGCTGGCCGTGTGGCAGTTCGATCGCGCGCAGGAGAAGCAGGCCATGCTGCAATCCTGGCAACAAGCCGAAGCGGTCACGCTGGATCAGACGACTGCAGAAGCAGCGGCATACGCCCGAGTGCAGGTGCGCGGGGTTTTTGATTCATCGCGCCACATCCTGCTGGACAACCAGATGCGCGGCGGCCAACCCGGCGTGCATGTCTTTACGCCCTTTCAACCCGAGGGCACGGCGCGCTCCTGGCTGGTCAACCGGGGCTGGTATCCGCTGCCCTCCCGCCAGGAAGCGCTGCCGAAAGTCGACACGCCCCGTGGCAGCCTGGCCATCAGCGGTCGACTGGCGAACCCGCCGCGCGTCGGCCTGGAGCTCGGAACGGCCCGCGCGCTTGACGCGGACCACTGGCCGAACCTGGTGACCTATCTCGACCTCGACCGCGTCGAGACAGCCCTGGGCACCCGGCTGGCTGACCGTGTGATTCTGCTCGAGCCCACCCACGCGGCGCACCTGACCGGCGATGAGTGGCGTCCGGTCAACTTCGGGCCCGACCGTCATCATGCTTATGCCTGGCAGTGGATCACCATGGCAGTCGCGGTATTGCTCATCTGGGTCACCCTGACGTGGCGCAGTCTTCGCCATCGCAAGCGAACCGGAAAGTCATGAAAAAAGTTACCGTTGCCCTTCTGCTGGCGCTGTTTTTCGCTCCCGTCGCAATCGCGATTCTGCTCAACAGCCAGTGGCTTGACTGGCGCCCAGGCAGCACGCGCAATCACGGCGAGCTGTTGCAGCCGGCCGTCCGGCTGCCGGAATTCGAGCTCCAGACCGCCGCCGGAAATCGCGTCAGCCGCGAGACGCTGGCCGGCCAGTGGCAGCTGCTGCATTATCGCCCTGCCGGCTGCAGCGAAGCCTGCCTGGAAGACCTCTACTGGCTGCGCCAGATCCGTCTCGGCCAGGATCGTCACCAGCCCGAAATCGACCTGATGCTGGTCACCCCCGGCGAGGTGAACAACGACACGCTGAGCGCCATCCATGACCTGGCCGAGGATTTTCGCGTAGTGGCCGGAGCGGCCGGAAGAACCCTCGGCACCGCCCTGCCCGACCCCGGTCTGAAGCCAATCAGCTACATTGTCGACCCCAAGGGGCATATAATACTGAGTTACCCGCAGGATGCAGATCTCAACGGCATGCGCCGGGATCTCTCGCGCCTGCTCACCTGGACTCAGACCGGGCCGGAGTGATTCCGGCAACACCGGCGCAGCGATTCACCCCCAACGAGCGCAAATGACGGCAGCCACGGCAACAATACGGCAGCGAACGCGTTTCTTTCTCGGCCTGTGCAAACTCAGGGTCGTGTCACTGATCGTGTTTACCGCGGTTGTCGGCATGGCGCTGTCGGTGCCGGGCATGATCCCGCTCGACGCGCTGATCTGGGGCACGCTGGGCATCGGCATGGCAGCAGCCTCGGCGGCCGCCATCAACCATCTGCTCGACGAGCGCGCCGATCGCATCATGGCGCGCACGCGCAACCGACCACTGCCCAGCAAACAGCTCAACCGCCGCCAGGCACTCATCTTTGCCCTGATTCTGGCCGCTGTTTCGATGCTGATTCTCGTCTTTCTGGTCAACCCGCTGACCGCGGTACTGACCTTCATCAGCCTGATCGGCTATGCCGTGATCTACACCGCCTGGCTCAAGCGCGCCACATCGCAGAACATCGTCATCGGCGGTGCCGCCGGCGCCGCACCACCGGTGCTGGGCTGGGCCGCGGTCACCGGCGAAATTCATGCCCATGCCCTGATTCTTTTCCTGATTGTTTTTGTCTGGACCCCGCCGCATTTCTGGGCTCTGGCCATCCACCGCCGCGAGGACTACGCCGCCGCCGACGTGCCCATGATGCCGGTCACGCACGGCGTCAGATTCACCCGCTGGCAGATTCTGTTCTACACCATCATCCTCGTGCTGATCACACTGCTGCCCTGGCTGACGGGCATGAGCGGGCTGGCCTATCTGGTCGGCACCATGATCCTCAACGTCGGCTTTCTCGGCTACGCCATCGCCATCATGCGCTCCAGCAACGAACAGCTGGCCATGCACATGTTCAATTATTCAGTGGTCTACCTCATGGCTCTGTTCGCGTTTCTCCTGATCGACCACTACGTGTTCACGACCTCTACGCAAGGACTGCTTCTGTAATGACCGACAATCGGAATACTTCTACGCCTCTCCACCATCTGGAATCGCATGACGATTTCATTTCGCGGCACATCGGCCCTTCCGCCGATGAGGTCCGCGAAATGCTCGATGTCGTCGGCTGCGATTCGCTGGAGGCGCTGGCCCTGGAGACCATGCCTGGCAGCATTCGCGCCGACCGGCCGCTGGACCTCCCCGCCGGCGAAAACGAAGAACGTGTTCTTGAAACCATCCGCCAGTTGGCTTCACGCAACAGCGTTGCCCACTCGATGATCGGGCTGGGTTATCACCCCACGCTGACGCCCCCGGTAATTTTGCGCAACGTGCTCGAGAACCCGGGGTGGTATACCGCGTACACGCCCTATCAGGCCGAAATCTCGCAAGGCCGCCTGGAAGGCATGCTCAACTTCCAGCAGATGGTCATGGATCTGACCGGCATGGAAATGGCCAACGCCTCGCTGCTCGATGAAGGCACGGCTGCGGCCGAAGCCATGGCCATGCTCAAGCGCGTCAACCGCAAGAACAAGAGCGACGTCTTTCTGGTGGATGCCAACTGCCTGCCCCAGACCATCGAGGTGGTCAGCAACCGTGGTCGTCATCTGGGTATCGACGTACAGGTGCACGAGAATCTGCACTCGGCCCTGCCCGACATCGACTGTTTCGGCGTTCTCGTTCAGTACCCGGGCAGTAACGGCGCCGTCGAGCCGCTCGACAATGTGGTCTCGCAGGCACACGAGCGCGACGTTCAGGTGGCGGTCGCCGCCGACCTGATGGCGCTGCTGCTGCTCGAGTCTCCCGGCCAGGCCGGTGCCGACGTGGTGGTCGGCAGCGCCCAGCGCTTTGGCGTGCCCATGGGATACGGCGGGCCGCACGCCGGCTTTTTCGCCACCCGCGAAGCCTACCGTCGCAATGTGCCCGGCCGCATCATCGGCGTATCAAAGGACCGCCACGGCAATCCGGCGCTGCGCATGGCCCTGCAAACACGCGAACAGCATATCCGGCGCGAAAAGGCAATGAGCAATATCTGCACCGCCCAGGCGCTGCTGGCAGTGATGGCCGGCTTTTACGCCGTCTGGCACGGCCCGGAAGGCCTGAAGAAGATCGCGCAGCGCATTCACCGCCAGACCGGCATTCTTGCCCGCGGCATCGTCGATGCCGGTTACACGCTCGAAAACGAACACTACTTCGACACCCTGACGGTGCGCGTCGACGAACCGCGGCGCCAGGAGCTGCTGCATCGCGCCCAGCAGGCAGGCATCAACCTGCGCGCCGATCGCGAGGGCGTCATCGGCATCAGCCTCAACGAACAGACCCGACGGCAGCACCTGTCGAGCCTTCTCGGCTTTTTCCGCGGCGAAGACGCCGCAGACATCACCGCGCTCGACGAAGCGCTCGACGCGGACTTCCAGGCCATTCCCGAAAGCCTGCGCCGGCGCACGCCCTATCTCGAGCACGAAGTGTTCAGCCGCTATCGCTCCGAAACCGAGATGCTGCGCTATCTCAAGCGCCTGGAAAACCGCGATTTGAGCCTGACCCACGCCATGATTCCGCTGGGCTCGTGCACCATGAAGCTCAACGCCACCGCCGAGATGATGCCGATTACCTGGCCGGAGTTCTCCGAGCTGCATCCCTTCTGCCCGCCAGAGCAGGCGCGCGGCTATCACCAGCTTATCGACGAGCTCGAAGGCATGCTCTGCGAGATCACCGGTTTCAAGGCATTTTCACTGCAGCCCAATGCCGGCTCGCAGGGTGAATACGCCGGCCTGCTGGCGATCAAGGGCTGGCACGAAGACCAGGGCAACCATGAGCGCGATATCTGCCTGATTCCGTCTTCGGCGCACGGCACCAACCCGGCCAGCGCGCAGATGACGGGGATGGAAATTGTCGTCGTCAAATGCGACCGACAGGGCAATATCGACCTCGACGACCTGGGTGCGAAGATCGACGAGCATCGCGAACGCCTCGCCGCCCTGATGATCACCTACCCGTCCACGCACGGCGTGTTCGAGGAGTCGGTGGTCGACATCTGCGAGCAGATACACGAAGCCGGCGGCCTGGTTTATCTCGACGGCGCCAACCTCAACGCCCTGGTGGGCTGGTCGCGCATTGCCGACTACGCCGACGTCTGCCACCTGAACCTTCACAAGACTTTCTGCATTCCGCACGGTGGCGGCGGACCGGGCATCGGACCGATCGGTGTTCGCGAGCACCTCATCCCCTTTCTGCCCGGCCACGGCAGCGGTCTGCTGGGACCTGAATTCGGCAGCAATCCGCCGGTGGCGGCCGCCCCCTGGGGCAGCGCCGGCATCCTGCCCATTCCCTGGGTCTACATTCGCCTGATGGGCGGTGACGGTCTGCGTCTGGCAACCGAGGCGGCCATTCTCAGCGCCAACTACATCGCCAAACGTCTGGAAGGACACTACGACATCCTCTATACGGGCCGGAACGGACGCATCGCGCACGAGTGCATCATCGACCTGCGCCCCTTCAAGGAGTCGGCCGACATCACCGAGGAAGACGTCGCCAAGCGCATGATGGACTACGGCTTTCACGCGCCGACCATGTCATGGCCCGTACCCGGCACCCTGATGATCGAGCCGACCGAAAGTGAGTCAAAGGCCGAGCTGGACCGCTTCATTCAGGCAATGATCAGCATCCGGCAGGAGATCGACCGCGTAGCCAGCGGCGAGTGGGACCGCGAGGCCAACCCGCTCAAGAATGCACCGCACACCGTCGAGGAACTGGGCGCCGACGAATGGGCGCACGGCTATAGCCGACAGGACGCCGGCTGGCCGGTCCGGGAGCTGCGCATGGGCAAATACTTCACGCCCGTGGGGCGCGTGGACAACGTCTACGGCGACCGCAATCTGGTCTGCTCCTGCCCGCCGATGGAAGACTGGATGTAGGCTGGTCGCCCGGAGCGATTCGAGGCCAGCTCGCGACGACGAATGCCTGGCTCGGGAGGGCTCACTGACGGTCTCGCCACGGCGCAGAACCGAAGTGAACATCCCCGAGCCGGGCAAACAGCGGCTCCGGGCATGGCCACCTGAAACCCGACTCAGAGCGTCTGCCCTGGCTCGGGAAGATTCACCGAATGCCCCGCCACCGCGCCGAACTGACGTGAGTATGTCCGAGCTGGGGAATGAAACAGCGGCTCCGGGCATGGCCGCCTGAAACCCGACTCAGAGCGTTTGCCCTGGCTCGGGAAGGTTCACTGAAGACCTCGCCACCGCGTCGAACTGAAGTGAGTGCCCCGAGCCGGGGGAGGAAACTGCGACTCCGGGATGGCATCCCGAAACCCGACTCAGAGCGTTTGCCCTGGCTCGGGAAGGTTCACTGAAGGCCTCGCCACCGCGTCGAACTGAAGTGAACCTTCCCGAGCCAGGGCAAGAGCGGTTCAGCCCAACGCCACCCCGCTGTTGCCGACTGAATCAGTCGTCTTCGTCCTGAGCCGCTTCGCCCGCTTCATCTTCCTCTTCGGACGCGGCGACCCGCGCCATGCCGATCAGCTGCTCTTCGTCGTCCAGCCGAATCAGGGTCACGCCCTGGGTGTTGCGGCTCATGCTCGAGATTTCCGCAGCTGAAATCCGCACCAGAGTGCCGGCATTGGAAGTCAGCATGACGTCATCATCGTCGGACACCGCCAGCGCGGCAACCAGCGACCCGTTGCGATCCTCGGTCTGAATGCCGATCACCCCCTGGCCGCCGCGCCTGTGCACCGGGAACTCTTCCAGCGGTGTGCGCTTGCCGTAGCCGTTGGCGGTGGCCAGCAGCACGTCGTCGCGCTCCTCATCGGCAACCAGCATCGAGACGACCTCCTCTTCCTGAGCATTCTGCAGACGAATGCCGATCACGCCGCGGGTCTGCCGGCCCATCGGGCGGGCGTCGGTTTCATCAAAGCGTACCGCCTTGCCGGAGGAGGAGAAAAGAAGGATGTCGCGGTCGCCGTCGGTCAGCGCCACATCCACCAGCTCATCGCCCTCTTCCAGCAGCACCGCCCAGATGCCGTTGGAGCGGATATTGGCGAAATCCGACAGCGGCGTCTTCTTGACGCGGCCGCTGCGAGTTGCAAAGAACACGAACCAGTCGTCAGGAAACTCGCGCGTGGGCAACACCGCATTGATACGCTCGCCGTCTTCGAGCGGCAGCAGATTGACCATCGGCCGGCCGCGGCTGTTGTGACCGGCCTGCGGCAGCTGATAAACCCTGGTCTTGTAGACCTTGCCCGCCGAGGTGAATACCAGCAGCGTGTCATGGGTGTTGGTTACCCAGAATCTCTCGACAAAATCCTCGTCCTTGGTCCGGGCCGCCGACCGGCCGCGCCCGCCGCGCCGCTGGGAGCGATAGCGATCCAGCGGCTGATACTTGGCGTAACCGGCATGCGAGAGCGTCACCACCACATCTTCGGGCGTGATCAGATCTTCCATGGTCAGATCCAGGTGGTCACGCAGAATTTCCGAGCGACGAACATCGTTAAACTGATCGCGAACCGCAATCAACTCATCCTCGATCACCTGCATGAGCGCATCCGGCTCGGAGAGAATCCGCATCAGTTCGCGGATGGTGTCCAGAATCTCCTCGTATTCCTCCGAAAGCTTGTCCTGTTCCAGTCCGGTGAGCTTTTGCAGACGCAAATCCAGAATCGCCTGCGCCTGCTGCGGCGAGAGCTGATAGCCACCCTCGCTCAACCCGTATTCAGGCAACAGGCCCTCCGGTCGCGACAGCTCGGCTCCTGCCCGGCCCAGCAGGGCCTCGACCAGACCAGCCTCCCAGCGCTGGCGCTGCAGTGCCTCGCGGGCGTCGGCCGGCGTATTGGAATTCTTGATCAGGGCGATGACTTCATCGAGGTTGGCGATGGCAATCGTCAGGCCCTCGAGAATGTGCGCGCGCTCGCGTGATTTTCTCAGCTCGTAGAGGCTGCGCCGGGTCACCACCTCACGCCGGTGCGCCAGGAAAGCCGACAGCATCTGCTGAATATCGAGCAGCTTTGGCTGGCCGTCGACCAGGGCCACCATGTTGATGCCGAACACCGTCTGCAGCTGGGTCAGCTGGAACAGATTATTGAGCACCACCTCGGCCACTTCACCACGCTTGAGCTCGATGACCATGCGCATGCCGTCCTTGTCGGACTCATCACGCAGCCCGGAGATCCCCTCCAGTCGCTTTTCCTTGACCAGCTCGGCGATCTTCTCCAGCAGCCGGGCCTTGTTGACCATATACGGCAGCTCGTTGACCACGATACGAACCCTGCCGGTATCGTCATCGGTCTCGATCTCGGTGTTTGCGCGCAAGTGGATGCGCCCGCGACCGGTGCGATAAGCCTCTTCAATGCCGGCCGCGCCGTTGATGATGGCCGCCGTGGGAAAATCCGGCCCCGGCAGGTGTTCCATGATCTCGTCGACGTCGATATCGGGGTTCCTGATCATCGCCAGCAGTGCACTGACCACCTCGCCTAGGTTGTGCGGCGGAATGTTGGTGGCCATGCCCACCGCAATGCCCGAGCTGCCGTTGATCAGCAGATTCGGTACTCGCGTCGGCAGGACGGTCGGCTCGTTTTCCGACTCGTCGTAGTTGGGAATGAAATTGACCGTTTCCTTGCCGATGTCGGCCAGCAGCTGGTGCGCAATTCGCGACATGCGCACTTCCGTGTAGCGCATCGCCGCCGGCGAGTCGCCGTCAATGGAGCCGAAGTTGCCCTGGCCATCGACCAGCATGTAGCGCATGGAAAAGGGCTGGGCCATCCGCACGATGGTGTCGTACACGGCGCTATCGCCGTGCGGGTGATATTTACCGATGACGTCACCGACCACGCGGGCCGATTTCTTGTAGGGCTTGTTGAAGTCGTTACCCAGCTCGTGCATCGCAAAGAGCACGCGCCGATGCACCGGCTTGAGGCCGTCGCGCACATCCGGTAGCGCCCGACCCACGATCACGCTCATGGCGTAATCAAGGTAGGACTGGCGCATTTCATCTTCCAGATTTACCTGGAGCACTTCACGTGCCATTTCCGCCATCTGCGGTTACCCCGTCAATGCTTTAGGTTTGTTTTTCAAATGACTGAAACTACTGACTTTCAGAGCCGCGACAATCGCCCGGCAAGCGGCGGGCAAACTGTGCGCAACAAGCATCAAATCTTACCACAGCGGGGCCTGTCAGCGCGCTGGTTCGAGCCGTAACCCGCTGAGTCCATGGAGCGCCTGATCGCCCCCGGCGCTTTCGGCCGCTGACATTTCCATCTTGAACTCGTATCATTGGGCGCTTGTGCAACCCACGGATTGAACCTTCGCCATGCGAACCCTGTTTGCCCTGCTGATTTTTCTTGCGCTGCCGCTGGCAGCGCAGGATGCCGAACAACCCGGCGACGACCCGACCCCGAATACAACGGAGAACCCCAGCGTGATTGTGCACACCAACCTCGGCGACATCACCGTCGAACTGTTTGAAGACAAAGCCCCCCTGTCAACGGCCAACTTTCTGCAGTATGCCCGGGACGGACACTACGATGGCACCATCTTCCATCGCGTGATCGACAACTTCATGGTTCAGGGCGGCGGCTTCGACGCTGATTTCAGGCAGAAGCCCACGCGCGCGTCAATCGAAAACGAAGCCGATAACGGGCTGCAGAACACCCGCGGCACGCTGGCGATGGCGCGCACCAATGATCCGCACTCGGCGACCAGTCAGTTCTTCATCAACGTGGCCGACAACCACTTCCTCGACCACCGCAACAAGAGCTCGGGACAGACCTGGGGTTATGCGGTGTTCGGCCGGGTCACGGACGGCATGGACGTCGTCGACCGGATTCGCGCCCTTGAAACCGGCAGCCATGGCATGCACCAGGACGTGCCGGTTGAAACGGTTGTTATTGAAAGTGTCGAAATCACCGAGTGACAGCGAAACCACCTGGCTGATCGCTGACCTGCACCTGCAGCAGGAACGCCCGGAAACAACGCGGCTGTTCCTGGACTTTCTCGACGGCCCGGCCCGCGCGGCCGGGCAGCTGTTCATCCTTGGCGATCTGTTCGAGGTCTGGATCGGCGATGATGCGCCCGGGAAACTCGGCCGCGAGGTGGCCGCCGGGCTGCTGAAACTGAGCCGGGCCGGCATTCCGATTTATTTCATCTGCGGCAATCGCGACTTCCTGGTCGGCGACCGCTTCTGTCGCCAGGCCGGCATGACGCGCCTGGAAGAGCCCCAGCTGCTCCGCCACCGCGGCAGGGATGTTCTGCTGCTCCACGGTGACACGCTGTGCACCGACGACGTGTCCTACCAGCGCTTTCGCCGCAAGTCCCGCACCCCGGAATGGCAGCAACGCATGCTCTCCAAACCGATCTGGTTGCGGCGGCTGATGGCGCGCCTGGCCCGCTGGGCCAGCCGTCGCCATACCGGCAGCACGGAGGCCGGCATCATGGACGTCAACCACGACGCCGTCGTCGCCGCCTTTCGCAAACACGGCGTGCGCCGCATGATCCACGGCCATACCCACCGCTGCGCCATCCACGATCTGACCCTCGATGACGGCGAACAGGGCGCGGGCGAGCGCCCGGGTGAATCCGCCGTCCCTCAGAGCGGCCATGACAGCGCCACACGCAGCAGCGAGCAGCGCCACTGTCAACGGATCGTGCTCGGAGACTGGCACGCCACCGGCACCGCAGTCTGCCTGGGCGCAGGGCTGCAGATGATGACCATCGCCAGAAATGAACGCGGCGTGGTCGAGCTGTATCCGCGTGAGGCCGCCACCGAGCTCGGCGGGGCTTAATCACAGCGGTGCCAACCGCGCCCCGGACCGGGCTTGCCGGGCCCGGCCGCCAACCACGCCTCCGCCCGCTGTTGGTGCCGCTTGCGCCGACGCGACCACGGCCCGCTCGCGAAGGCGAAAGAAAGAGATCAGCTGCTGCAGCTGCTCGGCCTGGGCACTCATCTGTTCAGAGGTTGCGGCCAGCTGTTCGGAAGAAGACGCCGATTGCCGGGTAACACCATTGAGCTGCGCCATCGCGCCGCCGATCTCGCCGGCGCCCGCGGCCTGCTGCGACGACGCCGCCGAGATTGCCTCGATCAGCTCCGCGGTTTTCTGTATCGAGGGCACCATGGCTTCAAGCTGCTCGCCAGCCCGCCGGGCCAGGTCGACGCTGCCGCGTGCGGTTTCGCCCACCTCCTGCGCCGCCTGGTGACTGCGCTCGGCAAGCTTGCGCACCTCGGCAGCAACCACCGCAAACCCCTTGCCCTGCTCTCCGGCGCGGGCGGCTTCTATGGCGGCATTGAGCGCCAGCAGATTGGTCTGGTGCGCAATCTCGTCAATGACAGAAATCCGGTCGGCGATGGCCTGCATTGCCGCCACCGTCTCGCCGACCGCCTTGCCGCCCTGCAGGGCCTGGTCGGCGGCCCGTGCGGAAATATCGCGCGTGACCCGGGCGCTTTCGTTGTTGTGCGCGATCGATGCCGACATCTGCTCGATCGAGGCGGTGGTCTGCTCCGCGCTTGCGGCCTGCTCGCTCGCACCTTCGTTCATGCTCTGCGCCGTGGCCGATACCTCTTCAGCAGCCGAAGCCAGACTTTCACTTGCCGAGCCGACCTCCGCAACCACCCCCGATAGCTTGTCGACCATCTGCCTGACGTGGGCCAGCAGGCTGGTACTGTCACCGCGGCGCACGTCCACCGTCACGCCGAGATCGCCGGAGGCAACACGTCGGGCCACCTCGACTGCATGGGCCGGCTCACCGCCAAGCTGGCGCATGATGCTGCGGCGCAGAATGACGCCGCTGACCAGCATCAGCAGCACAATCAGGCCAAAGAAGACGATCGATTCATTGCGAATCTTCGTCGCCTGCTCGATGCTGACGTCAAATCGGGCTCCGGCCTGCCGCTCGGCGTCTTCGGTCAACACATCGATGGCCTTCCGGGCCGCGTCAAAGGCCGGCACGAACCGACGCTGGTAGAGGCCGCGCGCCGCGGCAAGGTCACCGCTCCTGAAAGCAGCTGCGAGGCGTTGGGCCGAACTCATGAGCTGTTCGTACTGGCTCGCGAAGAGCGCAAACTGTGCGTGATCGGTGTCGCCGGTGGCTTCCCGGTAAATGCCGCGAAAGCGACCGAAGCGCTCACCCAGCTGAGTGATGTTCTCGTCGACAAAGTCGAGCTGCCGGCGCATGCCCGCCGCCGTCATCGACGATTCGTCCAGCAGTTCGGCAAGCGCCAGCCGGGCCTGGTAGGCATCGCGATCGGCCTGCAGCAGCGTGGTGATGCTCACCAGCCAGTCCGAGTAGACGGTTTCGGTACTGTCACGCACCTGCCCGAGATGCATGATGCTGAGGCCGGCGTTGGCGACATATATCACCACCACCAGGCCGAATGCCAGCGCAATGCGGGTCGATACCGCAAGTTGATCGAATCGGTGCACAGCTGCTCCTGCCGTATCCGTGGGGCCGGGGCGGTCCACGGATGAACCGCGCCGGAAGTGTGGCCGCAAGGTCTGTCGCGGCCCGGCTTCTTTAGCGGCTCCAATCAAGGCGGCTTGAGGCGGACGACTTCAGTACTTGCCCAGATGACGCGCCGCGGCCACGCCGCTGATCCACGCGCCTTCGACACGCTCGCCGGCGCACCAGTCACCGGCCACCACCAGGCTGGTAGCGTCGTCGCGCAGGATCGTGCCACCCGGCGCCTGGCGAGCGCGCGCATGGCGCCAGAGATGTGCGCTGCAAAGCCGCGGCTGACGACCAAGCGCCGGCACCAGCTGTGCCGCCGCCGAATGCAGCGCCGCAGCCACGCCCGAGGCCGTCTGTCCCTGATGGGCAAGCGACCAGTCCGGCGCAGCGTGGGCAATCCAGGCCTCCCCGCGACCACCATCGATGGCCGCCGGCCGCCGGGCCAGCCAGGTCAGCGGTCCGCGATTGACAAAGGCGGCGTCGAAATCACAGTCAACCGGTTGCTCGAAGCCCAGCATCAGGGCCCAGCACGGCAGCATGTCAACGCTACGCAGCGTTGCACTCAGGGGGTGCTCCGCTCCGAGCAGGTCGGCACACTGCGGCGCCGGGGCCGTCAATAACAGCGATCGGGCCCGCAGGGTCTCGCCCTGGCTCGAGCGCACTTCCCAGCCATCACGGTCAAAAGTCAGCGTCTGCGCACGCCACTGCCAGCGACAATCCAGCCCTCGGGCAAGCTGGTGAGGCACGGCATTCATGCCGCCAACGCCCACCCAGCGCCGGCGTGGCGTTTCGGACGCGCCGGCAGGCTGTTGTCCAAAAACCGTCAGCCGCGGCTGCCATGCCTCAAGCAGGCCCGAATGCGCCCAGGCCTGCACCTGGCGTTCGAAGGCTTCGCTGCGCACGGTCAGGTACTGGGCGCCGTGATCGAAGACAAAACCCTGCTCGCGACGGGTGGCGCAGCGCCCGCCGGCTCCCCGGGATTCCTCCACCACCACCACGGAACGCCCGCGGGCCGCCAGGCGCGCCGCTGCCACCAGGCCGCTCCAGCCGGCGCCGACGACGAGCACTTCGATCATTGCAAGGGCTCACCGTGGCGGGTTCGCTCCAGCTGGTCGATATCGAAACCCTGCCGGCTCGCCTGCTCCACCAGGTGCTCGAACACCGCTGCGGACAATTCTGGTTCCCGCGCGAGGATCCACAGATAGGCACGATTGTCGCTGCCTACCAGGGCATGGCGATAGTCTTCGTCGAGCGCGATGACGCGATACTCACCCCAGACGAAAGGAAGCCAGGCAAGCCAGCGCGGCGCAAACCGCACCTCGAGCGCCGCTTGGCGCCCGTCCGAGCGGTCAGGGCGTGCTCTGCCCTGGGCCTCGATCCACTGCCCGTCTTCGCTGCGGCAGCGATTGGTCACCGCCACCTCGCCACCCGACGTCAGCTGATAGTGCGCGCTGACATCGCGGACACAGCGGGACTGGAACCGATTGGGCAGGCGCGCAATTTCATACCACAGGCCCTGGTAGCGCTCGAGGTCGAGTGACTCGACCAGCTCGAGGCGCTCTTCGGCGCGGCCGGTGATGCTCATCAGGATCATTGTCAGGCAGATCGTACAGCGCATGCCTGAATTGTACCGCCTTGATGTCATTGGTCCATCGACCCGCGCTTTCCCTTGCGCCCACTTGCTGGTAGGCTTGCGGCAAACCCGATTCGCAAACTCAAAGGGGGTGATAGTGGAGTGACACTCTATGAAGCACCCAACAGGTCTGTCGTGCCGGTTTCATCCGCAACATGAAGTTCGCTGGTACTGCAGCGCCTGCCAACTGCCGCTGTGCAGCGACTGCAGACCCTACGCGGATCAACTGCCCCATGATGTTCACTGCCCGCTGTGCGAGCGGATCATGCAGGGGCGCCTTCAGCAAGACGAGCAGCCCTCCTTTGTTGTTGCGCTGAGCCAGGCGCTGGCGCTGCCGTCGCTGCTGCTGGCAATGGGTGCTGCCGCCGTCGCTGCGCTGAGCTCCGGCACACTTGTCGGGCTGCTGTTGAGCCTGCCTGCGGCAGCAGCGGTATTCCACGGCATGCTCGTCCTGGCCCGGCGGGCCGGTGAGGGTCGGCTCGAACGCCCGAGCCTGGCGGACGTTTTCCACCTCGAAGCGATTGAATCCGGAAGCCGGCTGCTGCCGGCGGGGCTGCCCTGCGCACTGCTGTTGTGCCTGGCAGTTCTCACGCCCTACCCGCCACTGGCCGTGTTCGCCTGGCTGGGCATGGCGGCGTTTCTGCCGGCCGCGGTGCTGGCTGCAGTGGTCAGCGACACGCCGGCCGCAGCGCTCAAGCCGGCGCGGCTGTGGCCCATGCTCGAACGCGTGGCCGCACCCTGTGCTTTGTTGGCGCTGGCCAGCGCCGGGGCAGCGCTCGTTCTGGTTGTGCTGGCCGGACTGCTCGACGGCAGTGGCGCCAGAGTGCTGGACGGCTTGGCGGCCTTTGCAGGCGCGCTGCTGGCCCTGGCGCTGGGCAGCCGGACGGGCATGCTCGCCCGCACGCACCGCCGGGTGCTCGATTATGCTGCTGGCGTTGCCCCCATCGACCGGCCGCGCCGACCCGAACCCGAGACCCATGAGCCGGCGCTGATGATCGCCGATGCGCGCATTCTGCTTCTGGAAAAGCGCACCCGGGATGCACGACAGGCGCTGGGAGCGGCGCTGACCCGCTATCCCGACGAACCCGAGCTCAACGACATGTTCGATCAGCTCGTGGCCAAAACTGCCGGGCCGGCCGAGTTTCTCAACCACCTCGAGCGCCGCATGCGGCGTCTGGTGCGCACCCGGCAGACAGCGGCGGCAACCGACCTGTGGCAGCGCAACCACCACCGCCTCAACCAGTGGATGCCGCGGGCCAGCGAAACACGCTATCGCCTGGCGCTGGAACTGGACGAACGCGGCGAGCACCAGACGGCCTTCCGGCTGCTGATCAGCCTGCCGCCCGACGATCAGAAGTTCCGCCACATCGTCGATGCCTGGATGCAGGCCGCAAGGATTCTGGAAGACAGCCTCGACCAGCCCGGCCGGGCGCAGGAGCTGCGGCGAATCGTCCAGCAGCGCTTCCCTGAAGGCGCTCGTCAGTGGCGCCAGCGCTGGCAGCAGCCCAACCGGGCCAAGGCCACCAGTACAGCGCCGGCGGCAACCGCCGCGCGCGCATGAGCCGGCCAGTGCCAGCTGACGGTCATTCCACTGCCGCGTTTGGCCCGCCAGGGCCGGCTCAGGCTTCCGGCCGCAGGTAGGGAAACAGCAGCACGTCACGGATCGAGGGCGAGTCGGTCAGCAGCATCACCAGGCGGTCGATGCCGATGCCCTCGCCGGCCGCCGGCGGCATGCCGTATTCCAGCGCCCGGATGTAGTCGTGATCAAAGTGCATCGCCTCGGCATCGCCGGCGTCACGCGCGGCAACCTGGGCGTGAAAGCGCTCGGCCTGGTCTTCGGGATCATTGAGTTCCGAAAACCCGTTGGCAATCTCGCGCCCGGCAATGACCAGCTCGAAGCGATCGGCAAAATCGGGGTCGGCGTCGTTGCGCCGCGACAGCGGCGACACCTCGATCGGGTACTGGGTCACGAAGGTCGGCTGAATCAGCGTGTGCTCGACACGGTGCTCGAACAGCTCCATCAGCAGGCGCCCCCAGCCCCAGCCGTCTTCGACGTGCAGGCCGTGTTTACGGCACACGGCGCGCAGTGCGCCGGCGTTCTTGACATCGGCCGCCGAAATCTCGTCATAGTGTTCGATCACGGCATCGGCGACCGTGATGCGCTCGAAGTCTCCGCTGAAGTCGATCTTTTGGCCCTGGTATTCAATCTGGCCGTCGACCGCACCCGGCAGCGCCGCCACAAGCTCGTTGAACAACTCCTGAGTCAGCCGGATCATGTCGTTGTAATCGGCGTGCGCCCAGTAGAACTCGAGCATGGTGAACTCGGGATTGTGCCGGGTTGAAACGCCTTCGTTACGGAAGTTGCGGTTGATTTCGTAGACCTTTTCCAGCCCGCCCACGAGCAGACGCTTGAGGTGCAGCTCCGGGGCGACGCGCAGGTACAGGTCGATATCGAGCGCGTTGTGGTGAGTGACGAACGGCCGCGCGGTGGCACCGCCGGGGATGTGATGCATCATCGGCGTTTCGACCTCGAGGAAACCGTGGTCGTCAAAAAAATGGCGAATGGCGCGAATGATCAGGGTTCGGCGCACGAAAGTCTCGCGCACCTCGGGATTGACGATGAGGTCGACATAACGCTGGCGGTAGCGCATTTCCTGATCGGTCAGGCCGTGCCACTTCTCCGGCAGCGGCCTGAGTGATTTGGTCAGCAGCCGGAGCTGATCGGCGTGAATGGAAAGCTCGCCGGTTTTCGTGCGCATCATGCGCCCGCTCACACCAACGATATCGCCAATATCCCACTGCTTGAACGCCTGATACACGCCTTCGGGCAGATCGTCACGGCGCAGGTACAGCTGAATGCGCGCACCCGAGGCATCCTGGATATGGGTAAAGCTGGCCTTGCCCATGATCCGACGCGAGACGATGCGCCCGGCCAGGCTGAAGCGCTCGTCGTTTTTTTCGAGCGCGGCCTGATCCCACTGCGCCTCATCGGCAAAGCGCTCAAGCAGCGAGGCCGCGTCGGCATTGGCGCGAAAATCATTGGGATATGCCTCGCCAGTTTCGCGCAACGCATGGAGCTTCTCGCGTCGCTCGGCAATCAGCCGGTTCTCGTCCATTTCCGGCGTGCTTTCTTGTTCCTTGTCAATCATCTGTACTCGCTCAAAAATAAATTGTCCACAGATGAACACAGATACACTCAGATTGGAAGGACATCCATTCCGTGGATCCCGCTACACCGAGTCAAGCTTTCAGGGGCTCGATTGCGACCAATCAACCGTGCTCTTCCTTTCTTCCCTTTCGCTATTGCATTTCTTTATCTGTGTTGATCTGCGGCACAGGATTTCATTCCAGCCCCGCCTGCAGTGACGCGGCAGCGAATTCATCGAGGTCGCCGTCGAGCACTTTCTGGGTGTCGGAGCGCTCGATGCTGGTGCGCAGGTCCTTGATGCGGGACTGATCCAGCACGTAGTTGCGGATCTGGCTGCCCCAGCCGATGTCGGACTTTTCTTCTTCCGTTGCCTGTGCCTGATCGCGCTGTTTCTGCAGCTCCATTTCGTAGATCTTGGCGCGCAGCTGCTTCATGGCCTGGTCGCGGTTCTTGTGCTGCGAACGATCGTTCTGACACTGGACGACAATCCCGCTGGGCTCGTGGGTAATGCGCACCGCCGACTCGGTCCGGTTGACGTGCTGGCCGCCGGCACCGGAGGCGCGGTAGACATCCACCCGCAGATCCGACGGATCGATATCGACTTCGATGGAGTCGTCGATCTCGGGCGAGACGAACACACTGGCAAACGAGGTATGGCGCCGATGACCCGAGTCGAAGGGCGATTTGCGTACCAGCCGGTGCACGCCGGTTTCGGTCCGGCACCAGCCAAAAGCATAGTCGCCTTCCACGCGCACGGTCGCGCTCTTGATGCCCGCCACATCGCCGCCGGAGACCTCGATCAGCTCGGTTTTCCAGCCGCGGTGCTCGGCCCACTTGAGATACATGCGCAGCAGTATTCCCGCCCAATCCTGCGCCTCGGTGCCCCCGGAGCCGGCCTGAATATCGATAAAGCAGGGTCGGTCATCCATTTCGCCGGAGAACATGCGGCGAAACTCCAGCTCGGCGACCTGCCTTTCCATGGTCTGCAGATCTTCGGCCACGCTCTCGAGCGTGTCCTGATCATTCTCTTCGAGCGCCAACTCCAGCAGCTCTGCGGCGTCGCTGATCCCTTCGATGACGCTGCGCTGCGCGCTCACCGAGCGGTCAAGATCCGAGAACTCCTTGTTCAGCTTCTGGGCATGGTCGGGATCATCCCATACGGAAGGCTGCTCGAGCTCGCGGGTAACCTCTTCCAGCTTTTCTCTCTGGCCATCGTAGTCAAAGATACCCCCTCAGCGCCTCGATACGGCACTCCAGGTCGTCCAGCAGGGTCTTGATTGCGGTCAGTTCCATCGACTCCGATACTCCAAATGCAAATCGAAGCGGCCATTCTAACGGCCCGGCGGCTTCAGGAGTGAGCCACGGCCACTTTGCGCATGATTTCGGCCGCCATCTGATCGAGCGCAAGCACGCGCGAGGCCGCGCCCATTTCAATGGCCGCGCGCGGCATGCCGAAGACGATACAACTTTCCTCGTCCTGAGCCACCGTGTGCGCACCGACCTTTGCCATCGCCAGCAGGCCGCGGGCGCCATCGTCGCCCATGCCGGTGAGAATGAAGCCGGCGGCATTGCGCCCGGCGTAGCGGGCCACCGAGTTGAACAGCACGTCCACCGACGGGCGATGACGGTTGACCGGCTCGCTGTCATTGAGTCGAACATGATAGTGCGCGCCGCGCCGGACGAGCTCCATGTGTCGTCCTCCCGGCGCAATCAGTGCGCGGCCGGCGACCACGCGGTCATCGTGTCGCGCCTCGCGAACCTCGATGCGGCAGATCGAATCGAGCCGCTGGGCGAACATCGCGGTGAACTTCTCGGGCATGTGCTGCACGATCACGATTCCCGGCGTGACGGCCGGCAATGCGGTCAGCACGCGCTCCAGCGCCTGGGTGCCACCGGTGGAGGTGCCGATCGCCACCACCTGTTGGGTGGTCTGGCTGAGCGCTGCCGGTCGGCCCGGGTCGGACAGCGCGGACGACGAGTCCGTCTTCTCCGGCAGGCCTCGCCCGAGGTTCTTCAGGCGCGCCTGGGCCGCGGCCTTGACTGCGGCGACGACATCGTTGGCGCCGCCGTCGAAGAACTCACTCAAACCACTGGCGGGCTTGGCAATGATGCTGACCGCACCGGCACTGAGCGCCTGCATCGTGGTTTCCGCCCCCTGTACCGTCAAGGTTGAGCAGATCACCACCGGCGTGGGCCTGGCCTTCATGAGCTTGCGCAGAAATGTCAGCCCGTCCATGCGTGGCATCTCGATATCGAGCACGATCACGTCCGGCCATTCCTTTTGCATCTTGCGCAACGCGAAAATCGGGTCGTGCGCCGTGGCAATCACTTCGATGCCGTCATCAGCCGATAGCACATCGCTCACGAGCCTGCGCACCAGCGCGGAGTCGTCCACCACCATGGCCTTGATGGGGCCGCCGGCAGCCGGCCGGTCACCGTTGTGGAGAGTCATTTTCGGTTGTCCCCCAAAGTGAGTGATGCGGCCCTGCGGCCGCCGTACTGTACCCAGACAAAACCGCTGGACAGATCGAAATGAACCTTGCGATAGCGCGAGCCGCCAACATCGGCCGCCTTGATGGCAAAACCACTGTGCTCAAGCAGCCGTCGCCCTTCGGCGGCATTGACCCGGGCGACGTTGATCGAGCCCAGCCGCTCCTGAATGCCATCGAACATGTTGCCGCCACCAAACAGCTTGGCTTCGAATTCCCCGGGGCGGCAGCCGTTGGCTTTCGCCTGGCTGAGAAAATAGCTCACCGCATCGGTCGCGTAATAGCCCGCGGGATGGCGGCGGGCGCGCTCGTATTGACTGCGTTCGGTCAGCAGGTAGTGGCACATGCCGCCGATCCGGCGACGCGGATGCCAGAGCGTGATGGCAATGCACGATCCCAGCAGCGTGCGAATGATGGCCGGCTCGCGCGTGAAGTGCAGCTCGCCGGGCTTGAGCGTGACCTGCTCGGCAGCATCCTCCTGCAGCGGCGGCCTCATGGCGGACCCGCGCGACGATAGACCGAGGGCATGACCGTCTCGAGCCCCGACACCAGGCCGCTGAGGCTTTCGGCGTGGCCGACCATCAGCCAGCCGCCCGGACGCAGCTGGCGCACGACGTTGCGCGCCACCTGCCGTTTGACCTCCGGATCGAAATAGATCAACACGTTGCGCAGCATGATCAGGTCGAACGTTCCCGGCGCAGACTGGTCATCGAGCAGATTGCCGACCGCAAACCGGGTCCGGCGGCGGATTTCGGAATCGATCAGGAAATTACCGGCCTGTGAGCCCACGCCCTTGAGGCAGCAGGCCTTGAGATAACGCCCGGGTATGCGCTCAGCGCGCGCCATCGGGTAAATGCCACGCCGCGCCGACTCGATGACGCGCGTGCTGATATCGGTACCGTGGATTTCCCACTCGCAGCTGCCGTGAACAGCCAGCAGCATGCCCAGGGTATAGGCCTCTTCGCCGCTGGAACACGCCGCACTCCACAAACGCACCCGCTGGCCGCGCCAGGAAGGAATGATCCGATCCCGGATGAGATCGAAATGCCGGGGTTCACGAAAGAAATAGGTTTCGTTGGTGGTCAGCAGGTCAATGGCCAGCTGGCGCTCGGCGCGCGCCGCCGGGTCGGCCGAAGGGCGGCTGAGCCAGTCGAAATACTCGCTGAAACTCCGGTGACCGAGCTCGCGCAGCCGCCGGCTCAGGCGTCCGACCACCAGCGCTTGCTTGCCCGGCGAAAGATGAATGCCGGCCGCCTCGCGCATCAGCTTGCGAAACAGATCGAACTCCGCTTCGCTGATGGGCGGCGCGCCGAACCCCGCGGGGACGGCCAGCCCTGTCGACCCTTGCGCTCTCACTGTCCCATCCGCATGTCTGTCGGTTGACAACCATTGATGTCCATCAGCGCCCGGGCACAGCATCACCGGCGCGCATTTCCTCACCGATCTCCCGTGCCCTGCTGACCTGACTGAGCTCATCCATCGACAGCACGCGATCTTCGGCCAGCAGAATCACGAACTCGTCATTGACCTTGCCCATGCCGCGCACGAAATCGGCGCCGATCCGCTTGCCGAATTCCGGCGCCGGCCGCACGCTCTGCGGCGAGATATCAACCACCTCGGAGACGCTGTCGACCAGCACACCAATGTCCTGGCACAAAGTGTCGGAGCGGATCTCGATCACGACAACGCAGCTCAGCCGCGTGACCCCGGTCGCCGGCAAACCGAATCGGCAGGCCAGGTTGACGACCGGAACGACTTCGCCGCGCAGCCCGATCACGCCCTCGATGAAATCAGGCATCATCGGAACGCGCGTTGGCCGTTTGTACTCCAGAATCTCGCGCACGTTGAGAATGCCGAAGGCATACATCTCATCGCCCAGGCGAAACGTCAGGTACTGATTCTGCTCCTGAGCCCCCTGACCGCCCTGTCCGGTTGCAACCAGTGCGGAACTTGCAGACATATCGCTCACCACAGGTCGGTTCAAAAGCGCACGAACTCGGCTTCGTCATCCGGGGCTGCCGCCATCGCGACGGCCGGGTCGAAAGCCTGCTGATCGCTCGCGCGCGCGGACTCCATCGCCGCAGGCCCGCCCCGGCTCGACGCCGCCGGCGGCAGGTCCTGGTGCTGGAGCTCTGCGGTTCGGGCCCCGTTGACGCTGAAATAGGCCATCAGCTGCTGGAGTTGCTGGGCCTGGCTGCTCATCTCCTCCGACGTCGAAGCCAGCTCCTCGGATGACGACGCCGATTGCTGCGTCGTGGCGTTGAGCTGTTCCATGGCATCGGTGATCTGCGATGCCCCGGCGGCCTGCTCGGAACTCGCCGCCGAGATTTCCTGCACCAGCTCGGCGGTTTTCTGAATCGAGGGCACCATGGCCTCGAGCAGCTGACCTGCCTGCTCGGCCAGACCCACCGAACCCTGCGCGACCTCGCCGATTTCCTGTGCCGCCACCTGACTGCGCTCGGCCAGCTTGCGCACCTCGGCGGCGACCACGGCAAAACCCTTGCCGTGTTCACCGGCGCGCGCCGCCTCGATGGCGGCGTTGAGCGCCAACAGGTTGGTCTGGTAGGCAATCTCGTCGATGATGGAGATCTTCTCGGCGATCTCCTTCATTGCCTCGACGGTTTTACCAACGGCCTCACCGCCTTCGGCTGCCTCGGCCGCGGCCTTGGAAGACATTTCATTGGTTATGCGGGCATTTTCGTTGTTCTGCTCGATCGAAGCCGACATCTGTTCGACCGACGAGGTGGTCTGTTCCACATTCGAGGCCTGTTCGCTCGAGCCCTGGCTCAGGCTCTGAGCGGTGGCGGAAACCTCCTCGGAGGCCGAAGCCAGAGACCCGGAAGCGCCGTTGACCTCGGTGACGATCTGCGACAGCTTGCCGGCCATTCGCTGCATCGCCCGGAGCAGCTGTCCGATCTCATCGTTGCTTTCGGTTTCAATGGAGTGAACCAGATCACCGTCGGCCAGGCGGTCAGCGGTATCGATCGCCGTCTGCAGCTGATGGGTAATTCGCCGAATCAGCCAGAAGGCCTGCAGCAACGCCAGGATGAAGGCGATGACAATCGCGGCGATGACCAGGTTGCGAATCCACCCGTAACGCGCCTGCACGTCCTCGACCACGCTCTCGGCCATGTCGATCTGCAGATCGACCATTGCCTCGAGCTCCTGCAGCGCCGGCTCGAACAGCGGCCTGAGCTGCATCAGGAACATCATCTCTGCGGTCGCCGCGTCATCATCGTCGAGCACCGCCAGAACGTCACCCAGGCCCTCGGCCAGGGCCTCCCGACTGGCAGCGAAGGCGTCTGCAGTTTGCGTCTCTTCCGCGGTCAGATCCCGCTCCATGAAGCGATCCCAGGCCGCGTCGATCCGCTCCATGTTCTGACGAATGGCGGCCACCTGATCGCGTACGAACCCGGCGTCCGGCGTGAGCAGTGCCTCGGAAATGCGCATGCGATTTTCAACCAGCCGCGTGCGCATCTGGCTGAGTTGCTGGGTCGGAACGGTGTTTTCCCTGTAAACCACTTCGAGCTGGCCGTCAATCCAGCTCATGCTGCCCAGACCGATGGCGGCCCCGAGCAACAGCATCGTCAAAAGCATGCCGACCAGCAGCATCAGCTTGAGTTTGATCGTCAGATTCCTGAACATGGAGCCCTTCCTTGATTCTCGATGGTGTCCTGCCCGAAAGCCCTGTGCGGCCAGACGGCAGTACAGGGCCCTGATCGGGCGCCGCCGGCGGCGGCCTTCCAGTCTTGATAGCGGCCGCCGGCGCCTGAGCTTTAACCGCCGGCGGCCACTGGCAAACCCACCTGCAAGGATCGCGCCAGGCCAGCACGGACAGCGCTGTAGAGGTGATGCACATCACGCTTTCCGGCAGACGCCATGATGGCCGCCGCAAGCCGGCAACAAGCGCCGCCGATATCGCTAAAGTTTCTCCGTGGCCTGCCGCTGTGCCTTGAAAGCGGGCACTGCATTCGCGCCAGGGCCAGCCTCGGGCGCGGACGCCCAGGCCACGCATGAGGTCAGAGCACGGCAAACGATACCGATTCGGGGGTAAGGATGAGCGCCAAAGCAAACAGGCAACCGGGCACACAGGTTCTGCTGGTATCACCCGACGCCAACGCCGGCGCACCCTTTGAAGACTGTATCGACCCCAGCGGGCGCAGGCTGGCGATAACCTCCTTCGACCACGCCATCGACGCGCTGCGCCACGTCGAATCGCAGGCCGATGAACTGCGCCGCAAGACCTGCGTTTGCGTGTTTGACCTGGCCACACCCGATCTGCCGGCACAGGTGTTTGCCGAAAACCTGCATGCGCTGCCGGCCGGCGCGGCCATTCCCCTGCTGCTGCTGCTCGACGAAGCCCGGCTCGACGAAGCCCGGCTGGATGCCGCAGCCGACGTGATCATCAAGCCGCTGCGGCCGCGCGAACTGTGCATGCGGCTGCGCACCGCTGCGCGTCTGCAGCGTCTGGGACGCTCCCGGAAAAAGCTCGAACGTCATCTCGAGCTGGCTCGGACCGAACATCGCATCACCAACGCCCGGCTCAAGTATCGGACCCATCACGACGAACTGACCGGCCTGTTCAACCGCCCCTATCTCGAGCAGCAGCTCAAGGCCATTCAACCCGACCAGGGCGGAGAGACCGCGCTGCTCTACATCGATATCGGCCGCTTCAAGATCGTCAATACCTACGAGGGCCATCAGGCCGGTGACCGACTGCTCAATCGCATTGCGCGCGTCATTCGCGAAGTTGCCAACAGCCAGGATGTGGTCGCGCGCTCCGGCTCCGACGAGTTTGCCGTTCTGCTTCGCGACTGCAGCCAGGCACAGGCGATCGACACCGGCGAAAAACTGCGCAAGCGGCTGACCGAGGCCCGCTTTCTGGATACCGCGCACTTCTACCCGCTCACGGCCAGTATCGGCATTGCCATGCTGTCGCCGGCGCACGATACCCTTCCCGACGAAGCCCTGACTCACGCCTACCAGGCCTGCTTCGTGGCCAAGAGCCAGCACGGCAACGCCGTGCATGTCTATAACGAGCAGGATCGTGCGCTGGTCAGCGAGCGGCGCGCACTGCACTGGGTACCGATGATTCGCGAAGCGCTCAGCGAAGAACGCTTCCGGCTGGTCTTCCAGCCGGTGCTCGACATCCGCACCGGGCGCATTGAACAATATGAAGTGCTGCTGCGCATGCTCGGCGAAGACGGCCGCCTGATGGCGCCGGCGGAGTTCATTACCGTGGCTGAGGAAACCGGCCTGATTCACGACATCGACCGCTGGGTGGTCTCGCAGGCGCTGCAGGTGCTGGCGGGCTCGAGCGAGCCGATTCGCCTCAACGTCAACCTCTCGGGCAAGGCATTCAACGACGCCAGCCTGGTTCCCTTCTTCAAGCGCAAGCTCGAACAGATCAAGGGCGACCCCTCGAGAATCACCTTTGAAATCACCGAGACCGCTGCCATCGGCAATCTGGAAGAGACGCGCAAGATGGTGCAGCAACTGCGCGACCTGGGCTGTCGCTTCGCGCTCGACGACTTCGGCGCCGGCTTCAACAGCTACGCTCACCTCAAGCAGTTTCCGGTCGACACCGTCAAGATCGACGGCAGCTTCATCGCCAACCTGACCAATGACCATATCGACCGCAAGCTGGTGCGCTCCATGGCTGACATCTCACGACGGCTGGGCAAGAACACGGTGGCCGAGTTCGTCGAAGATCTGGAAACGCTCAGGCTGCTCGAAGAGCTTGGCGTGGATTCTGCTCAGGGATTCTTCATCGGCCGCCCGGACCCGACCATGCCCTCGATCAGGCAGTGGGCAGCCAACGAGCCGGAGCACGACCCGGCAGCCGTGATTGCCATGCCAACGGCCGAAGAGTCGTCTTATTGAGCCGGCGCCAACCCCGGTTAATCTTACCCGGGGTCGGCAGGCGCGGCGTATTCATCCACCTGCCCGCCCTTGCGGCCACCGGTGGGGGCATCATCATCGGTTTGCGGTGGTTCCGGCGGCTGACGGTCATCGCGCTCATCCACTTCGGATTGACTGCCGGTTTCATTGTCGTGCCGGTCGTCATCCTGATGCTCCCCGCCCGGCGGCTGCTGTCGCCGCTTGACCGGGCGGGCGGGATGCAGCGGCTGCAGCCGTCGCAGTCGCTCAACCACGGCGCGCACCGGAGACACCGTCCTTCAGGCCCACCACACTGGCGGCATCGAGCAGCACCAGCATGCCGTCTTGATGAGACAGCACGCCGTTGACGTGGCGCGCGTCGGTGGCGGAGTCATTGGTATGCATCGACTCGATCCGGCGCGGGTCCACATCGATGACCTCGGATACCTCATCCACCAGCAAACCGATCGATTGTCCGTCGACATCCATCACCAGAATCCAGTCGCTGTCACGCATCTCGCGCAGCGGCAGCGCCAACCGCTGGCGAGTGTCCACAACCGTGATGATCGAACCGCGCACGTTGATGATGCCCAGCACATGCCGTGGCGCCCCCGGCACCGGCGTGATTTCAGTGGCGCAGATGATCTCGCGTATCTGCAGCACGTTGAGACCGTATTGCTGTTGTCCCAGCGAGAACTGCAGCCACTCGTCCCAGTGGGCACGATCCGTTCCCGCGCCCTCGGTCTGTGCCGCCCGCAATTGTTCGATATTGATGCTCATGATGTTTCCATCTCCTGTTGCTGCAGTCGCCGCGCCGTTCTCAAAGCGCCATGCGGCCGATCTCGTCGAGATCGAGCAGCGCACAGCCGCGGGCCGAATGCGTACCCGCCAGCCAGGGGCGCCGGCCGGACGTGCTGCGCCAGTGAACCTGATCCAGGGCAATGGGCTCGCGCACGCCCGGACCATGAGCCGCCAGTGCCCAGTTGCCGCTGTCGAGCACGATCAGATGCGTGACCCGATCGTCGGGAAAACCGCGGTCATGCTGATCAAGAATCAAAGCGGCGGTATCGACCACGATCAGCGGCCCAGAGGGCGTTTCGGCGATCCGGCGCCAGTCATGCCCCAGCGGTGGGGTCATGATCTCGGGCACCGCGATTTCACTTTCAAAACGCGCCTGCGGAATGGCCAGCGTCAGTCCGGCCACCTCGAAAAGATAAAAGGTGCGTCCGTCGTCCAGCCCCGCCAGATCATCGTCCGGCTCATCGAGCGCATCCAGCGCGTCGTGACCGCCGTTCTCCGCTGGCGCGGGCCGGGCCTTCTCCGGCCGGGCCGCACCCGGACCCGATGCCTGCGAACCCCGCGCTCCGGGCGTCGGCGAATCCGACCGTTCTGCGGCGGCCGGCGCGTCGGAATCGTCCTGCCCGCCACGCTCGCGCACCTGCCCGAACAACTGATCGAGATAGTCCTGCACCGCCTGCGAGGAGGCGACCAGATGACGCCTGGAACCGCGGTCGCTCATCCCGTCCTCCGCATTCCGACGCCGTCATCGGCGCGCGCATCCAGCCGCTCGATATAGCGCAACAGCCGCCGAAACGCCTGTGCACCGCGACTGTTCGCATCCATCTGCGGCAGTGGCACGCCGGCCTTGCTGGCCTCGCGAAACTGGGTATCGACCGGAATGGCTTCGCCCCACAGATGGCTTGCATATTCCTCGCGCAGCTGGCGCAGCACCTGAATGGACGCGCGCGTGCGCCGATCAAAAATGGTGGGAACGACAATGTGCGGCAGCGGCTCAGGGCGTGCCTTGTTGACCATTTTCAGCGTGCGCTGCATTCGATCGAGGCCATTGAGCGCGAGATATTCCGTTTGCGTCGGCACGATCACCAGACCCGCAGCCGCCAGGGCGTTGATCATCAGCACGCCCAGCGTCGGCGGACAATCGAGCAGCACGTAGTCAAAACGATCGCGCAGCCCCTTCAGTGCCGTGGCCAGTACCAGCCCCTGCCCCTGGCGGGTACCCAGCTGGCGGTCGAGCGTCGCCATGGCAGGAGCGGCCGGCAACAGGCTGAGCCCCTGCTGCGAAGTCTCGAGGATCAGGCGCTCAACGGCGGGGCTGTCGTCGCCGGAAAACAGATCATAGATGCTCCATTCCAGGGCCTCGGGGTCAAAACCGAAGTACCCGGTCAGCGAGGCATGCGGATCCAGATCGGCGACCAGTACCGAATGCCCGGCCTTGATCAGCCAGCCGGCCAGGCTGACCGTCGTTGTCGTCTTGCCCACGCCGCCTTTCTGGTTGGCGATTGCCCAGGTTTTCATAATGCACTCTCCGCGCCGGAACTTTCGGCGCCCTGGTCTTGCGATTGCGTCGGCTCGCCTGAATCACTGTCCTGGGCGAACTGCTCCGGGAGCTGATCGTCGGCGAGAACCACGATCACGACCCGGCGGTTTCGGTTGCGGCCCTCTTCGGTGGCGTTGTCGCCGGCCGGACGATGCTCACCCAGGCCGATGGCCGCCAGGCGGATCGGCTCGATGCCGGTACTCTGCAGCAGTCGAACCACGCTGGCTGCGCGCGCCGCTGACAACTCCCAGTTGGAGGGAAACCGACTGGTCTTGATCGGCACGTTGTCGGTATGTCCTTCCACACGAACCGGATTGGAAAAAGGCTCGAGAATACCGCCCAGGCGCCGTAGCGTCGGCCGGGCCGATTCGGAAATCTGTGCAACACCGGTCGGAAACAGGATGTCGGTCTTGACCTCCACTTCGAGCCAGAAAGGCGTCTGACGAACGCGCACCAGATCCATCTCGATCAGGTCGCTGAGCGCCTGGCGTATCTCGTCGGCCATCACGTTCAGGCGCGCCTCGAGCTCGCGCGCACGGGTATCCAGCTCAGAGGCCGTGGTTGGCGCATTGGGCTGTGTCTGCATCGACTCCATGGGCATCTGCAGGATGCCGGGGTCGGTGATACTGCGCGGCTCGACGTTCAGGCGCCCCTCGCCGGCAGTGGTGGCCTTGTTTTCACCCAGCTGAATCGGCTTCATGCTCTTGGGCGCCCCGCTGAAGGCGGCCACCAGCGACTCGGAAAGCACCCGATACTTGCCTTCGTTGACCGAGGAAATGGCATACATCACAACGAAAAAAGCCAGCAGCAGCGTCATCAGGTCGGCATAGGGAATCGCCCAGGCTTCGTGATTGAGGTGGTCTTCCTTCCTGTTCTTGCGCGCCATGCCTCCCCCCTTACTGGACAAAGCCCTTGAGCTTGGTCTCGATATTGCGCGGGTTCTCCCCTTCGGCAATAGAAATCACGCCTTCGACGATCATCTCACGCAGCTGCGTCTGGCGGCCGATCAGGCCCTTGAGCTTGCCGGCCACCGGCAGGAAGAACAGATTGGCCGAGCCGATGCCGTAAATGGTGGCCACAAACGCCACGGCAATGCCCGAACCCAGCTTGGAAGGATCGGCAAGGTTCTGCATGACTGCAATCAGCCCCATGACCGCGCCAATGATGCCGAGCGTGGGCGCATAGATGCCCATTGCCTCGAAGACCCTGGCGGCGCGGGTGTCGGCGTCTTCCCGGGTGCCGATATCGACATCCATGATGCTGCGGATCGTTTCCGGTTCGCTGCCGTCAACCACCAGCTGCAGCGCCTTGCTGACAAAAGGATCGGTCTCCAGCTCGACGCTGGGCTCGAGCCCGAGCAGCCCTTCCTTGCGAGCGGTCTGGCTCCACTCGAGAATCTTTTCCAGCATCGGTTCGGACTCGACCGACGGCGGGCGCAGCACCCAGACAACGATGCCGAGCGCGCGCTTCATCACGTCCATCGGTGTCTGCAGCAGGGTGGCGGCAACGGTGCCGACAATCACGATCACGAAAGCCGCGGCCGACCACAGCGCCGCCAGCCCGCTGCCCTTGAGGATCGAACCTCCAACAATTGCCACCAGCGCCAGAAACAGACCGATTGCACTGAGAATATCCATTCAGGCCTCCCCGGGGGCAAAGCGCTTCATCAAGCCGTTGATGTCGATGATCAGGGCAATATGGCCATCGCCGGTAATGGTGGCACCGGCAAAGCCCGGCAGCCCGTGCAGCAGCGCGCCAAGCGGCTTGATGACAACCTCTTCCTGGCCCAGCACCTCGTCGGTGACATAGCCGATCTTGTCGCTGCCGACCTGCAGCACCACCACGTAACCGCGCTCGCTCGCCGGGCCGTCGGCCAGCTCCATGAAATCACCAAGAAAAACCAGCGGCAGCGGCTTGCCGCGCACCATGATGACATCGCGCCCTTCGACCTGACGCACCGCCCCGGGATCGAGAAAGAACACCTCGACCACATGCGACAGGGGAAAAGCGAAGCGACGCTGGCGCAGCCGCACCATCAGCGCCGGCAGAATGGCCAGAGTCAGCGGCACCTGAACCTTGAAGGTGGAACCCTTTCCACGCTCGGACTCGATCTCGACGTTGCCGTTGAGTTCACTGATGCGGGTCTTGACCACGTCCATGCCGACGCCACGGCCGGAAATATTGGAGACTTCCTCGCGGCTGGACAGCCCCGGCAACATCATCAGATCGAGACACTCGCGACGGTTCAGCCTTGCGGCCGCCTCGGCGGTGATCAAGCCACGGCTGACGGCCTTGTCGCGCAGCCCCTCGGCGTCGATGCCCGCGCCATCGTCACTGATGCGAATGACAATGTGATCGCCCTCCTGTTCGGCACTGAGCTCGACCCGACCGGTGCGCGGCTTGCCGGCAGCCGCGCGAACCTCCGGCGTTTCGATGCCGTGATCCATGGCGTTGCGCACCAGATGGACCAGCGGATCGGCGAGCGCTTCCACCAGATTCTTGTCCAGATCGGTATCCTCGCCGTGCAGGGTCAGCTCGATTTCCTTGTCGAGCGACCGGGCCATATCCCGCGCCAGGCGCGGAAAGCGCGAAAACACCTTGCGAATCGGCTGCATGCGCGTTTGCATCACCCCCATCTGCAGATCGGAGGTCACCAGATCGAGGTTGGCCACCGTGCTCTGCAGTTCTTCATGCTTGAGCTGCTCGCCCAGATTGCTGAGCCGGTTGCGCACCAGCACCAGCTCACCGACCAGGTTCATGACGCGATCCAGCCGGGCGACATCCACCCGAACGGTCGACTCCACCGGCGCAGGCGCGGCCGACCGGGCAGGCGCAGCCTCGGCCGGCGGCGCCGATCGCTGCGCCGTTGGGGCCGCTGCCGGTGGGCTTGCCGAGTCTTCCGCAGCGCTCGCAGGCTCGGGCGATTCGGCGCCCTGCGCCTGCGGCATACTCGCCGCCGAGTCGGTGCCGCCAGACTCGCGGGCCACCTGATCGAGAATCGCCTCGAACTCCTCTTCGGTGATTTCATCAGACCCGTCAGCATCCTCGGGCGCGCTGCCGAGCTCCACCTCGCCGGTATCGGCTGCATCATCGCCGCCGGGGGCGGCTTCACCGTGCAGCTCGTCGAGCAGGGCTTCGAATTCCTCGTCGGTGATATCGTCGCTCGGCGACGCGTCCGCGCTCGACTGTGCCGATTCCGGCAAGCCCGCAGCCGTCTCGCCCTGCGCCGCCGGAGGCGGTTCGGCGGCCGCGCCTGCCTGGGCCAGCATGGCCTCGAACTCATCGTCGGTGATGTCGCCGCTGCGATCATCCTGCGCGCGGGGCGCTGTTGTTGCAGTGGCTGCTTTTTCGTGCACGAACCCGCGCAGCTGATCAAGCAGTGCGGGCGGCGCCGGGGCCGGTTCCTGACCGTCGCGCATGGCCGCCAGCATGGCCACCACCTCATCGAGCGAGTGCAGCACCGAATCCATGATCTCGGTGCGCATTTCCAGCTCCTGACGTCTGAGCGCATCGAACACTTCCTCGGCACAATGACACAGGGTCACCAGTGGTTCGATATCGAGAAAGCCGGCACCCCCCTTGACGGTATGAAAGGCGCGAAAAACGGTATCGAGCAGCGCCTTGTCGCGCGGCCGCCGCTCCAGTTCGACGAGCTGCTCACCCAACTGCTCGACCAGTTCCCCGGCCTCGTTGAGATAGTCGTCGCGAATACTGTCGTCGATCTGAAAGCTCATGATCTCACCTGCTAGAAGCCCAGGCTCGAGAGAACGTCATCCACTTCGTCCTGGCTGGTCACCCGGTCTTCTTCCTCGTGCTTTCTGCCGGACTGGTCTGCCGTCGCCCCCGTTTCGCCGGACTGCCTGCCCGACAGACGAATCATGTTGACGAGCGTGCTCTCGACTTCCTTGACCAGCTCGATGACCTTGCGAATGGCCTGCCCCGACAGGTCCTGAAAATCCTGGGCCATCAGCATCTGTGAAAGCCGCTTGCGAATCTCACCGGAGGTGTGGTCGGAGCTGTCGAGAAACTCCTCGGTCTCGCGTACCAGGCTGCGAAATTCGTCGGCGGCCATCTCGCGGGCGCGAAAGCGCTGCCAGTCGCCCACCAGGCGCGTGCTGTCCTCGGTCAGACGTTCGGCCAGCGGCATGGTCTCCTCGATCAGGTCCATGGTCTTGTGAGCCGACGCTTCGGTCATGTGAATCACTTCATCGAGCCGGCTTTGAGCGTCGGGTATTTCCTCGCTGGCCAGCGTCTCCACGCGCGCGTCGACTTGAAAGCTGTTGAGGGCTTCGTGCAACTGGCGCGTCAGCCGCCCGATATCCTGGAACAGGCTGGTCTCGCGCATGGCGGTCAGCTCGTCCAGGCTGGCGTAGAAAATGGCCTCGTCGTTACCGCGCGCGGCCGCGGCCAGCGCCTCGATGGTGGGCAGATAATCCGCCGGTCTGCGATCGTCGCTGCCGCTGTTCATGTCGACGCCCCCAGGCGCTCGAACACGCGCTGAATCTTGTCCTTGAGGGTTTCGGCGGCAAACGGCTTGACCACATAGCCGTTCACGCCGGCCTCGGCGGCCTCGATGATCTGGCTGCGGTTGGCTTCAGCCGTGACCATCAACACCGGCAGCGCTTTGAGCGCGTCGTCGGCGCGAATGGCCTTGAGCAGCTCCAGCCCGCTCACATCCGGCATGTTCCAGTCGGTAACCACAAAATCAATGCGCCTGGATTTGAGCACCTGCAGGGCCGTGCGCCCGTCATCGGCTTCGGTGACGTTGCCGAAACCGAGCTCGCGCAACTGATTCTTGACGATTCTCCGCATCGTGGAAAAATCGTCCACGACCAGAATTTGCATGTTCTTGTCCAACGTAGCGTCTCCGTTGCTGTGTCGTTTATCCGTCAGTCCGACAAGCGCGCCCTGAGCCTGGCCAGCGCCTGGCCATGCAGCTGACAGACGCGCGACTCGCTCACCTCCAGCACTGCGCCGATTTCCTTGAGGTTGAGCTCGTCGTCGTAATACATGTTCATGACCAGTTGTTCCCTTGCCGGCAGCGCTGCGATCGCCTCGGTCAGGGCCGCCTGCGCGGCGTCCTCCTGCAGCTCACGCTCGGGTGATTGCGTCTTGTCGGCCACCACCCCCGAATCACTGTCGACCGGCGAGAGGTCCTCGGTGCTCAGCATCCGGCAGAAAACCGCCTCACGGGCAATGTCGTGGTACTCGTCCAGGCTGACGCCCATCTGCGCGGCAATATCGACATCGCGCGGGCGCCGACCCAGGCGAATTTCCAGCTGCCGGATGGCCTCGACCATCTCGCGCACCCGGCGGTGTACCGAGCGCGGCGTCCAGTCGGTCTTGCGCAGCTCATCGAGCATGGCGCCGCGAATCCGGATGCCGGCATAGGTCTCGAAACGCGCGCCCCGGCTGCCGGTGTAACGGCCGGCGGCCTCGATCAGGCCGAGCATCCCGGCCTGAATGAGATCGGCCACCTCGACGCTGGCCGGCAGACGGCCGGCCAGGTGATAGGCAATCCGCCGGACCAGATCGGCATACTGCTCCACCAGGTCCTCGCTGGAGAGGCTGCGCACTGCTTCATACTCGGCCGTGGCGTTCATCGCGCGACCTCCGCCTGCCCGGGCTCGGCACCCACCACGCGCTCAAGAAAGAACTCGAGATGGCCGCCGGCACCCGATGGCACACCCCATGTATCGGCCTGTTCGGCCAGATTCTTGAATGCCTCGGTGGCGCGGCAGCCCGGAAAAGCCGTGACTACGGGCTGCTGTTGCTGCAGTGCCCGACGCAGGAAGTCATCGTGCGGGACGTGCCCGGCGTAGTGCAGCGTGATGTCGAGGTAACGATCGGCCACGCGCGCCAGCTTGCGGTAGAGCGCGCGTCCTTCAGCGGCGCTGCGGACCATGTTGGACAGCACCTGGGCGCGCTCGATGCCGTAATCGCGGGAGAGCACCTTGATCAACGCGTAGGCGTCGGTCAGGGAAGCCGGTTCGTCACAGACCACGATCAATGCCTGATGCGCGGCGCGGGCGAACAGCGTGACCGCCGAGCTGATGCCGGCGGCGGTATCGACAATCAGCAGGTCGGCGCTGCCGGTGACCTCGGAGAAGGCGCTGATCAGACCGCCGCAGGCCTCCGGCGGCAGCGTTGTCATGTCCTGCACCCCCGAGGCGGCGGGAATGATGCGGATGCCGGCTGGCCCGTCGACGATGATGTCTTCGAGATCGCATTCCCCCGCAAGCACATGCGAAAGGTTGCGCCGCGGACTCAGGCCCAGCAGGACATCGATATTGGCCAGCCCCAGATCGGCGTCCAGAAGCCACACCTTGCGGCCACGCCGCGCCTGGGCGGCAGCCAGGTTGACCGACACATTGGTCTTGCCCACTCCACCCTTGCCGGACGCCACGGCGATGACCTGAACCGGCTGACGCGAGCCTTTCGCGCTCACCCCTTCCAGCCCGGCCGCCTGATTTCTTCCCCCTTCAAGCATTGGCATACCTCGCTTCGGCAATGTGGCGCGCCAGGGCGTGATCTTCACGGCCGGCACGCGATTTTTTCATCAGGCTGACAGCCTGGCTGATCAGATGGCGGGCACTCGCCCGCCGCAGATTCTCGGGCACTTCCTGGCCGTCGGCCGACCAGGCCACCGGCAGCCTGTAGCGCGCCAGTACCGACAGCATGCCGCCCAGGCTGGCCGCCTCGTCGATCTTGGTGACGATGCCGCCGGCCAGCGGCATGCGCGAAAACGCGGCCACCGCTTCGTCAATCGATTCCATCTGCGCATTGGCGGCCAGCACCAGGTAGGAGGAAACCGGCCGGCCTTCCATTTGCAGCGACTCCAGCGCCCGCACCAGGCGGGTATCACGCTGACTGACCCCGGCGGTATCCACCATGATCAGATCGGCATGCGAGAGCCGCTCGACGCGCTGCCGCAGCTCGTCGGCGTTGCGGGCAACATAGACCGGCACGTTGAGCTGCCGGCCGTAAATGAACAGCTGTTCCTGGGCGCC
The DNA here is from genome assembly GCF_056324145.1 of Wenzhouxiangella sp. YN1. Lineage (NCBI taxonomy): Bacteria > Pseudomonadati > Pseudomonadota > Gammaproteobacteria > Chromatiales > Wenzhouxiangellaceae > Wenzhouxiangella > Wenzhouxiangella sp. YN1. The sequence goes on from NZ_JBJNIO010000155.1 coordinate 154,158, forward strand.
GATGCGATAGTCATCGGCGCTGATCAGTGCCATCTTTTCGAGCCCGTTCTTGAGCGCGTAGCGGGCGGCCAGCTTGGCAATGGTGGTGGTCTTGCCCACCCCCGTGGGTCCGACCAGAGCCACTACCCCGCCGGCGGCCAGCGGGTCGGTTTCAAAGAATTTCATGCGCCGCGCCAGCAGGCCCAGGGCGCCGCGCCAGGTGGCCGCGCTGTCACCTTCCCTGACCGGCGCCTTGCTGGCCAGGTCCTGGGCCAGATCCGGCGCCAGGCCCATGCGGATCAGATCGCGCAGCACCGCGGCGCGCAGCGGGTTCCTACGCGACATGTCGTTCCAGGCAAGGCTGGAAATCTGAGTCTCGAGCATGCGCTTGAGCACGTTGATCTCACGCCGCATGCCCACCAGTGAAGATTCCGACACGGCGGCAGCCGGTACCGCGTCAGCAGCCGCATTCTGCTGCCGCGGCGCCGCGCCGGGAGCCGCGGCGCCGTCGCCGGCAGCGGCCCGCGATTGCGCCTGGCCAGACAGTTCGACGACATCCTGCGGCGCGTCCTCGACTGCCAGCTCGGAGCTGAGGCTGACCTGATCCGGCGCCGACGGGTCGGGCTCAGGCGCATCCTGACCCGGCGGCTCGTACTGCCAGGTGTCCCGCGTCTGGCGGCGCTTTTCGTTTCCGCGGCCGGCGCCGCGGCCCATGGCGTACTCGACCAGAGTCTCGTCGTAGTCCACCGCGGCAATCAGCTCCAGGCCTTCATCAAGATGCCGGGTCGAGAGAATGACCGCATCGGGTCCCTGCTCGTCGCGCACCAGCTTGAGTGCCTGTCGCATATCGTCGGCAACGTAGCGCTTGATCTTCATGGCGTCCTGTCTCTCCTGCTGCACTTGTTCAGACGGCCCCGGCCTGGCATCAACGCGAAACCTGACCGATCAGCCGCAGCTGCTTGTCTTCTGGAATCTCGCCGTGCGAGAGCACGTGCAGGCCCGGTACGGCCTGTCGGGCGAAACGTGACAGCATGTTGCGAATTCTTGGCGGTACCAGCAGGATGGCGGGTTCTCCCCTGGCCTCCTGCTGTCGGGTGCTCGACTGCAGCGCTTCCTGCAGCTTTTCCGCCAGTCCGGGCTCCACGACCCCGGAATCACCCTGCTGCACCACATCCTGCAAAAGCTGTTCCAGCTCCGGCGCCAGCGTCATGACCGACATCTGCTCGCCCAGCCCGTTGATCTCCTGAACGATCTGTCGCCCCAACGTCTGCCGCACCTCGGCCAACAGCTCATCAGGATCCTGCGTACGCGCGCCGTGCTCGACCAGGGTTTCGCAGATGGCACGCACGTTGCGCACCGGCACCTTCTCGGCCAGCAGGCGCTGCATCACGCGCACCACCACGGCCAGCGGCAGCGTCTTGGGCGTCAGATCCTCGACCAGCTTGGGCGCACTCCTGGCGAGCACGTCCAGCAGCTGCTGCACTTCCTGATGACCCAGCAATTCGTGTGCGCGCTGCTTGAGCACATGGCTCAGATGCGTGGCGATCACCGTGGCCGCATCGGCCACGGTGTAGCCCAGTGTCTGTGCGTGCTCGCGAACACTGGGCTCCACCCAGACCGCCGGCATGCCGAAGGCCGGATCCCGGGTTTCGGTACCCTGCAGCCGCGAGCTGACGCCGCCGGGGTCGATGGCCAGTTCGCGGTCGGGATGGACCTCGCCCTCGGCGGCCACCACGCCGAACAGCGTCAGCCGATAGCGGGTGGGCGCCAACTCCAGGTTGTCGCGAATATGTACCGGCGGCACCAGAAAGCCCATGGACTGCGACAGCTTCTTGCGCACCCCCTTGATGCGATTCATCAGCTCGCCGCCCTGGCGGGCGTCGACCAGCGGCACCAGGCGATACCCTACCTCCAGGCCAATCGGATCGACCTGGGCGACGTCTTCCCACTGCAGCTCACGCGGCTGCTCGGGCTGCGTCTCGGCCTCGCGCTGCGCCGATCGCTGGCTGGCCGCCGCGGTCTCAACGCGCTTGCGGTGCCGCAGCCAGGCGGCGCCGCCGGCAATGCCTGCCAGGCTCAGGAACGCCAGGTTGGGCATACCCGGCACCAGCCCCATGGCTGCTAGTACACCAGCGGTCAGGGCGAGAACGCGGGGCTGCCCGAACACCTGATCGAGCACCGCCTTGTTCATATCCTGCGAGCGCGACATCCGGGTGACGATGACCGCCACCGCGGTCGACAGCAAAAGCGACGGAATCTGCGCCACCAGACCGTCGCCGATGGTCAGCAGGGTGTAGACCTCGACTGCGTTGCGAAGCGACATGCCGTGCTGGGCGATGCCGATCAGCAGGCCGCCGATGATATTGATGAACAGGATCAGGATGCCGGCGATGGCGTCACCACGCACGAACTTGCTCGAGCCATCCATGGCGCCGTAGAAGTCGGTTTCCTGACGGATCTCCTCGCGCCGCTCGCGCGCCTCTTCCTGCGAAATGATGCCGGCATTGAGGTCGGCATCGATGGCCATCTGCTTGCCCGGCATGGCGTCGAGCGTGAAGCGGGCACTGACTTCCGAAACGCGCGTGGCACCCTTGGTGACCACCACGAAGTTGATCACCACCAGAATGGTGAAAACCACCAGCCCGACCGCATAGTTGCCGCCGATGACAAACTCGCCAAAAGCCTGAATGACCTGACCGGCCGCATCCGTTCCGGTATGACCTTCGAGCAGGACCACGCGGGTCGACGCAATGTTGAGCACCAGCCGCAGCAGCGTACCGAACAGCAGCACCGTCGGAAAAACGCCGAAGTCGAGCGGCCGCATGATGTAGAGCACGCCCAGGATGACGGCAATGGAAAGCGTGATATTGAATGTGAACAGCACATCCAGCATCAGCGCCGGCAGCGGCAGCACCACCATCGCCAGCAATACCAGCACCAGCAGGGGTGCGCCCAGACCGAGGGCGCCGGCACGCTGCAGGGCGGGCATGATGGCAGCCCGGTTCATCACGAATTTTCCCCGTTTTCTCTGTTCATGCCCTCAGTGATGCAAAATGCGGGCCAGCCCTCGCTACTGCGACAGCGTTTCATCCACCTCGGGATTGGGCGCCGGCAGCCTCTCGCCGCCGGGCTCGCGTTGCACCCGGTAGACCCAGCTGAGCACTTCGGCAACCGCTACGTAGAGCGCCGGAGGAATCGGCTGCCCGACGTCGGCATGACGGTAAAGCGCGCGCGCCAGCGGCGGGGCCTCGATGCGCGGCACGCCGGCTTCCTCGGCCTTGCGCCGAATCGCCAGCGCCAGATGATCGGCCCCGCTGGCGACCACCACCGGGGCCGCCATGCGCTCGGTTTCATAGCGCAGGGCCACGGCAAAGTGCGTCGGGTTGGTCACCACCACGTCTGCCTCGGGCACGGCTTCCATCATGCGCTGACTGGCCAGCTCCTGCTGCATGCTGCGGCGTTTGCCCTTGACCTCCGGATTGCCGTCGGTCTCCTTCATTTCGTCCTTGACTTCCTTGCGCGTCATGCGCAGCTGCTTGTGGTGACTGTGCAGCTGAAACGGCACGTCCACCAGCGCAATCACAATCAGGGTGGCGCTGAGGGTCATCAGGGCCAGGCCGATCAGCTGCACGCTCGCGGCCATGCCCGCCTGCACCCCCATTGAAGGCAGCGCCATCAGGTGGGCGATGGCGTGGCGGATGAAAAGACCGGCGGCCAGCGCCACCACGGCAAACTTGCCCATGGCCTTGGCCAGCTCCATCAGCCCCTTGGGGCCGAACACTCGCTTGAGGCCCTTGCCGGGATTGAGACGTTCGAACTTCGGCGCCAGGGCCTTGCCGCTGAACACCCAGCCGCCGAGCGTCGCCGGCGCCAGCAGCGCGGTGACCAGCAGCACGCCCAGCAGGGGCGCCACCGTGGCCAGCCCGGAGGCGATCTGCTCACCCAGGTATTCGGTCATGAAGGCTTCGTCGAACAGCCGCGCACGCTCAACGGTAAAGCCGGTTTCGAGCACGCCCATGACGCGCTCGGCGGCCCAGCCACCCGAAAGCAGAAGAAAGCCGGACCCCACCAGCATCACCAGCGTCATGGTCAGCTCGCGCGAGCGCGGCACCTGCCCTTTGTCGCGGGCGTCCTTGAGCCGTTTCGGCGTCGGTTGTTCAGTGCGTTCCTGCTGCTCGTCCTGCTCGGCCATATCCGCCTACCCCCAAAGATCGTAAACCGCAGCAAAGGCGTGATCGAGCAGCGCCGCCAGCGTATTGGCCAGGGCCGGCAGCGTGGCCATCAGAATCACGAAGCCGGTGAGCATCGTCATCGGAAAACCGACGGCGAACAGATTCAGGCTGGGGGCCGCGCGGCTGATCACGCCAATGCTGAGATTGACGATCAACACAGCGGTTGCCGCCGGCAGGGCCACCCGCAGCGCACCGACGAACATCTGGCCGCCGTAGCCGGCGATCTGCCAGGCGGCGTCGCGATCGAAGCCGAGCGGCGCCACCGGCAGCGCCGCAAAACTGTCGATGATCATCTCGACCAGCAGGATATGACCATTGAGGCTGAGAAAAATCAGCATGGCGGCAATCAGGTGGTACTGGCTGAGCACCGGCACCTGGGCACCGCTGTCGTTGTCGATGAACAGGGCAAACCCCAGCCCCATGCTCATGGCCGCCGTCTGGATACCGATCACCACGCCATCGAAAACCAGCTGAATGATGAACCCGGCCGCCAGGCCGATGAGCACCTGCTGCGCGCCCACCAGCAGGCCTTCCAGAGAAAACCCCGGCACGTTCCCGATCGGTGGCAGCAGCGGATAAACCGCCAGCGCAAGCGTCAGTGACAACAGCATGCGAACGCGCGCCGGCACCGAACCGGCGGCGAACATCGGCGCGATCATCAGCATGCCGGCAATCCGGAACATCGGCCAGAGCACCTCGCCGAGCCAGGCCAGCAGCTGCGATTCGGTGACCACCGGCATGGTCAGCCCAGGTCGATCAGCTCGGGGATGCTCATGATCAACGTGCGCGTGAAGTTGACGATCAGATCCAGCATCCAGGGTCCGGCCAGGGCCAGGGCCAGCGCCACCACCGCCAGCTTGGGAATGAAACTCAGCGTCATTTCGTTGATCTGCGTGGCGGCCTGAAACATGCCCACGGCCAGGCCCACGGCCAGGGCCGACAGCAGCAACGGCGCCAGCAGAAGCACCACGACCCAGAGCGCCTGCTGACCGATATCGACCACCATGTCCGGGCTCATGCTAGCCACCTCCCATATAGAAACTCGAGGCCAGCGTGCCCATGATCAGGCCCCAGCCGTCGACCAGCACGAACAGCATCAGCTTGAACGGCAGCGAGATCAGCATCGGCGAGAGCATCATCATGCCCATCGACATGAGCACGCTGGCGACCACCAGATCGATGATCACGAAAGGAATGAAAACCAGAAAGCCGATCATGAAAGCCGTTTTCAGTTCGCTGGTGAGGAAAGCCGGCACCAGAATCCGGAACGGCACGTCCTCGGCCGACTCGAAGCCTTCGTTGTTGCCGGCCAGGCCGGCGAACAGGGCCAGATCGGTTTCGCGCACCTGATGACGCATGAAGCGGTGAATCGGCTCACGGCCGCGCTCGAGCGCTTCTTCAAGCTCGATGTCCTCTTCCATGTAAGGCACAGCCGCCTCGGTATAGAGCTCGGTCCACACCGGCGCCATCACGAACAGGGTCAGAAACAGCGCCAGGCCGATCAACACCTGGTTGGGCGGCGTGGTCGCCATGCCCATGGCCTGGCGCAGGATGGCCAGCACCACGATGATGCGGGTAAACGAAGTGAACATCAGCATGATCGAAGGCAGCAGGGTGAGCAGGGTCATCAGCACCAACACCTGCAGCGTGATGCTCCAGGTCTGGCCCCCGCCTTCGGCTGCCGGCTCGACCGTGACGATATCGATGCCCGGCGCGGCCAGCGACAGCGCCGGCATCAGCAGCACGATACACGTCAGCCAGCGCATCACTCCCGCGCCTCGCGCCGGCTGCCGGCAAGGTGTTCGTCGAAGCCTGCTTCGGCCTGCCCCAGATCGGCCAGGTGACCAATGCGGCCGGGGCTGACGCCCAGCAGGATGCGACGTCCGTCGACTTCGACCAGCAGCAGCCGCTCTTTCACGCCCAGCGCCTGCTGGCCGACGATGTGAATGGGGCCATCACCCGAGCGCACGCCCAGGCGCCCGCCCGAGATCCGCCGCGCCGCCCAGGCCAGCGCGAACACCAGGCCCAGTATCAGAATCAGCCCCAGCGCCGTGCGCAAGAGCTGGCCGCTGCCGCCCACCGGCGCCAGCTCGCTGGCCAGCGCTGGAGCGCCGACCAGCGCCAGACCGAGGGCAGACGTCAGGCGAGTCGTGTTCATTTCAGGTTCTTGATTCGTTCGGACGGACTGATGACGTCGGTCAGACGAATGCCGAACTTTTCATTGACTACCACCACCTCACCGTGCGCCACGAGGGTGCCGTTGACGTAGACATCCAGCGGTTCACCGGCGGTGCGATCGAGCTCCACCACCGAGCCCTGATTGAGCTGCAGCAAATTGCGAATGCTGATCTGCGTGCGTCCGACTTCCATCGACAGCGCGACGGGCACGTCCAGAATCACGTCGAGATTGACATCCGATCCGGCCAGCGGGGCGTTATCGTCAAGCTGTTCGAACTGCGCTTTTTCAGTCTCCTCCGCTTCTGCTTCCGCCTGCGCCTGCTCGCCTGCGCGCTGGGCTTCTTCCATTTCACGGACCTGGCGCTCTTCTTCGGTCTCTTCGCGCTGGCTGTCGTGTCTGTTGCTTGCATCATTCATGGCTTCGACTCTCCGCGATTACGCTCCACTCGGTTCATGATCTTGACTGCATAGTTGTCTCTGGCCGATCCAAGGGCGCCGCGAAAGCACGGCACGCCTTCGACATACACCGGCACCTCGTCGGGCAGGTCTATCGGAATCACGTCCCCCGGCCGCATGCTCACCAGGTCGGAAAGCGTCACCCGCTTCTTGCACAGTTCCACTTTCATGCTGACCTCGGCATCGCGAATTTCCTCGCGCAGGGCGTTCATCCAGCGCTCGTCACGGACCATGCGGTCAGAGGCCATGCCCGAGTCCAGCACCTCGCGAATCGGCTCTACCGCGGAATACGGAATGGTGACGTGCAGCTCGCCGCTGGTTCCTTCCAGCTCGACGGTAAAGCGGGTGACAACCACAATCTCGGAGGGGCTGACGATATTGGCGAACTGCGGGTTGACCTCCATGTTGTGAAACTCGAACTCCACATCCATGGCGAGCTTCCAGGCTTCGGCCAGGTCTTCAAAAATGCGTTCGCGCATGCGCTGAATGACGCGCGTTTCCACCGGCGTGAACTCGCGCCCCTCGATCTTGGCGTGGAAGCGGCCGTCGCCGCCGAAGAACGTATCGACCACGGCAAAGATCAGCCGCGCATCCAGCACCAGCAGACTGGTGCCGCGCAGCGGCTTGATGTTCATCAGGTTGAGGCTGGTGGGCACCGGCAGCGTGCGCATGTACTCCTGAAACTTCATCATGTCGACGCTTTCGACCGAAATCTCGGCCGAGCGCCGCAGCATGTTGAACAGGCCGATGCGAAAGTGCCGCGCGAAGCGTTCATTGATCATTTCCAGCGTCGGCATGCGGCCGCGCACGATGCGATCGTGATTGGCAAAGTCAAAGGACTGGATCTCGCCTTCGGCCGCCGTTCCCTCTTCGGTGTCGACCGCGCCGGAGTCGACGCCGTGCAGCAGGGCATCGATTTCGTCCTGGTCAAGAATGTCGTTTCTGCTCATGAACGCACCCGCCTATTGCACGACAAAAGCCGTGAAATACAATTCCTCCACCGCGCTGGGCTCGCCCTCGGAGTCAAGGACCTCGCGCACTTCCTCAAGCGCGGCTTCGCGCAGCGCTTCCTTGCCCTCACGCGTGGCGATCTCCTGCCGCGACGCGCCCGACAACAACATCAGCAGGTTGTTGCGCAGCAGCGGCGTGTGTCGCTCCAGGCCGGCGATGACTTTCTTGTCCCGGCTCATCACCTGGATGCTGGCCTGAAGAAACCGGACGCTGCCGCCGTCGTCCAGATTGACGACGAAAGACGGCGTGATCTCGTGATAGATGGCCGGACCGGAAGGGGCTTCGGCTTCGGGCTGATCGTTGCCGCCGGCCGATGCATCGGCCTGCGATTGAACGATGAAATACACGCCCCCGGCGGCTGCGCCGGCGGACACGATACCCACCAGCAGCGCCACGATCAGCAATCGGGACAGGCCGCCCTTGGCTACCGCCGGTGTGTCGTCTTTTTCCGCCATCGTGCTTGCTCCATTGCCAGAACTGAAATCTCGTCCTGTAAGGAGCAAAAGCCGTGCCAGGGCCCGGGCCGGCCGGGCGTCGGCTTTCCGACGCAGGCAGAATCCCGGGCTCGTGACGGGCTGACAGACAGAGTGCCGAGCGCTCGGCCCGATCGGGCCGATGAATCAGGCGTAGAGATCGACCAGGCCGCGCAAGCCCATCGGCGGCGCAGCAGCTCGGTCATCGATTGCAGAGCCGTTGTCTGCGGCGTGCGCCGAACGGCTGCCGCGGGAAGAAGCTTCGTCATCGCCGGGCGCGTCGTCCCGGTGCCCGGAAAACTGCCCGCCGGAATGGTCGACATGCGCCTCGCTGAGCTCGACCCCCTGCCCGGCCAGCGACTCACGCAAGCGCGGCAGCAGCTGCTCGAGCGCCTCGCGGGTCTGCGCCTGCTGCGCGGTCAGGTGAACGCGGGCTTCCTTGCCGTCGACCTCGATGCGGATATCCACCTGGCCGAGCTCCGGCGGCTTGAGCTGCAGCCGAGCTTCGGAACTGCCCTGCCGCAGCATCAAGGCGACGTGATCAAAGGTCTGGCTGGCAGCAGCCGAGCCCTGCGGCCCCGGCGCCAGGGTGGCGCCGGTCAGCGCTGCCTGCAGCGGGTTCGAGCCGGGCTGGAGGCCGGCAAGCTCACCCCGGGCCGCCAGCCCGGAATCGGCAGCTTGAGTCGCGCGGGCTGTATCCGCCGCCCTGGCCTGCGTTTCCAGCAGCGTCCGCCCGGCCTCCCGCGTCAACGACGCGTCAGGACTCGAGGCCGTCAGCTCCTGAATCAGCTTCGAGCCCGCCTCGGGTGCGTTCTCGGCAGCCGTCGTGAGCGCCAGGCTTGAAGGCAGGGCTTCCCTGGCCGGCGCGGCCTGCCGGTCGGTCAACGCCGCCGTTGGGCCGCGGCGATGCTGCTGCGCGGTCAGACGTTCAAGCAGGGTGTTCGCATCACCCTCGGCGCGATGGGTTGTCTGCGACAGGCCGAGCCCGGGCTTCTGCCCGGCCGACTCCGCACTCATCAACCGTCGCGCCACTGCAGACATCGGCTCCAGGCTTTCACCCTCAGCACTGGCCGCGAGAAAAGCCTGCAGCAATGCGTTCTGGCTGCCCGAGCGGGCGTTACCGGACAGACTCGGGGGCTGGCCGCTCGCCTGCGCCGCCTCCGGCGCCGAAGCTCCCGTTTGCGCCGCAGCCAGAGCCGCTTCATTGTGTATCAAACCCGATGCCAGCTGGCCAGCATGCCGGCCGTTCAACAGCGCAAGCCACCGATCCGGATCAAGCCCCTGACCACCCTGGTCTTTCTCGCCGTCAAGTTCGCCGCCTGTGGCAGCGGTGGCTGCCGGCAACCCCGGCTGCGCGTCAGGCGCCAGAGCCGAAGCGGCATCGAGGTCAAACAGCGCTGCAATGCCGGCAAAACCGTCATCGCTCATATCGGGCCGCAGCATGGCTGCCGCTGATGGATCGAGCTGCGGCAGGGCCAGCAACACCGGCAGGGAAGCCTGCGTCATGTTCAGGAGCCCGAGGTCACGAAGCGCCGGGTCACCAGATCGTCGATGAAGCGCTGCTCGACGCGCTCGGCCAGGCGTTGCTCACGAACAGCCTGTTTATCGGCCACGCTCTCGACGGCCTTGACGCGGGCGCGCTGCTCTTTCCATACCGCCAGCTGGCGCTCGTAAGCTTGCTGTGCCAACGCAACGCGCTGCGTCTGCTCATCGACGGCCAGCTGCAGCCGATCGGTAAAGTGCGCGTAGTTGCGCACGTTGACCGCCAGCGCGCCGTTGCGATGCGACTCGCTGAAACCCTGCCGATAGCTGGCCAGATGCGCGCGCAACGTCTCCAGCCGGGACTCTTCATTGAGCAGGGACGAACGCAGATCGGCCATGCGCCTGGAGCTGGCGCTTTGCTCCTGCTCCATCTGATTGGCAACGCGATGCAAACGCTCTGAACGGGTCATTGATTCACGAACTCCTCATTCACTGCCAATATACAAGCAAGTTATGTGCCAGCATCGCGTTCCTCCGACGAACCCGTCATGATCCGTTCCAATGCCGTCAGGCTTTCACGCAGCGAGACCGCGCGGTTGCTGTCCTGACGGATAAAATCGAGCATTCCCGGACGCAACGCGACCGCTTCGTCGATGCGCGGATCACTCCCCTTGCGGTAGGCACCGACGGCAATCAGGTCCTCGTTTTGCCGGTAAGCGGCATGAACTTGCCGGTAGCGGCGCACCAGCTGCTGGTGGCCGGCGTCGGTGATCTCGTTCATTGCCCGCGAGATCGACGATTCCACGTCGATGGCAGGGAAAATGCCGGATTCGGCCAGCTGGCGATCGAGCACGATATGACCGTCCAGAATGGCCCGGGAGGCGTCGGCAATCGGATCATTGGTGTCATCGCCTTCGACCAGCACGGTGTAAAAGGCGGTCAGCGATCCGCCGCCGTGACCACTGTTGCCGGCGCGTTCGACCAGGGTTGGCAGGCTGGCGAATACCGAAGGCGGATAACCCTTGGTCGCCGGCGGCTCACCCACCGCCAAGGCGATTTCGCGCTTGGCCTGGGCAAATCGCGTCAGCGAATCCATCAGCAGCAGCACCTTGAGACCCTGGTCGCGAAAATGTTCGGCAATGGTGGTGGCCATCCAGGCGCCGCGCATGCGCATCAAGGGCGGCCGATCGGCCGGCGTGGCCACGACCACCGCGCGGCGCATGCCCTCCTCGCCCAACGTGGTTTCAACGAAATCGCGCACCTCGCGGCCGCGCTCACCGATCAGGCCAACGACAATGACATCGGCCTCGGTAAAGCGGGTCATCATGCCCATCAGGGTCGACTTGCCCACGCCCGAACCGGCAAACAGGCCCAGACGCTGGCCGCGACCGGCGGTAAACAGCGAGTTGATGGCACGCACGCCCACGTCCAGCGGCTCACGAATGGGCTGGCGATCGAGCGGATTGATCGGCTCCCCGGCCAGGGGCGCGCGCTGCCCGGTCATGATCGGACCGCGCCCGTCCAGCGGCACGCCGGCGCCGTCGACAACGCGGCCCAACAAGCCCTGGCCAACCGGCGCATCCAGGCGACCACCACCCGCCATCACGCGGGCATTGGGCGACAGGCCGCGAATCTCTTCGGTGGGCATGAGATAGACGCTGTCTTCGGCAAAGCCCACCACTTCCGCCTCGAGCTTTCTGTCGTTTTCACCCAGCACCCAGCAGCGCTCGCCCAGCGCGGCCTCGACGCCCACGGCCTCGAGGGTCAGGCCGACTACACGCTTGAGCTTGCCGCAGGCGTTGACCGACGGCCCGGCCACCGCCTGCTGGCGCTGGCGCAGCCGGCCGGCCCAATTGGCTGCCCGAGCGCTGTTCATGCCGGCTCACCATCCTCCGGCCCGGGATCGCTCGCGGGCGCGTCGCTCTCGCGGTGGCCACCCAGCACGCGAGCGGCCACGGTTGCCAGCCGCGTCTCCAGGGTCGCATCGACGCTGGCCGTCTGGCTGCTCACGCGGCAGTCGCCGCGCTCGAGCATCGGATCCTCGCGCAGCTCCCAGCTGGTTTCACCGGCCGGGTTGGCCAGGGTGTGGCGAACCAGCTCGGCATCCTGCGGGTGCAGATGCACGCGTACCTGACGGCTGTTGGCGGGCAGTTCGGCAAGCGCCTCACGCACCGCCGCAATCACGTGTTCGGGCTCGCTGCGCAGCTCCCGCCGTATGATCTGCCGGGCGACAGCCAGGGCCAGCTGCACCAGCTCGGATTCGACTTCCTCATCCACTGCCCCCAGCGGCTGCTGCATCGCCTCGATCAGTGATTCAAGCTGGCGTGCGCGCGCCTGCACCTCTTCCTCGCCAGCCTGGCGACCGGCGGCCAGACCTTCGGCCCAGGCTTCGTCCCAGGCCTGCTTCTGCAGCGCTTCTAGCGCGCGCGCGCTGTAGACCGAAGGCCGGCGCTGCTCTCCGGCCGGCCTGTCCCGGCCGCCGGCACGGGCTACATCCGGCGCCTGCCAACGCTCCAGCTTGTCAACCTTTTCGCGCGCCAGAATCTCAGACATACTCTTCGCCCTTGCCGCCCAGGTCGAGCTGGCCCTGATCGGCCAGGCGGCGGGCCGTTCCCAGGATTTCCTTCTGCGCGGCCTCGACATCGGACAACCTGACCGGCCCCTTGGCTTCGAGATCCTCCTCGAGCATCTCGCCGGCACGCTTTGACATGTTCTTGAAGATCTTCTCGCGCACCGTCGATTCGGCACCCTTGAGCGCCAGCACCAGGGTGTCGGACTGCACGTCGCGCAGCAGCGTCTGAATGCCGCGGTCGTCGATGTCTGCAAGGTTATCGAACACGAACATCTGTTCCTGGATGTTCTGGCCAAGGCTCTCGTCAACTTCATTGACACCGGCCAGCACCGACTCTTCTATATTGCCGTCGACCAGGTTGAGGATTTCAGCGGCGGCACGCACCCCGCCCACGCTCGATGACTTGAGGTTTTCATTGCCGGAGAACTGCTTTTCCATCACCTCGTCGAGCTCGTTGAAGGCCGACGGCGGAATGCCGTCGAGCGTGGCAATCCGCATGATCACGTCCGGACGCACCCGCTCGGGCAGCGTGTCGAGCACCTCGGCGGCGTGATCGGCCTCGAGGTAGGCCAGCACGATGGCAATGATCTGCGGGTGTTCCTGACGAATCATCTCGGCGACGCTGCGCGGATCCATCCACTTGAGCGCTTCGAGCCCCTTGCTCTTGCGCCCCAGCAGAATGCGATCGATCAGACCCGAGGCCTTGTCGCCCAGCGCCTGCTCCAGCACCCGCCGGACATAATCGTCGGAGCCCACGCCCAGAGAGGTCTTGTCTTCTACCGTGGCAATGAAGGCGTCGAGCACGTCCAGGGCCTGATCACGCGACACCGAATCGAGTGTTGCCATGGAGGTGCCGATGCGCTGCACGTCGCGCGCACCCATGTGCTTGAGCACCTCCGAGGCCTGCTCCTCGCCCAGCGACATCAGCAGAATCGCCGCGCGTTCGGTGCCGTTGAGCTCTCCCGGCTTCTGTCTACTCATCCTCGCCTACCCACTGCTTGACCACCTGGGCCACCCGCTTGGGGTCCTGCGAGACCACCGACTTGGCCGCGGCGATACGTTCCTCATACTGCTGGCTCGGGTCGCTGACCAGCGACTTCCTGTCGTCTTGCGCCGCGCTGGCGTCGTGGCTCAGGCTGGCTGGCGAATGCGTTACCAGCTGGCGCTTGGCCGGCAGCTGCACAAGCTGGCGCAACAGCGGACGGATCACCGCCATGATCAGCAGCAGCACCACCAGGGCACCGGCGCCAATCCGGGCCAGCCCCATCAGATCGATCCGGTCCATGAAGGAAGACGTGTCGGTGCTGGCGTCTTCACCCAGCTCGGCCGTCTGGAATGCCGCGTTCACCACGCTGACGGTGTCGCCACGGGCCGGGTCAAAACCGACCGCCTCACGCACCAGCGTGGTCATGCGCTCGAGCGCCTCTGCCGAGTGCGGCTGGCTCACCACTTCACCATCGTCATTGGTCACGCGTTGCTCGTCGACCACCACCGCAACCGACAGGCGGCGCAATTCGCCGGCCGGCGCCAGAATGTGGCGAATGGTGCGATCGACCTCGTAGTTGCGAACGTAATCGCGGCTGGTCACCGGCGGCTGGTTGCCGTCGACGCTGCCGTCCTGGTTGGTGGCGCCATTGTTTCCGGCCTGACCGGCGGCCGCCGGCGGCTGATTGCTGAGCGCCCCCGGCACACCGGTGGCAGTGACTGCGTCGGCATCACCGCGCTGCTCGCTGCCCTGCTCGCTGCGAATGACCTGGCCGGCCGGGTCGTAGCGTTCCTGGGTTTCTTCAGTGCTGGAGAGCTCCAGATCGGCGGCCACCTGGGCACGCACGCGACCGTAACCAACCACCGGCGTGAGCAGCTGCTCGATGCGCCGACTGAGGCGCTCCTCGATGCGCTGCACGCGATCAAGCGCGGCGTTGGCCGGGTCTTCTTCCTCGTTGAGCCTTGCCGACAGCAGCATGCCGTGCTGGTCGATTACCGCGACCTGTGAGCGCGCCATGTTGGGCACCGACGAGGCCACCAGGTTGACAATCGCCATCACCTGGCCCGACTCCAGCCGCCGACCGGGATGCATCTGCACCAGCACCGAGGCGCTGGCCGGGCGGCGGTCACGCACGAAGACGCTGTCGCGCGGCATCGCCAGATGAATCCGCGCGGCGCGTACCGCGCTGATGCTGGCCACCGTGCGCTGCAGCTCGACCTCGAGCGCGCGTTGATAGCGCGCACCTTCCATGAACTGGCTTTCCGTCAACCCGCCGGACTCATTGAACATCTCGAAGCCGGCGCCGGAGGCGGCCGGCAGATCCTGCGAGGCAAGCTGCAAACGCGCCTCGTGCAGGGCATCGGTCGGCACCATGATGGCGCCGCGGCCGGACTCATAACGGTGCTCGATGCCAGCGGCCTCCAGCGCCTGGACCACCTGGGCGGCATCGCGATCATCGAGATTGCCGTAGAGCAGGCCATAGCCGGTGTCCTGCGAGGACCACAACGCAATGCCCACGCCCACGGCCACGGCGGCCGCCAGGCCCACCAGCAGCATCAGCTGCCGCAGACCGGGTACCTGATCGATCACGTTCAGGCCCGAGACCGAGGCCGTTGAAGCCCCGCTGCCCTGATCCCTGCCAGCCACCAGATCCTGTGCCGCCATTGCTTGAATTTCCTTGCGTCCCGGCCCTTATCAAATGGGCATGTTCTGAATTTGCTTGTAGGCGTCGACGAGCTTGTTGCGCACCTCGCTCATGGCCTCGAACGACACCCGCGCTTTCTGCATCGCGATCATCACTTCAGTGAGATCCGCGTCCGATTCGCCGCGCTCGAACGCCGCCGACATTCCGGCCGCCGTCTGCTGGCTTTCGTTGACCCGTTCAAGCGAGCGGCTCATGATTTCGGCAAAGTTGACCTCGTTGCCGCCCTGCGCTGCCGGCTGCCCCTGCTCCAGGCCGGAGGCGCTCTTGAGCGCGCGCATCTGCGACAGAACCTGCTGAATCGACATATCGCTCATTGATCCATCTCCTTCTTGCCGGCCGCTCAGACCGATGCCCTGTCTGCTGCAAATTCCGGGCCACCGTCACCGGGAATGCGCAGCCCAGCCTCGCGCAGCCGGGCCAGCTTGTAGCGCAGAGTGCGCGGGCTGATGCCCAGGCGCTCGGCGGTGCGGCCGCGATGCCCGGCTTCGTGGCGCAGGGTGTCGAGAATGACCTCGGCCTCGCGATCGGCTACCGAGCGCTGCAGGTCGCCGCCACTGTCCTCGGCAGGCCCTGCCGCGGCCGCGGTGACATGCTCGAAAAACAGGTCGCCGGCGCGAATCTCCTCGCGCCCCCCGGCCAGCACCAGAGCGCGCTGAATCACGTTATCGAGCTCGCGCACGTTGCCTGGCCAGGCGTGCGCCTCGAGCGCAGCCAGGGCCTCCCCGGTCAGGGCCGGCACCACGCCCCGGCCACGATGATGGCGCGCCAGGGCGCGCTCGGCCAGCGGCTGGATATCGCCCGGCCGCTTGGCCAGCGCCGGCAGGCTGAGCGGAAACACGTTGAGCCGATAGAACAGATCCTCCCGAAAGCGCCCGGCCCGCACCTCGCTGGCCAGATCCCGATTGGTGGCGGCGATCACGCGCACGTCGAGTTTGATGCTGCCGCTGCCGCCCAGGCGCTCGACTTCGTGCTCCTGCAGCACCCGCAACAGCTTGGCCTGCAGGCCGATATCCAGCTCCGAAATCTCGTCGAGCATCAGCGTGCCGCCATTGGCGGACTCGAACCGGCCCACGCGCGCCCGCTCGGCGCCGGTAAACGCCCCCTTTTCGTGGCCGAACAGCTCGGCCTCGATCATGGTTTCGGGAATGGCCGCGCAGTTGACGGCCACGAACGGGCCCTCGCCGCGACCGGAATGGTGATGGATGTAGCGGGCGTAGGCTTCCTTGCCGCTGCCGCTGGGGCCGGAAAGCAACACGCTGACCTCGGCAGCGGCCACCCGCCGCGCCATATCGGCCAGGCTGCGCGAGAGTGGATCGTGGGCAACCAGCTCTGCAGAGTCTTCAGGCCGACCACGGAAACGCTGAACGCGCTCGATCAGCTGATCGGCCTCGATCGGCTTGATCAGATAATCCACCGCGCCGGCGCGCACCGCCGACACCGCCTGCGGCACGCTGCCGAAGGCGGTCATCAGCATCACCGGCAGGTCCGAATGCTGTCGGCGCAGCCGGCGCAATAATTCCAGACCGTCCCAGCCCGGCATCTGGATGTCGGAAATCACCAGGCTGATGGCTGTGTGCCCGAGCACCTCCAGCGCCGCGCGGCCGTCGGCGGCAGTCAGCACGTCGAAATGTTCGAGCTCGAGGGTTTCCTGCAGTGCCTCTCTCAGGGGCTGGTCGTCTTCGACCAGAAGAATGCGGAAATCACTCATGACTGCTCTCCAGCAACGGCCGCCGCCGGATAGTCACGACTGCCGCGCGCCACGCGCGGCAGCTCGAGGGTGAAACAGCTGCCCTGCCCCGGCGTGGATGCAAGATGGACCTCACCCTGGTGCGACTGCACCACCGAGCGAACCACCGCCAGCCCCAGGCCGGTGCCGCCGCCGCGGCGGGTAAAGAAAGGTTCGAAGATGCGCAGCTGGTCTTCCGGCTCGATGCCGGGGCCGTTATCGCGCACCCGCAACAGCACCAGGCCATCGATTCCACGCTCGACCTCCAGCGTCACCTGCGTGTACCGGTCGCCGGCCTGCCATGCGTTCTCGATCAGATTGCAGAGCACGCCGACCAGCGCCTGACGGTCGCCCTGCAGGCACGCCCCGGCGCTGCGGTCGACCACCTCCAGCCGCGCGCCGCCGGCCATGGCGGCCGCCAGCGCGGCCCGCAGCTCCTGCAGCAGTTCGGCAACCGCCAGCTGCTCGGTCGGGCCACAGCCGCCGCGCACGAAACCCAGCATGTCGCGCGTCATGTGCTCGAGGTCGCGCAGGCGGTCGATCAGCCGCTGCCCGAATCTGCGGCGGCGCTCGGCGCTCAGTTCCCGATCGCTCAGATGAGCGGCATACAACAGGGCCGAAGACAGCGGCGTTCGCACCTGATGGGCCAGGCGCGCGGCCATTTCGCCCATCGCCGCCAGCCGGCGGTTGCGCGCCAGGCGCGCCTGCAGCCGACGCTGCTCGGTCACGTCGGTCAACAGCACGATGGTTTCCAGGCCGCCCTCGGCAACCTGTCTGGAAACGGTCAGCTCGCGGCCATCGGCAAGTCGCAGCTCGTTTTCGTCTGTCTGTGCCTGGGCCGCAGCCCGCGCCAGCACTGCCGGCAGGCTCTCGCCTTCGATGTTGGCGCCCAGCCACTGCTGCGCCCGAGCGTTGCTTTCACCAATCCGACCGGCCTCGTCGAGCACCATCACGCCACCGGGCAGCGAGTCGACCAGCGCGCCCAGGCGATCAGCCAGGCGCTCTTTCTCGGCGCGCTGACGTTCCTTTTCGCGCCGCGACTTCGCCAGCTCCCCGGCCAGAACGGCGGTGCGCTTCTCGAGATCGCGGTAGGCGTCGGTCAGCTCTTCGGAAAGACGGTTGAATGCGCCGAACGCTTCTTCGAGCCGGTGCGCTGATTCCGTCATTGGGCCTCCATGTTGTGCGGCATACCCATTCAGCAAGCAAAACTCGTTCCAGGACGGCCGGACGGGCCGTCAGAAGTCCGCCGACTCGAGGCCGTATTTCTTCATTTTCTCGACCAGCGTGGTGCGCCGCAGGCTCAGCACCTCGGCGGCGTGGGCCACCGTGCCGGCCGTAGCGGCCAGCGCCTGGCTGATCAGGGCAGACTCGATGTTGGCCAGGTACTGTCTCAGGTCGAGGCCGTCTTCAGGCAGCTGCGGCAGCACCCGCTCCTCGAACGGCACCTGCAGTCCGGTTTCCGGGGCCGGCGAGGCCAGCTCCTCGCAGTCAACGCGATAGCGTGCCGGCAGGTCGCGGGCCTGAACCTTGCGCCCGGAGCTGAGGATGGCCATGCGCTCGACCAGGTTGACCAGTTCGCGCACGTTGCCCGGCCAGGGGTGCTGGGCCAGCGACGCCAGCGCGCCGTCGGTAAAAGCCACCTCACCGGTGCCGCGAGCCTCGTTGAGCACGGCAAAGTGCTCGACCAGCGCGGGCAGATCCTCGACGCGTTCGCGCAGCGGCGGGATATGAATCGGAAAGACATTGAGCCGGTAGAACAGATCCTCGCGGAACTCGCCTTCGGCAATACGCTGTTCGACGTCGCGGTGCGTTGCCGCCACCACGCGCACGTTGCAGCGCAGCGTTTCGGTGCCGCCGACACGCTCGAAACTGCGCTCCTGCAGCACCCGCAACAGCTTGACCTGCATGGCCACCGGCATGTCGCCGATCTCGTCGAGAAACAGGGTGCCCCCTTCGGCCAGCTCGAAGCGCCCGCGGCGGCGCGAAATTGCGCCGGTGAAGGCGCCCTTTTCGTGCCCGAACAACTCGCTTTCGAGCAGCTCAGATGGAATGGCACCGCAGTTGACCGGCACAAAAGGCCTGTCGGCGCGGTCGGAGCGGTCGTGAATTGCGCGGGCGACCAGCTCCTTGCCGGTGCCGGACTCGCCGAGCACCATCACGTTGTTGTCGAAGCGCGCAACCTGGCGGATGAGCTGGCGAACCTGATGCATGGCAACCGACTCCCCGACCAGGCCTTCGCTGTCATCAGGGCCGCTGGCGTCGACGGCGGTGGTGCTCAGATCGCTGACGGCTGCATCAGCCGGAAACTCGATGGAAAGATCCATGGTGAATTGACCCCTTTTTGAAACTGTTGCTGCACAACGGACTGCAGTCGAAAAACCCTGGCGCCGCTAGACCCGCGCCCGCGCCTGCCGGGCGACCAGATTGCGGGCCAGCGCCTGGCGCTCGGCCAGCGGTGGAATATCAAGCGCCTCGCGATATTTGGCCACCGTGCGCCGGGCAATGCGTACCCCGCGAGCGGCCAGCAGCTTGCCGATCTGGCCGTCGCTGAGCGGCTTCAAGGGCTCTTCCTGCTCGATCAGGCGGCGCACCAGGGCGCGCACTGCCGTGCCCGAACAACTGCTGCCATTGCGCGTGGCCAGGCGGCTGGAGAAGAAGTATTTCAGCTCGAAATTGCCGCGCGGCGTCTGGATGTACTTGCGCGTGGTCACGCGCGAGACCGTGGACTCGTGCATTGACACTGCCGCGGCGATCTCGCGCAATACCATCGGTTTCATGGCCAGTTCACCGCGCTCGAGGAACCCGTGCTGGTGCTGCATGATGGCGGCGGCCACCTTGAGCAGGGTCTCGTTGCGCATCTGCACGCTTTTGACCAGCCAGCGCGCTTCTTGCAGCTGGCCGCTCATGCCCGCATGCGCGCCCGCCTGTCGCGACTCCGCCATCAGACCCTCGTAGAGCCGGTTGAGGCGCAGCCGCGGCAGCACCTGCTGGTTGAGCTCGACTACCCAGCGCCCGCGACGGCGCCGGATCAGCACATCGGGCACGATGGTGGTTGCCGCCACACCGCTGAGACGCCGCCCGGGATAGGGCTGCAGGCCGCGTACCAGCTCAAGGGCGCGTGCCACCGTTTCCGGCGCAAAATCCAGACGCTCGGCCAGACGGTTGCTGTCGGCTTCGGCAAGCTCGGCCAGATCAAGGCCGATCAGGGCCCGGGCGCAGGCACTCACGGTCTGACAGGCCGCGCGGCCTTCAAGCTGCAGCGCCAGGCACTCAGCCAGATCCAGCGCACCGCAGCCGACCGGATCGAGCTGCAGAATCTGCTGGCGCACGGCTTCGAGCTCATCTGCGTCGACCGCCGCCTGCGCCAGAGTTTCAAGCAGGGCCTCGGGCGTTGCTGCAAGGTAGCCGTCGTCATCGAGCGCATCGATGATGACCGCGGCGATGAAGCGGTCGCGCTGCGACAGCGAAGACAAGTCCAGCTGCCAGGCCAGGTGATCTTTCAGGTCGGCTTCGGGGGCGGCGTAATCCGGCTCGGGCAGCGGCCCGGAAGCCGTTGACGCAGTACTGACCGGCCAGTCGTCGGGCAGCTGGCCGGATTCTTGCAGAGTGTGGTCGTCGGCTGCTTGCCCGTCCTCGTCTTCAAGTTCTTCGGCCTCGAGAAAGACGTTGTTTTCCAGCGCGTTGCGCAACTCGAGCTCGAGTTCATGCGAGGACAGCTGAAGCAGTCCGATGGCTTGCTGAAGCTGGGGCGTGACGGTCAGTTGTGCACTGACCCGCGCCTGCAGTGCGGGTTGCATCATGGGACCCCCCTTTAAGGTCGTCAATTTTGCGTCGCTAAAGACGTTGATGACAGTTTTACGTCACCGCGCCGGAAAGGCGATCAGGCAAACCCTGAAATCGGCATCGGGGATACCCTGATCTTTTTGCGGGGGGATTGAAGACGATCTCAGTTTCGGTCGGCTACCAGGCCGTAGCGCACGGCAAAGCGCACGATGGCGGCCACATCACGGACCTCGAGCCGGCGCATCAGGTTGGCCCGATGGCTTTCGACGGTCTTGACCGAGACGTTGAGCCGCGCGGCGATTTCGCGCGTGGAATAGCCCTCGGCGATCTGCTGCACAACCTGGCGCTGGCGACGAGTCAGCCGGTCCAGCGGGCTGTCGCCCTGGTCGATTCGGCTGAGGTAATCGTCGATGACCTGCCGGGAAATGGCCGGGCTGAGGTAGGTCTCGTTGCGCTCGACCGCACGCACCGCCAGCTGCAGCTCCAGCGGCGCCGAGTCCTTGAGGAGATAACCGCTGGCGCCCTGCCGCAGGGCCTGCAAGACGTATTCCTCATGGGCGTGCATCGACAGCATGATGACCTGCGTTTCCGGCACCCGCTGGCGCAGCTCGGCAAGCGCCTCGAGACCATTGAGCTCTGGCATGGCGATGTCCATCAGCGCCAGGTCGGGCCGGTGCTCGCGAGCCAGATCGATTGCCTCCCAGCCGTCGGCGGCTTCGGCCACCACCTCGATACCGTCGAAGCTTTCGAGCAGCGCGCGCATGCCCGAACGTACCAGATGATGGTCATCGGCCAGCAAGACCCGGAGCTTCAATGTTGCACTTCCTGATCATGTTGTTGGTCGCCCACGCTGGACAAGCGCTCTTCGGCCGCCGCATCGGCCACTGGAATACAGCCGGAAACGCGCGTGCCCAGCCCGATTTCCGAATCAATCCGGAACTCGCCGCCGAGCAGGGTCACGCGCTCGTGCATGCTCAAAAGGCCAACGCTGCGACCGCCGCTCGATTGCGCCCGTGCCAGCCCGGGATCGAACCCGCAGCCGTCGTCGTCGATGCTGAACTCGAGCTGGTCACCGCAGCGCCGCAGGCGGACGGAAACCGCCGTTGCCCGGGCGTGGCGCATGACGTTGGTCAGCGCCTCCTGAACAATCCGGAAACAGGCGGACTCGACTCGATGAGAAGGCCGCTCTTTCAGGCCTTCGACCGTGAAGTGAACGTGCATGTCGTGATCGCGCCGGTGCTGGTCGATCAGCCAGCGGAGCGCGGCTTCCAGGCCCAGATCATCGAGCAGCGACGGTCGCAGTTCACGCGAGAGGCGACGCACCTGATCAATCAGATCATCCACGCGCGCAGAAATATGATCGATCTGCTGCTGCGATGGTTCAGGCGCCAGGCGCAGCGTCTGCAGCCCCAGCTTGATGGCGGTCATGGTCTGTCCGAGCTCGTCGTGCAGCTCACGCGCGACGTGGCGCCGCTCTTCTTCCTGGGCGTCGAGCAGGCGACGTGAAAGCCCTTCAAGACGCTTCTGATAGGCCGCCCGCTCGGCATCGAAGCGCCGGCGCTCGCTGATGTCTTCGGCCATGACGAGCGCGTAGATCACCTGCCCCTGCGCATCCTGGATGCACTCGGTGCTCAATCGCGTCCAGCAGTGCCGTCCGCCGGTGCCGACAAAACGAAACTCCTGCCATTCGTCTTCGGCGCGGTTGTCCAGGGTTCGCTGAATCATGGCGCGCAGCGCCTCCCGGCCGTTTCCGTACACCATGTGCTCGACAGCGCGGCCGACCAGCGCGGATTCGCCCAGGCCGCTGAGCAGGCGAAACTGTCGATTGGTGTAGGCAATGCGCTGATCGGGGCGGACCAGCGCCATGGCGATGGGGTTGTAGCGAAAGACCTTGAGAAAGCGAAGCTCCCCGGCCTGGATGCCGTCGACAGCGCCAGGCTGTTCCGACAACGGCTCGGCGACACCCCCGGCAGCGGACGAAGCCCGGCGAAAGCGGCCGGAGTGGCGTTTGGTCGGCAGCGTCATTGCAACGGCAATCACCAGCGCAGTGAGCACGGCGGCAGACAGTGCCGGCGCTGTCGGCTGCGGCGCAAACCACAGCCACAACGCCAGGCACAGACACGCCAGCACCAGCCCGCCCGGCAGCAGATAACCCGGGCGCGACGAGGCGCCGCTGCTGTGCTCAGGTTCAGAAGTCATGATGAAGGGACACTATACCTGCAAGCGGCAGGCTCTTGCCAGCAGCAAAAGCCGGCTGCCCGGAAAACTACTCGCGGCGGCTGGCGGCAACCTGGCGGCGGTGATGACGAAAGACATGGCGCGACAGCGCGTCGCGCAGCGGTTCGGAAAGGCGGTCGGGCTCGAAGCGCACCCAGCGTTCGCCGTCGCGCTCGAGCTCTTCCACCACCTGGCCGTTCATGACCAGCGGCGTCGGCACACCTGAGTGCAGCTGAAGGCTGACCGTTCCCGATTGTCCGGCTGCGGCTTCGCCATCGGCGGCGCGAAACTCCAGGGTTTTGAGGGCAATGCGTACCGGGCGGGAGGGCCCCAGGCTCTCTTCCTCGCGCAGCAGCCGGGCCACCATTTCCATCAGCACATGCAACTTGACGTCGAGGCGGCGCAGTTCCTGCTGTATTTCCGGACAGTCTTCGAAAGCGTGCTCGGAGGGCTTTTCCTCGATCGCCGCAACCGACTCCAGCACCAGCAGATTGGCCCGATTGCGGCCACAGTCGGCAGCGGGTTCGCTGCCGCTGGCGGGTGCCCACTTGAGGGGCAGATTGTCTTCATAGCTGACCATGTGCCGCTCCCGGTTGATCAATGCGCCTGGGCGCCCGGATCCGGGCCGATCCAGGCCGATCGAAGCCGGGCTTGCCACGCCCTGCAGGCGGCAGCGGCTCTAGCCCGGCTGTGCTTCCAGATAGGCTCGCGCTGAACGGGTCGACTTGCGGGCGCTGCCGAGTTCATGCTCGAGGCGCTCACGCAGAGTTGCCAGATCACGCATCAGCTGGCGGTCGCTTTCGAGCGTGGTGTAGAGTTCGGTCACCAGCGCCTCATCCTCGGCCGCTTCGCGAATATTAGCAAACAGCGCCATCAGCTGCCGGTGACGCTGCGCGGCCAGCTCGCTGGCGCCGGCCAGGTTGGCCTGCTGCACCTCTTCGCGGATGGCCAGGTTCAGCTCGCGAATCCGGTCCAGCCGAGTGGACGGCATCGCGGTCATGATGCGCTCGCTGCCGAGCGCTGCCCGGAGGCGCCGCGCA
Source organism: Wenzhouxiangella sp. YN1 (assembly GCF_056324145.1). Taxonomy (NCBI): domain Bacteria; kingdom Pseudomonadati; phylum Pseudomonadota; class Gammaproteobacteria; order Chromatiales; family Wenzhouxiangellaceae; genus Wenzhouxiangella; species Wenzhouxiangella sp. YN1. The sequence goes on from NZ_JBJNIO010000155.1 coordinate 177,997, forward strand.
CTTCCGGGCCCACGGCCTTCCAGGCCTCGCGCACCGGCTGGATCAGTTCCTGCACTTCGCGAATGATCGCGCTGTTGTTGTGCAGGTTGGCTTCGGTCAGGCGCCGCGTGATGTAATCGTAGAGCGCCTCGAGGCGCTGCGAGAACTCGCCGCCGATATCGTGATCGAGGCTGTCCTGCAGCGCGGCGATAATGGAGACCGCGCGCGAAATGCACTCGCCCTTGGCCGCCGTCTCACCGCGCTCGATATGGCCGATGGCGCGGGACAAGCGCTCCATGGCGCCGTCGAAGAGCATGCTGACGAGCTGGTGCGGATCGGCGTATTCAGCGTTGAGCGCGTTGTTCTGGCGATAGGCTTCGAGCATGGGTTCCACCTGTTTGGCAATCGTGATCGGGTTTCAGGCCCTGTAGCGGCGCGTCGGCATTCGACTTGAGAGCCGCCATCACTTCTTCTGCGCCAGCGGCATATTGGCCAGCTGCTGCTGGAGAAAACCCGATGTCTGATTGAGTTGAGCCACCAGTGAATCCATTGCCGAGAACTGCTTGATATAGCGAGCCTCGACCTGCGCCATGCGATCATCGAGCCGCAGCCGTTCATCGGCAATCTGATCGAGCCGGTCGCTGAGGCCATCCTGGCGCGACGCAAGCAGGTTGCCGCTGCCCAGCACGCTGCCGAGATAGCTGTCCAGGCTGGTGCCAATACCCTTGTCACCGCCCAGCAGCGAGGCGAGCGCGTCCGGCCGCGCCTCGAGCACGCCATCAAGCTTTTCCGAGTCGACTTCGAGCTGGCCGTCGGCCGCCGTGGTGATGCCGAACACTGCCAGTGAGTCGCGCTGGCCCGCAACCTGTCCCACCTGGCCGGAGATGATGCTGCGGATCTGTGACATCACGCCACGCACGCCGGCGTCGCCCTGCAGTGGGCCGGCACGATCGCTTTCGGGGTCATAGGCGGTCAATTTGTTGGTGACATCGATCAGGGTGTTGTACTTGTCGATGAACTCATCGAGCCGCTCCCGCGCCGAGCTGAGGTTCTCGCTGATGGTCAGCACATGTGTATTGCTCACATCGGCTTTCTTCAGATCCAGAGTCACGTGATCGATCACGCCGGTGACGCTGTTGCTGGCGCTGTAGTGATCAAAGCCTTCCACGCGCACGTGCGCGTCAGTCGCCGTCTCGATGACGGCAAGATTGCTCGTGCCCGAACCGTTCGGGTCGTGCACCAGGCTGTCGAGTCCGCCGTCGCCGCCGGAAGCGGTGATGGTGACGTCGTTCTCCGCCCCCGTATCCTGGCCGGTCAGCACCAGCCGGCTGCCGCCGGATTCATTGATGATGGTGGCCGAGATGCCGGTATTGTCTGCCGCTGTGTTGATGGCGTCGCGAATGCCCGCCAGCGTGTTGTTGCCCGAATCGATGTTCAGGCTGAAAGCGGCATCGCCGAGGGCGAGCGTCAGCTGGCCCGTGCCCACGGCTGTCTGCGAGTCGGCAAAGGGACCGGAAGCAAGCTTGGTCGCGGTGGCCAGCGAGCGCACCTCGACGCTGTAGCTGCCGGCAACCGCCTTGCTCTCGGCCGCGGCGCCAAAGGTTTCCGTACTGCTGCTTTTGGCGCTGCGCCCCGAGCTCATCGCGCCGCCTTCGGTCAGGCCCTCCACCGCAGACTGCAGCCCCGACAGCGCGCCCTTGAAGTTGCCCAGGGCGGACAGCTCCATCTTGTAGCGCGCCTCATGACGGTTGAGACGGCTGGCAACCGGCTGCCGCTCGGCGCTGACGATCTGCTGAACCAGCGAATCGAGGTCCAGGCCCGAACCCACGCCCATTGACTGAATCATGTTCTGTCTCCTTCGGCTCCCATGCCGGGTGCAAAATACGCGTTATTCATCGCGGTCTTCTTCAGTTGCGGTGGCTGCGTTGATTACGTGCAAAAACCATACCCGCTACGCCTCCACGCTGAGCAACCTGGCCTGCTGCTGCAGGCTGGCCTGCTCGGCCAGAGCGCGCGCCTCTTCAGGCGGAATGCTTCTGAGCACCTCGCCGCTTTCGGCATGGCGCACCAGAATGACCACCTGACCCGATTCGTCGCTGATCTGAAACTCGAGCTGCCTGCCATTCTCGCGCATGTAATCCTGCAGGCGCTCGGCCAGGCTTTCCATGCGCGCCTGCAGCGCTTCGGTATCGATCGAACCGGATCGAAGCGCTTGCGCGCCTGCGCCCCGGGCACCTGCCACCGCCTGGCCAGGCGGCGCGGTCTGCCGCTCGTCCGCTGCCGCGCGAATCATTGGATGGTTCACTGACAAGCTGGTATCCATCACTTGCCTCCCGGCTGTTGCCTCACCTTTCTGTCATGCATAAAGGGGCCGGACGTTGCCGCCCGGCCCCCCTTGACCCATGGTCATGTTGGTCATGACCGCTGCGATTACTGGAGCAGTGCCAGCACGTTCTGTGACGTGGTATTGGCCTGCGACAGCACCGAGGTGCCGGCCTGCTGCAGAATCTGCGCCTTGGTCAGGTTGGCCGTCTCCGATGCAAAATCGGCGTCCTGGATGCGCGAACGCGCGGCCGACAGGTTCTCGTTCACGATCGAGAGGTTGTCGATGGTCGACTCGAAACGCGTCTGTACCGCACCCAGCTCGGCACGCAGACCGCTGACCTGCTGCAAGGCGAAGTCCAGGGTCTGCAGGGCATCGGAAGCATCCTCCCGGGTCAGCACGTTGACATCACCCAGGACATCGTTATTTGCGGTGAAGCTACCGAGTCCGACCTCGCCCTGATCGCCGCCACCCAGACTGATTGCACCACCCACTTCGGTCGAGAGCGTGATGCCGGCAAGGAAGCTCTCGCTGCCGCCTGCACCGCCGGCCTCGGTTCCGAACACGGCGTTGGTGGCGTCTTCAGTCACGTCAATCGAAGAGCCGGAGCTGGTCAGCGTGATGGTGCCGCCGCTTTCCTCGGCCGTCACGCCAGTCTGGGCGGAAACGTCATTGATCAGGGCCGCGGCATCACTGGCGGAGGTGCCGGATGTGATATCAATCGAGACGTTGTTGATGCTGAGAGTACGATCGTTGGTGCCATCGGTGGCGTAGGTCAGATCCTGCGACACTTCATTGGCGACCTGGGCAAAGACGCCGCTGTCGGACGATACCTGGTTGATCCTGTCGACAATATCGCTGGTCGAACTCGCTGATGTGATGCCACTGAGGTCGACATCGGCACCGTTGACGTTGAGACCTGCAGCTGTGCCGGATACGGCAGACGCGACGATTGCGTCACCGGTCCCGACATTGGCACCCAGCTGCGAGGTACGCGCATCCACGCCGTCAACCGAAATGGTCTGGCCCTGGTTGGCGCCCACCTGGAAGACCAGATTGGACAGCGTGCCGTCGAGAATGGCCTGACCGTTGAATTCGGTCGAATCTGCCACGCGGCCGACTTCGGCAATCAGCTGCTGCACTTCGTTGTTCAGTGCCTGACGGTCCTGGGCCGAGTTGCTGTCGTTGGCCGACTGCACCGCCAGCTCGCGAATGCGCTGCAGGCTATCGCCGATGGTCGACAAGGCGCCTTCGGCAGTCTGCGCGAAGGAGATGCCGTCATTGGCGTTGCGCATGGCCTGGTTAAGGCCGCGAATCTGCGTGGTGAAGCGCTCGGAGATGGCCAGACCGGCCGCGTCGTCCTTGGCGCTGTTGATGCGCAGGCCGGAAGACAGACGCTCGAGCGAGGTCGCCAGCTGGCTCTGCGAATTATTGAGATTGCGCTGAGCGTTCAGCGACAGAATGTTGGTGTTGATGACCTGGCCCATGAGTTTCCTCCTTATGTAGCCACTGTTTCCGCTTGGTCCCGCCTAACGACGCCCCCTTGCATTGCCGGCGGGAGCCATTAGTCGCGTTCAATGTCTTTAGCGGACCAGGAAGGAGAAACTTTAGGGTTGCCGCGTTTTATCCCGATGGTCACAAAAACTGGGGCAATGGAACCGCGTCATTGGACCGCAGGCGCCGTGTGCGGAGCGCCGCTCCACAGCGCCTCCGGGATTCAGACCGATATACCGTAATCCTGCAGCGCCTCGATGAGCGGCTGGAGCTGCTCCTCGTAGCGCCGCCAGCGCTCGACCGATCCGGTGTGGATTGGCTGGCGCACCTGCCACTGACTGGCCGTGCGAATGCTGCGCTCGACCTTGTGCGGGCAGAGCATGGCCTCGTTCCAGTCCAGCCCGATGAATTCGGCAATGCGTCGGGACTGGCCTTCCGGGTCGGTCACCAGCGCTTCATAGTCGACATCGAGAATGCGATCGCCCAGCACGTCTCGCCAGTGGGCCATCAGACGACGATAGACGTGGTAGTGGTGCGCCGCATCCTCCAGGTCGTTGGAGAAAGCCTGTCCGCGGGCAAAATTCTGCTGGAAGCAGGACAGCAGATTATCGACCGGATGGCGGCGCACGTGGAGGATCGCCGCGCGCGGAAACATCAGCGCAATGGCGCCGATATGGCGGTAGTTGGCCGGCATCTTGTCGGTCACGAATTCGTCATCACGATAGTCGCACGGCAGGTCGGTCAGATAGGCCGAAGCCGCCCGCGTGAGCCGCTCGCTGGTCAGTCGCCCTGGATCCAGGACCGCACTACCAGCGGTCTCGCGCATCAGATTGGCGCGCACGCTGCGCTCCAGACACCTGAGCTCCCCCGCGCCGTGAACCGCGGGGTGACCGGCGATGATCTGCTCGGTCAGCGTGGTGCCCGAACGCGGCATGCCGAGCACGAATATCGGCACCCGACTTTGGCATTTCGAGCTCTTGTACGCCGCCAGGCGTTCGGCCGAGAAGACGTCGCGCAGTCGTTCGAGCTCGCGCTCATGTCCGCGGCGTGAATACGGGCGGGTGTGACGACGGAATTCATTGGCCTTGCGGAAGCAGGCGAACGCCTGCTCGTGCTCGCCGATGTCGTCGCTGAGCTTGCCCCAGGCGAACAGGAAGTCCACCTTCTCGCGGTACGGCAGGCTGTCGAATCGGGAGAAGGCTTCGCTGAACCGCTGCACCTCTTGATCTTCGGGCTTGATCCGGCGGGCGCTGGCCATGCCGCACAGCGCGCTGACGCAGTGCGGATCCCTCTCCAGCGCTGCGGCAAAGCAGTCGACGGCGTGGTCGTGTCGGCCCAGACGCTGGTGGATCTTGCCGAGGTTAGCGGTGAATACCACATTGTCCGGCGCCAGCCGCCGGGCCTCTTCGTAGGCGTCCAGCGCCTCGTGGTTGCGCTCCAGTTCTTCCAGTGCATTGCCCAGATTGTTATGTGACATGGCGTGCGTCGGGCGCAGCGCAACAGCGCGCTCGAGCACCGGCAGGGCATCGTCGAACCGCTCGCGGGTATTGAGGAGCGCGCCCAGGTTGCCGACCGCTTCCGGATAGTCCGGGTCGTACTTGAGCGCCATACGAAACAGTTTCTCTGCCTGCTCGATCTGCGCCATGGCCAGCATCACGCTGCCCAGGTTCGACAGGGCCTGGGGAAAGTCCGGCCGAATCTGAAGCGCGCGCGAAAGCCGCTCGACGGCCAGCTTGAACTGGCCGCGCTGAAACGCGACCACGCCATGGAGCTGCCACGCCGTGGCGTCGTCCGGGTGCGCAGCCAGCCAGTCGCGATAGCCGGATTCGGCCCGGTCCAGGTCACCGGCCTCCTGCAGATCACGCAGTTGCTCGATCTTGCTCGTCGCGCCGGCGCTGGCCGGCGGTTCACGCAACGCCATGGGCGCTCTCCTTGAAGATGTCCTGATTGCACCTTGGACCTGCAAAGTCCATGCCGGAACCCGCCCTTGGCGGCAGCCAGCAGCGCTTGCCGAGGCCGCCCCGACCGGAAACCACCGCGCCGGCAGGCGCGGCTGCTGCCGATCAGCGAATATAGTTGAACAGCGACAGCCCCTGGATCTGAACATAGCTTTGCTGCGCGGCCTGCAGGGCCACCAGGGTCTGCTGCATCTTCGAGATCGCTTCGGCGTAGTCCAGATCGCGAATGTCGGAGCCCAGCTCCTGGAGCGTGAGCTTCATGTCCTCGTGGTTTTCTTCGACGTGATCGAGGGTCTTGAGGCGGCCACCAAGGTCGGCGCGCACGGTCAGCAGATGCTCTTCGGCCTTGTCCAGCCGCACCAGGGTGTCTTCGAGCACCTGGCGGCGATCTGCCCGGCCGGCCTGGCCGACGGCCGGCTGCTCGAGCGTGCTGGCCAGGCGATCGACGGTTTCGAACATGCTGATGTTGCGCGCCGGCTCGATCCTGAACTGATCACCCGCTGCGGGTTCGCCGGTAATGCTGACCGCCACGCCGGCAAACCCGATTGCCTCACCCGGCTCGTAGCTGCCGGTGGTCACGGTGGCGCCTCCCGAGTCGGTCACTTCCCAGGCGTTGGCGGCGGTGAAGGTCAGGGTGTAGTCATCGCCGGTCCAGGCGCCCGGATCCATGCGCCCATCGAGCTCGATGATGCCGGTGCCGGCATTGCCGCCGTCGGGGCGGGCCTGCACCCGGCCGTTGCCGTCGCGAATGCGCATGAACACGGCATCACCGGTGTCACCGTCGGCTACGGTGGTGCCCGGGCCGATGGTCAATTCACGGCGGGTATGGTCGCCGAAATAGGCAACACTGCCGCCGGACAACGCGAACGGCTTGCCGCCGCTGCGAGCGCCGGCAAAAATGTACTGCCCGTCACCGTCCTGGCTGTTGGCCAGCGCCAGCAGCTCGTCGATGCGCTGGCGCAACTCGGTGGCGATCATCCCGCGCGAGCTGTCATCGACGCTGTCGGAGCCGGCCTTCACGGCCAGCTCGCGCACGCGCTGGAGCGCGTTGCCAACCGCCGAGAGCGTATTTTCCTCGACCGACAGGCGCTGCCGGGCGCGGCCGATGTTGTCGACGAAGACCGTCTGCTGATCGATCGCCCGCTGCACTTCCTGCAGGCGTGCGGCACCCACCGGATCGTCGGACGGGTTGTTGATGCGCTTTCCGGTGGCCAGCTGGTACTGCACCTGCGACAGCTTCGATTGCTGGCCCAGCATGCCGTTGAGCCCGGACTGATAAAGCCACGATGTGGAAATTCGCATATCGAGCTACCTCAGGGCACCCAGCAGTGACTGGAACATGCTGTCGGCCGTTTGTATGACGCGCGCCGAGGCCTCGTAGGCCTGGCGATACCTGAGCATGTTGGCGGCTTCCTCTTCCAGATTGACGCCGCGCACCGACTCCAGCGCCTGCTGCGAGCTGGTCAGCAGCGAGTCCTGTGAATCAAGAGACGCCTGGGCCGCGGCCGTGGCCGCGCCGACTTCGGTGATCATGCTGTCGGTGTGCTCGAGAATGCTGCGCGCACCGCCGGCAAGCACGCCGGCCTGGCGCAGATCGCCCAGGGCCAGCGCGTTGCGATTGTCGCCCTCGCCGCCGCTGTTGGCCGCGACGGTGAATTCGTCTCCGGCAGCCGGGCTGCCGCTGATCTGCACCCGCCAGCCGTTGACGTCGATGTCATCGCCGTCGCTGTAGGCAAAGCTGCCGCTGCCGTTGATCTGATAGGTATTCGCGTCGATGAAAGTGATGGTGACGTCATCGAGCAGGTTGGGATCATTGATATCGAGCACTTCTCCGCCAGAGATTTCGCCACTGCCGACGTTGTCGATGCCACTGCCGGTGGTGATCGGTGCGGCCGCGGCGATGGCTTCCGGGTCATTGATCAGGCGCTCGAAGCCGGCCGCGGCGTTGCGCGTGGGCTGAATGGCAAACCGATCTCCGGCCGCGGTCGCACCGCTGACCTCGATCGACAGCCCGTCGGCAACGAAGGGATCGGCCGCGGTGCCCGAGCCGCTCAGCGCCACATCCTGGCCGGTGGCGGTGTTGCGCAGCGACCAGCTGCTGCCGTCGTACTCCATCAGATAATCGTCGCCGCTCAGGCCCGCGGCGTCGTCGATGCGCACATCGACTGTTGCCGCTCCAGCGTTATTGCTGGCCGGAAGCACGTTGGGACCGCCGACATCAAAGAAGCGCCCGCCCAGCTGGCCGTTGAGATCCATGCCCTGCTGGTGAACACTGTTGAACGATTCAGCCAGGGCCACCGCCGCGCGCCCGAGGTCGTTGCGTATCGGCTCGAGCGTCTGGCTGCGAAAATCCAGCAGTCCGCCCAGGGTGCCGCCGGAGAGCTGCCGGCCGATATCGGCACCGCCCTGCATCACGGTCTGATCGGTCGGGCCGAAGGCGCCGTTGCCCACGTCGAGCTCGTTGACGTCGATGTTTAGCACCAGCGACTGCCCGGTGCCGATGTAGACGTTGACCGCGCCGCTGTCGAGCTGATCGACGCTGACATCGATCTGCTCCGACAGCTGCGCGAGCAGCCGGTCGCGCTGGTCGAGCAGATCCGCCGGCAGGCTGCCGCTGGCGGCACCGGGCGCCGAGGTGATGCGCTGGTTGAGATCGGCAATGCCCTGCCCCAGCGAGTTGATGCGGTCCACCGAGGCCTCGACGCGCTGGCTGACCTCGCGGCCCATCTCGGCCAGGCGACCGTCCATGCTGGTGATGCGCTGGGTCAGCGCGCCGGCCTCGCCGAGCATGGCCTGACGAACCGGAATCGAGGACGGATCATTGGCCAGGGCCTGGACCGATGAAAAGAATTCCTGCATGCCGGCCGAGAGTCCGCGGGTATCGCTGCCGAGCAGGTCGCCGGTACGCGCGGCCAGACCGTGAAAGGTCTCCAGCCGCGCCTTGCCGGCCAGCCCGCTGCGCACCTCGTTGCCCAGAAACTGATCGTAGACGCGCTCGATGCTGTTGACGCGCACGCCTGCACCCAGATGGTTGCCGCCCCAGAACTGCGGCGGCATGGTGCCCAGGTTTACCCGCTGGCGGCTGTAGCCGTCGGTGGCGGCGTTGGCGATGTTGTGCGAGGTGGTCGACAGCGCCCGCTGGAACGCCAGCAGGCCCGACAACGAGGTATTGAATGCATTGACCATGATTGCTAACCCTTCACCGGATTCATGCCGGCCTGACCGTCTTCAGCGGCAACAGTTGCAGAAGCTTGAATGGGCGTGGCCGGCTCCAGCCGCCCGGCGATACGCTCGATCTTGCCGGCGTAATCCGGGTCGGTGGCGTAGCCGGCCTGCTTGAGCGCGCCGGCAAAGGCGCGAACGTCCTGCCCCGAACCGAGCGCCCCGGCATAGCGTTCCCGCTGACTCAGAAAGCGCTCGTAATCAGCCATCGCTTCAGCCGGCGAATCGTAGGCCCGGAATCGCGCCACCTCGCGCACGGCCACGCCATCGCGCACTTCCATGGTGGGCACGGTCACGCTGCGCCCCTGCCAGTCGTCCCCGGCCTTGATGCCGAACAGATTCCACGCCGGCCGGCCCTGCCCGTCGTGCATCACATGCTGGCCCCAGCCGGTTTCCAGCGCCGACTGGGCGACAATGGCGCGCGCCGGCACATCGAGCCGCCGGGCCACCTGCTCGGCCAGGGGTTCGAGCGTGGCGATGAAATCCTCGCGCCCGGCAAAGGCCGGTGCGCGCGTCACCGCAGCCGGCTCGCTGGCGGCTTCCATTTGCGCCGGCGCCTGCCGATTGTCAGCACGATTGTCGGCAACCAGCGCTGGCGGCAGCACGACGCTGCGCGGCGGCAGATTCAGCGCCGCCGGTTCGCTATCCGGGCGCGTTGCTGCGGCACCCTCTTGACCACCAAGCTGGCGCATCAGCATGTCCGACAGCCCGAGACCGTCGCCGCGGGCAATATCAAGCGCCACCTGCTTGTCGAACATCTGGTAATAGGTCTGCATCTGGCTGCTGTCGAACAGCCCGCCCTCGATACCGGACTCGCGCATGCTCTTGAACATCATCTGGATGAACAGGGCCTCGAACTGCTCCGCGGCGGCCCGCAGCGAACCCTCCCGACCGCCGGCTGCGTCATGACGCAGCTGGGTCAGCGACTGGATATCGCCGTAGAACCCGCTGCTTGCCGCCGGGGCGCTCATGGCTCAGATCACCACCAGCTCGGCGCGCAGCGAGCCGGCCTGCTTGAGCGCTTCCATGATGGCGACCAGATCACCCGGGGCGGCACCGACCTGATTGACCGCCTGCACAATCTCGTTGAGCGTGACTCCCGACTCGAACAGGAACATGCGCCCGCCTTCCTGCTCCACCTCGATATCACTCTGCGGTACCACGGCGGTCTGCCCGCGCGAGAAACCCTCGGGCTGACTGACTTCCGCGCGCTCGGAGATGGTCACCGACAGCGAGCCGTGGGCCACCGCCGCGGGCAGTACCCGCACGTGATTGCCGATCACCACCGTGCCGGTGCGCGAATTGACAATTACCCGCGCCGGCGCGTCGCCGGGCTCGACTTCCATGTTTTCGAGTACAGACACGTAGCTGATGCGCTGCGAAGAGTCGCGCGGGGCGCGCACCTGAACCGTGACCGCATCGAGCGCACGCGCCGTGTCCTCACCGAGCTTGTCGTTGATGGTCTCGACGACGCGGTGGGCGGTGGTGAAATCGGGCGTGTGCAGGTTGAGCATGACGTGCTCGGCGCGGCCGAAGCCGCTGGCCACGGTGCGCTCCACGGTGGCACCGCCGGGAATGCGCCCGCTCGAAGGCACGTTGACGGTGATGCTGGAGCCGTCCTGCCCGGACACGCCAAAACCGCTGACCACGAGATTGCCCTGGGCAATGGCGTAGACCTCGCCGTCGGCACCGCGCAGCGGTGACATCAGCAGGCTGCCGCCGCGCAGGCTTTCGGCGTTGCCCATCGAGTTGACGGTCACGTCGATTTCACTGCCGGGCTTGGCAAAGGGCGGCAGCTGGGCATGGATGGTGACCGCAGCCACATTCTTGAGTTGCGGGTTGATGTTGCCGGGCACGGTCACGCCGAATTCCTGCAGCATGTTGCTGATCGACTGCACCGCATAAGGCGCCTGACTGGTCTGATCCCCGGTGCCGTCCAGGCCGACCACCAGGCCGTAGCCGACCAGCTGGTTGGAGCGCACGCCGGCCACCGAAGCCAGATCCTTGAGGCGCTCGGCACTTGCCGCCGGGCAGATCAGAAGCGCCAGGATGAACAGAAAAACGAGTCGAGCAGAGCGTTTCATGAAATTCTCCCGATCAGAACAGGGTGAAGGGCAGCATGAAGAACCGCGCCAGGATGCCCGGCCGGTTGGCATCGGCCAGAGCGCCGGTGCCCGAGTACTCGATCTGGGCGTCGGCCAGCTTCCACGACGGCACGCTGTTGTCGGGGGCGATATCGGCCGGGCGCACCACGCCGGCCACACGAATGTATTCACGCCCCTGGTTGATGGTCACCCACTTCTGGCCGCGTACGTACAGATTGCCGTTGGGCAGGCGCTGATGCACGGTCACGGTGATGTTGCCGTCAAGGCGATTGCTCTGGTTGCTGCTGCCCGCGCCTTCGAACTCCTGCGTCGAGCCGATCTGGCCCTGGAACAGCGGCACACCATCGTTGGTGATCTCCTTGCCGAAGACCGTGGGGTTGCTGATGTCGGCGGTGGTGTCTTTCTGTGTGCTGGTGCTGGAGCTGGTGGTGGCGTTGGTGCGCTCGACCAGCTGCACGGTAATGGTGTCACCCACCCGGCGCGCCTTGACGTCCTCGAACAGGGCAATGTTGTTGCCGGTCTGATAGATGGCGCCGTTGGCCTGCACCGGATCGGGCGCGGGCGATGCGGGCGGCAACGTCGCCGACCAGTCGTCAATGGGTTCGGGGCTGGCGCAGGCGGCCAGCAGGCCAAGACCCGCCAGCATGACCAAGCCGCGGCCCCGGCGACTACAGGTTGTTGTTGACATAGCGCAGCATCTCGTCAGAGGTCGAAATCGCCTTGGAATTCATCTCGTAGGCACGCTGGGTCTCGATCATGTTGACCAGCTCTTCGACCACGTTGACGTTGGAGCCCTCGAGCATGCCCTGGGCCAGCTGACCGAGCCCATTGAGGCCGGGATTGCCGGGCAGTGCCGGCCCGCTGGCACCGGTTTCGACAAACAGGTTTTCGCCGCGCGGCTCGAGGCCGGAGGGGTTGATGAAGTCGGCCGTCTGCAGCAGCCCGATCTGCACCGGGGCGGCCTGCCCGGGCAGCTTGACGCTGATGGTGCCGTCACCGCCGATGGTCACGCTCTGGGCGTCGGCGGGCACATTGATGCCGGGCTGCACCTGATAGCCGCTGGCGGTCACCAGCTGGCCCTCGGAGTTGACCTGAAAGGAACCGTCGCGGGTATAGGCCAGGTTGCCGTCGGGCATCTGGACCTGGAAAAAGCCGCGACCCTTGATGGCCAGGTCGAAAGCATTGCCCGTTTGCTGCAGGTTGCCCTGGGTAAACATCTTTTCGGTGGCCACCACGCGCGAACCGGTGCCCAGGTACAGGCCCGAGGGCATTTCAGTATCCTGCGACTGCTGTCCGCCCGCCTGGCGGACGTTCTGATAGACGAGGTCTTCGAACACTGCGCGTCCGCGCTTGAACCCGCTGGTATTGACGTTGGCCAGATTGTTGGACACGACCGACATGCGCGTCTGCTGCGCATCCAGGCCGGTCTTCGAGATCCATAGTGCCTTCATGGTGCTACCTCAAGAATTGTCTGTTCGGCGTCAGCGCCGTCATTGCCTGACCCAGTTCCGTGCAAAAGCGATGCCAGGAGACTGAAATGAAAGGCGGCGACCATGGTCGCCGCGCCGAGTCCCGCAATCAGCTCATGCGCAGCAGCTCGGCCGCCTTGCCGTCGTTTTCCTCGGCGGTTCGCATCATGCGGATCTGCATTTCGAACTGGCGCGAGAGCTCGATCATGTCGACCATGGACTCGGCCATGTTGACGTTGCTGCCTTCCAGGTGGCCGGTGGTCAGGCGCACACCGGCATCGTCCGGCGGCACGCCGCCTTCGGCGTTGCGAAACAGCCCGTCCTCGCCGCGCTCCAGCGCCACATCGGCAGCGTCGACCAGGCGAATACGACCGACCACCGCCTGCACCTCGGGCCCCTGCCCCAGCGGCACGACCGAGACCGTGCCGTCGCCACCGATGGTCAACTTGGCGTGCGGCGGCACCGCAATCGGGCCGCCGTCACCCATCACCGGATGGCCATCGCCGGTGGTCATCAGGCCGTTGGCGTCAAGCTGCAGATCACCGCGGCGGGTGAGCGCATCGCCGCCGTCGGGCGATTGCACCACCAGCCAGCCGCTGCCCTGAATGGCGACATCCAGATCGCGGCCGGTGGTCATCAGGTTGCCGGGAGCGAAGTCCGCTCCGGCGATCCCGGCCATGCTGTTGATGCGAGTGGGCAGCCCCGCCCCTTCGACCGGACTGCTCAGCGCGGCCTGTTCTATCGCCTTGTAACCAGGCGTGGCGATATTGGCGATGTTGTTGGCGTTGGCCGCCTGGGCGTCCATCACCTTGCCGGTGCCGGTCATGCTCACGTACAGGAGCCGATCCATGCCCTGCCTCCTTTCAGTTTCCGCTGGCGCTCGGTCAGCGGATGTTGATGATGGTCTGGGTGATCTGATCCGCGGTCGAGATCATCTGCGAGTTGGCCTGAAAGTTTCGCTGCGCCGTGATCATGTTCACCAGCTCTTCGGTCAGATCCACGTTGGCATCTTCCAGCGCTCCGGCTTCGATCATGCCCAACGATGAGGTGCCGGCCTCACCGCGAACCGCGTCACCGGAGCTGAAGGTTTCCGCCCAGGCGGTATCGCCCAGCTTTTCCAGCCCGTGAGGATTGGAGAAATTGGCCAGCGCCAGCTTGCCCAGTGCGTCGGACTGGCCGTTGGTGAAGCGCGCCAGCACCACGCCCTCGTCGCTGACATCGATGCCCATCAACCGTCCGCTGGCATAGCCGTCCTGCGACATGTTGTTGACCGCAAAGCGCTCGCCGTACTGGGTGGTGTCGGTGATATCGGTGGTCAGTGCGATATCGTCGGCGTCGGGGTTGACCGTGACCGGCGGAAAGGTCAGCTCGCCACCGGCCGGGGTGATCAGCGTGCCCGTTGAGTCGAATGCCACCGTCTGGGGGCTACCGGCGCTGACGCCACCGATTTCCAGATGCACTTCCCACTCGTTGGGGTTGGCGGTCTTGGAAAAGTAGTAGTTCGCGGTGTGCGAGGTGCCGAGCGAGTCGTAGACCGTCAGCGAGCGCGAATGATTGTAGCTGTCGGGATCATCCGGATCGAAAGGCGTGACCGTCGGCTGGGTAGCGTCGGCCGGCAGGTTGAGGCCCAGGGTCACGCTGCTGCTCGCATTCGGAGCGCTTTCGGTGGTGTTGAGCTGCAGATCAGCCAGCTGGCCGGTATTGAAGCCGCCGTCGGCCTGGGGCGGATAGGCCTGCAATCTCGACCCGGAGTCGTTGACCACGAAACCCTCGCGATCGACCGTGAATGCGCCTGCCCGGGAATAGCTCAGCGCACCGTCATTGCTGAGGGTGAAAAAACCGTCGCCGCTGATGGCCATATCCAGATTGTTGCCGGTGAAGCTGAGATTGCCCTGGGAAAATTCCTGCTGAACCGAGGACATGCGCACGCCCAGCCCGGTGGCGGTGGAAGAAAGCGACTGCAAACCGCTGGCGAACAACTCCATGAAGTTGCCGCGCGAGCGCTTGAAGCCGGCGGTATTGACGTTGGCCACGTTGTTGGCGGTGACGTTGAGATCGGAAGAGGCGGCTTTCAGGCCGGACAGTGAAATCTGGAATGACATGGTCTCGACTCCTTGGTGGATGACTATGTAATGGCAAAGGTTGCAGTTCGCGTGTTTCAGGAAATCTCTCGCGCATCGGCCAGCGACAAAGTGCCAAGCCCCTTGAGGGTCATGCGCATGCCGTCTGTGCCGCCAAACAGCGAGACGCTCTCGATCTCGCCCCAAAGATAGGTAGCGACAGACTCCTTGCTGCCGCCGGACTGATATTCGGCGGACACCTCATAGCGCCCCGCCGGCCCGGGCTCATCGTCGGCTGCCGCTGCTTGGCCCCACTCGAAGCGTGCCAGGCCGGTGCCGTCGTTCTCCACGGCGATGCGGGCCACCTCCTGGCCGGCGTCATCGCGAATGGTCACGACGCCGTAATCAACATCCTCGGGAAGCTCGATCACGCCGGAGATGCCTTCACCAGCAGACACCTCGATTGAATCTGCCGCCACCAGGGCCGAGCGTTCGACCAGCGACGCCGCCTGCAAGGCCTGATTGGCAGAGAGCGCGCCGGTGACCGACGACATGGTGTTATTGAGATTCTCGATGCCGCTGACGGTGGAGAACTGTGCCATCTGGCCGAGAAAATCGCCGTTTTCCATCGGCTTCATCGGATCCTGATTCTGCAGCTGGGTAATCATCAGCCGGAGAAAATCCTCCTGGCCCATCTGCTTTTTGCCTGGTGCGTTCGCGGAGCCCTGCCCCTGCAGCCCGCCGATCACGTCCATTGCACTCATGCCCGCTGTCTCCTTACTTGCCCAGCTGCAGCGTGCGCAACAGCAGCTGCTTGGATGTATTGAGCACCTCGACGTTGTTCTGGAACGAACGCGAGGCGGAAATCATGTTGGTCATCTCTTCGGCCACGTTGACGTTGCTTCTGAAGATGTAGCCTTGTTCATTGGCCTGCGGGTGTCCGGGGTCGTATTCGGGCATAGGCGCACGCCCGGACTCGACAATGTCGAGAATGCGCACGCCCTGGCTGGCGCCGGCATTGCCGGTTGCGCCCTGCTCGAGCAGGGTCTGGAACACCGGCTGGCGCGAGCGATAGGCCTGCTCCGCGCTGCCGGCCACCGTGTCGGAGTTGGCCAGATTGGATGCCGTGGTGTTGAGCCGCACCGATTGCGCGCTCATGCCGGAACCGGCAATATCGAAAACCTTGAACAGATTCATCGGCCACTACCTCCCTTGATGGCGTTGACCAGCGAGTTGATGCGGCCGCCGAGAAACTCCAGGCTGGCCTGATAGCGAATTGCGTTTTGCGAAAACGCGGCCTGCTCGCGCTGCGTGTCGACGGTGTTGCCGTCCTGGCTGGGCTGCATCGGCACCCGATAGAGCAGCTGGTTGCCCGCCGCCGTGCTGCCGCCGCCGGTGCCGATATGACCGGGCTGCGTGGTTTTCAGCGTGCGGCCACCACCGGCCTGCTTGAGCGCGGACTGAAAATCCAGATCGCGCGCCTTGTAACCCGGCGTATCGGCATTGGCCAGGTTGGCTGCCAGCACTTCGGTGCGCCGTCCGGTGATCTTCAGGGACCGGGCGTGCACGCCAAAATAGTTATCAAGATCGAATCGCATGTGCCGCTACACTCGTATCGAGTTAATTTGCCCTTCGATGATGCAAAGCTCGTGCCAGGGCCCGGTCACGCCCTTACACTGCCTTTGCGGCCGATTGACAGGTCAACGCCAGACGCCAAGGCGGCATTACTGCGGCAAGGCGTTGCCGGGTGGCGGCAAGACCTCGCCCCTGGCACGCGTTTTGCTCGGGTATGGAGCGAACTCATGTCGAACGCGATCGCCCGATGCCATGATGAAACCTGCAAGCCTGATGATCATCACGCTGATCACGCTGTCGACAGCAACGGCGGCGGTCGATAACGACATTCAGTCGGTCGAGAGCATCCGCGCGGCCGCCGAGGCATTCGTCGTGGCGCCGCATGATGATGCGAACGTATCCGCCCGGGCCGGTCGGCTGGACCCACGCCTGCGCCTGCCCAGCTGCGACCGGCCACTGAGTACTTTTGCCGCCACCGCGGCAGCTGCGGGCGGCAACCAGAGCGTCGGCGTTCGCTGTGAAGGTTCGCGAAACTGGACCATCTACGTGCCAGTGAAGGTTTCGCGCCGGGCCCGGGTCGTGGTGCTGGCACGAACTGTGCAGCGTGACACCCTGCTGACGCCGGAGCATCTGGACATGGTCACGCGTGACGTGGCGGGCCTCAGCAGCGGATTTTTTACACAGGCAGAAGAGCTGGTCGGCCATCGGGTCAAACGCTCGGCGGCGGCCGGCACGGTGCTCACGCCGGTGCTGGTGCATCGCCCGCCGCTGATCGAACGCGGCGA
This sequence comes from Wenzhouxiangella sp. YN1, assembly GCF_056324145.1. NCBI lineage: Bacteria > Pseudomonadati > Pseudomonadota > Gammaproteobacteria > Chromatiales > Wenzhouxiangellaceae > Wenzhouxiangella > Wenzhouxiangella sp. YN1. The sequence goes on from NZ_JBJNIO010000155.1 coordinate 194,967, forward strand.
TCGCGTTACCCTGGCCTCGGGCAGCAGCGCGGTAGCCGTCAGCGCCCCGGCCGAAGCTCTGGGCGCTGGCCGCCGCGGAGAGCGGCTGCGGGTGCGCAACCTGTCGTCGGGAAAGGTGATTGAAGCAGTGGTGGTAAGCCGGGGTCGCGTCGAGGCTCTGGGGCAATGAAACCGGCCCTAAAGTTTGCCCGGAATGAGCCGCTGAAATGTATAGCGTGTCACAGGAGAGTCAAAAATGGCTGACAAGATCAATGGCGTAACCGGCTCCATTCCCCAGAGCCCGTCGCGCCAGAAACCAGCCGAAGAGAGTCAGCGTGCGGCCTCGCAGCAGAGCCGACAGACGCAAAGCCAGGGTGATTCGGTCGAGCTGACCGATTCGGCCCGCCGACTCAGCGGCCTGGCCGAACAGGTCGCCGCCGGCGAGGCAGTCGATACCGGCCGCGTTGATGCTGTACGTCAGGCAATCGAGGACGGCAGCTATCAGGTCGATGCCGAAAGGCTCGCCGGCAAGATGCTGGCCTTCAATCGCCTGTTCGAGGACTGACTCCATGCTCATGGGACCGGGCCAGTGCGCAAAAAAACTGAGTCGGCTTTTTGACGATCAGCGTCAGGCCGCCGAGCAGCTGCTGGCGCTGCTGGAATCCGAGCGCGAGTCCCTGCGCCGCGGCGATGCAGAACCGCTCGAGCAATTCGCCGCCGACAAGTCCGATCTGATTGGGCGCCTGCAAGCCCTTGAATCCGAACAACGTCAGCTGCTCGGCGAACTGGCCTTCTCCGAAGACGCGGCCGATGCGCTTGACCGCGCGCTGGAGTGGTGCGACACCGACGGCAGGCTCAGGCAGCTGCACGCACTGACGATGCAGCGCGTTATCGAGTGCAAGCGCGACAACCAGCGCAATGGAGTGATGGTTCGCCAACGGCTCGGCTATCTGCGGCGCACGCTCGAAATCCTGCGCAGCACGCACACCGAGACGCCGACTTACGGCCCGGACGGACAAACCGAATCAAGCGGACAGTCGCGCCTGCTGGCCGAAGGCTGATCGGGTAACCAGGGGATGGCCCACACCGTCATCCGCTCCAGCCAGCGGCGATACGCGCTGCTGGCGCGCCTGCGTGATCAACGCAGCCTCATCCTGCTGCATGCCCGACCGGGAAACGCACCACCCTCGCTGTCGATGCTGCTGGCCATCGACCGCAGCGCCCAGGCCCTGATTCTCGATGCGCCCGTGGATCACGAGCAGCTCGAGCTCGAATCCGACAGCACGCTTCGTATCACCGCCAACCTGCAGGGCATCGATCTGCGCTTTCGCTGCCGGTTCCTTGGCTGGGTCAGGCATCAAGACGAATCGGCGCTGCAGGTCAGCCTGCCCGACGAACTCAAGTACCTTGAGCGCCGCAGCGCCTATCGCGTGCGCATCTCGGGCGCGTCGGCTGGGCTTGAACTCCGCGACGAAACCGAACGCTCGGTCGAGGGGCAGCTGATCGATCTGTCCCCGGGCGGGTTCGGCGCCGTGGTCGAAGACGCAGCGTTCATACGCGAAGGCGAGGTGCTAGACTGCAAGCTTGAGTTCAACGAATGGCGCTTGACGGTCGAGGCCGACATTCGCCGCAAGAGCGCCCCCTCGGCCCGTGGTTACTGCCATGTCGGAGCGCACTTCGTTGGGCTGGGTCGACGCGAGAAGCGGAGCCTGGAGCGCATCGTCGCCCAGCTCGAGCGCCAGGCAATCCGCTCCGACCCGACCCGCTAGAAACCATCAGACTGCAAGGGACTTCGCGAAAAGATGAGCACTCGGGAAACGCCGCAGACCACGCCCGGAAAAGACAGCGAACAGAACACCTCACTCGACATCTTCGTCGCCCGTCAGCCGATTTTCGACCGCAACCTGCACGTCTACGGCTACGAGTTGCTGTTTCGCGACGCCATGGTCGATGTCGCCAACATCGCTGCCGACGAGCAGGCCGCCGACGAGGCGACCTCAAAGGTTCTCCTCAACACCATCATGGAGCTGGATCTCGAGCGCCTGGTGGACGGCCGGATGGCGTTTTTCAACCTGACGCGCCAGTTTCTGATGGCCGGTGCCAACCTGCCCTTCAGCACCACCAACGTCGGCATCGAAGTACTCGAATCGGTTCCCATCGACGACGATACCGTCGACGCGGTCGAGCAGCTGTCGATGCTGGGCTTCACCATTGCACTCGACGACTTCGAGTGGCGCCCGGGCATCGAGCGACTGCTGCCTTTGGCCAGCATGGTCAAGATCGATCTGCTCAGCCGTAGCGAGCAGGAGATTGTCGACATGGTCGACGAGCTGCGGCCCTGGAACGTGCGGCTGCTGGCCGAAAAAGTCGAAACCCGGGAACAGTACGAGTTCTGTCAACAGCTGGGCTTCGATTACTTTCAGGGCTTCTTTCTTTGTCGTCCGAAAACGGTGGCGGCCCGCCGCCTGCCGGAAAACCGGCTCAACACGCTGCGACTGATTGCCAAGCTGCAGGCGCCCGACGTCACGCCCGACGAGGTGGAGGGCATCATCAAGAACGATGTCGCCCTCAACTATCGCCTGCTCAGAAGCGTCAATTCCGCTTACTACGGACTGGCCGTCAGAATTCGCTCCGTTGCGCACGCCATCGTCTACCTGGGCATGCCCACGGTGCGCAACTGGGCCAACCTGTTGTTGCTCGCCGGGCTTGAGGATCAGCCCAATGAGCTGGTGCGCCTGGCGCTGATTCGCGCGCGCATGTGCGAGCTGCTCACCGAGGACAAACCACGGGATACGCGTGATGCAGCGTTCACCACCGGTCTGTTTTCCATGCTCGATGCGCTGCTCGACATGCCGATGGACGAAATCATCGGCATGCTGCCGCTCGAAGACGACCTTTCACTGGCCCTGAGCGAGCGCGAAGGACCCTATGGCCGGCTGCTGTCGACGGTGATTGCCTGCGAACGCGGCGACTGGAAGAACATTCACCACGAGCTGTTCAGCAACGAACAGCTGACGCGTGGCTATATCGCGGCGGTCGAATGGGCCCACAACCAGTTTCGGGCGCTGCGCTCCGACTCGGCAACCGCGTAGCCCGACGCGATGGCGGCAAACCCGCCACGAAGACTGCCTGCCGCCCCCTTTCTGCCAGAACTGCCCGGTGGTCGATCGACCACCGGGCGAGTTGTCGCCTTACCAGGTCTTGACGTCGGTAATCGCGACCGAGAAGTCCACCATCTTGCGGTTGTACTTCATCAGCGGGCCGAAATCGAACGGCCTGGCCTCGCCGGGCGCCAGGTTGGCGGTCATGGCCGGCCAGCCGTCGACGGTATCGACCACGCTGCCGTAGTCGGTCCGGGCCTCGATTTCAACCTGGGCCGCCGCCGGCTGGGAGCAGTTGTTGACCAGCTTGCCGGCCAGCTCCAGTTTGGGGCAGCGTGGGCCGCGGCAGTCATTGACCGCGACGTTGAAATCAATGACGGTGAAATCGCTCAGCGAGCACTCGGCATATACAGCCGTTGAAAGCACGAGGAACAGCGCAGCTATTACGTACCTGGTCACACCCTTTCTCCTTACCTTGTGAAACATCCATTGATTGCGGCAGGTCTGGTCGTCAAGGCAGACGCACTCGGCCGACACCACCTTGTGCCATTCAGCGGCAGGTTGAAGAGAAACTTTAGGAATTTGACGCACCTGGCCAGCTCTGCTCAACTGAACTCAAGGCGCGAACAAGCGCACAGGCAGGTTGAATTCCTGCGCGGCTCGTCCCAAGGTTCATACTCAACAGCATGGCTTTCCAAACCGAGGAGCGGAGCATGAGCGAATACTGGATTGTGGTTGCCAACGCCGGTCGGGCGCGGATCTTTTCGCGCGCGAAGAAATTCAGCCCGCCGATGGAAATCGAATCACTGGTTCATCCGGAGTCGCGGCTGCGCCGGCAGGATCTTGCCGCCGACCGTCCGGGCCGGGTACAGGAATCACAAACTCCCGGTGAAAGTCCGGCGGGAGAACGAACCGACCCCAAGACCCTGGAGGCTGCGGTATTTGCGCGCGAACTGGCGCAACGGCTCGATCACGCGCGTCAGCAAGGCCGGTTCGAGCACCTGGTCGTGCTGGCCGACCCGAGCTTTCTGGGCGAGATCCGCCAGCAGCTCGACCACGGCACCGCCAGCCGGGTGGCCGCGACCGACACGGTCGATCTGACGCAGGCCGAAAGCGAACAGATTGCGCAGGCGGCAGACTCAGCCCTGGCCTGAGGCGATCAGATGGCGAACGCGCAGCTGCGGCGTCACCCGCCCCTGCCAGCGGTTGATGTCCAGGCTGTAGACCACGCCCAGCGGGTCCGGCAGCTCGTTGTGACAGAGTCTGCCGGCGCCAAAGGCAATGGCATCGAGCACCGGCCCGCCCTCGACAGGCTGTAGCCGCAGCTTGAGGTGGCTGCCGCCGACCACGCGCCGCTCGCGCACCCTGAAGTGCCCGTCGAACAGGGGCTCGGGCCAGGCCTGCCCCCAGGGGCCGGCATCGGCGAGCGCGGTCGCCGTTTCCAGAGACAATTCATCGCCCTGCAGACTGCCGTCGGTATAAACCACATCCGGCTCGAATTCATGGTCGGCCAGCTGCTCATCGAACGCCGCACGGAAGGCCTCGAAACGGTCGACGCTCAGCGACAGGCCGGCGGCGCGGGCATGGCCACCGAAACGGTCGATCAGACCGGGGTTGGCAGCATCAATGGTCACCAGCAAGTCGCGCATGTGTACGCCCGCCGGGCTGCGGCCCGAGCCCTTGAGTTCGCTGCTGCCGGCCTCGGCTGGGGCAAACGCGATCACCGGGCGCTGCAGACGCTCGACCAGCCGCCCGGCCACCAGGCCAACCACGCCCTGGTGCCAATCGGGGTCGTGAACGCACAGGCCGTGCAGCTCGCGATTCACGGACTCGGCCAGCTCGCGTGCCTGCGCTTCAGCGGCTTCCTGCATGTCGGCCTGCAGCGAGCGGCGTTCACGATTGAGTGCATCGAGCTGTTCGGCCAGCGCCACCGCCTCGGACTCATGCTCGGCCAGCAGGCAGCGCACGCCGATGCTCATGTCTTCAAGTCGCCCGGCAGCGTTGAGGCGCGGGCCGACGGCAAAACCGAAGTCCGCCGCGCTGGCGTGGCGCAGATTGCGGCCGGCCACCTCCATCAAGGCGCGCACGCCCGGCAGGCAGCGCCCGGCGCGGATGCGCACAAGGCCCTGCTGTACCAGGCGGCGATTGTTTTCATCCAGCGGCACCAGATCCGCCACGGTGCCCAGCGCAACCAGATCGAGCCAGCGATCCAGCCGCGGTTCGTGGCCGGGCTTGAAGTGTCCGTGCTGGCGCAGCCAGGAACGCAGGGCCATGAGCAGGTAGAACATGACGCCGACGCCGGCCAGCGCGCCGGAGCCGAAGGTTTCGCCGGGCAGATTGGGGTTGACGATGGCATCGGCCGCGGGCAAGGACTCGCCCGGCAGATGGTGATCGGTCACGATCACCTGCATGCCGACCGCTCTGGCCCGCGCGATGCCGGCATGAGAACTGACGCCCTGATCAACGGTGACCAGGACATCGGGCCGCAACGCTTCGAGCTCGCCGACCAGCTCCACGCCCAGACCATAGCCGTGAAGAAAACGGTCCGGCACGCGCCAGCGCACATCGCGCGCACCCAGCGCCCTGAGCCCGTGGACAGCGAGCGCGGTTCCGGTTGCGCCGTCGGCATCGAAATCACCCACCACGACCACGCGCCGGTCGGCCTCGATCGCCGCGGCCAGTATGCGGCAGGCGGCATCCAGCCCGCCCAGCGTGGGCGGCAGGAGTTGCGCCAGCGAATAGTCGGGCAGCGCACGCGCGCCGCGGGCGGCCAGAACCCGGCCGGCAACCGGGTGAATGCCTGCGACGGCCGTTTCCAGACCCGCCCGCCGGCGTATCTGAACCTGGCGAATCATCGCCACAGCCGCCAGGCGTCAACGGGCGTGAAGCGGCGCCGGCTGGTCATGCCGGCCAGTTCGAGCGCGCCAATCCGGCCCAGCCGCAGACGACGCCAGGCGCGGCGCAACAGGCGCTGCAAGCGCCCCAGGTTGTCGTCGGCGGTCTCCTCGTGACGCGCGACGAACTCCAGCAGGCAGCCGCCGCAAGGCGCCGATTCGTCCGCGGGCAGATCGTGGGGCAGCTCCAGCCAGTCGGCCAGCGCCACCAGCACCGGGTCACGCGCGACGATGCGCTCGATTCGCGGGGCCACGTGGTCGCGATCCGGAAGCTGTCCGCCACCCCAGAACCACAGGCTACCGGGCACCCGCTCGCCCGGTCCGGCCGACTGCCGGTACTGCTGCAGGGCCACCTGCGTTTCATTGAGCAGCCGCCGCCACCGACGGGCGTCGTTGCCGGCAGGCAGGCAGCGCTCGAGGCTGAGCCCGGCCAGAGCCCAGGGCGGCACGAAGCAAGCGTCAGGGGGCTGTTCGAGCCGCAGATAACCGCGGCCCGAAGGTGTCAGGTCCAGCGGCAGGCCCTCGTGTCTCAACAGCGCGACCAGCTCAGCGCGCCAATCACCCGGCTCGAAAGCGCTCTCGGCGTCAAGCCAGACGGCGGCCAGGTCCGGAGTCAGGCCGACGGGATCGGCCCGCAGCCAGCAGCCTCCGGCATCCCCGGGCCGATCGAGACGACGCGTCAGCGCCGCGACACCCACCGCCTGACCAAGCGCAAGCTCGGTCTGCGGAGACTCCTGATCCAGAGCCTGCGCCGGTACTCGTTTGATGAGTGAATCGATCAGCGGCGGAACTCGTGCCGCCTCGCGCAGCAGGGCATCCAGCTGCGGAACGAACAGGATCAGGCGTCGGTCAGCTTGCGTAGCGAACCTCGACAATTTCATAGGTCCGTTTGCCATTGGGGGCCTCGAATTCGATCACCTCGCCTTCTTCACGGCCGATCAGCGCCCGCGCCAGCGGTGCCGAAATGGCCAGGCGACCGGCACGAGAGTCGGCCTCGAGATCACCGACGATCTGCCAGGTGGTTTCTTCCGCGCCGGGCTGGTCTTCTACCAGCACCACGGTGGCACCGAACACCACTTTGCCGCCGACGTTGAGCGCGGCCACGTCGATGACGCGCGCGTTGCCCAGGGCGTTTTCGAGGTCGCGAATACGCGCCTCGATGAAGCCCTGATGCTCACGCGCGGCGTGGTATTCCGCGTTTTCCTTGAGATCGCCATGGGCCCGCGCTTCGGCAATGGCTTCGATGACCGCCGGGCGCTCCTCTTTCTTGAGCCGATCCAGCTCGGCGCGCAGGCGTTCGGCGCCTGCCTTGGTCAGCGGCGTCTGACTCATGTTATCTCCTCAGGAGTCTGTTTGATGCAGCTCGGACAAGCTGCGCACCCCACGCTCGTGCCAGTGATCCATGGCGCGCAGCGTGGCGCCGGCACCGGCAACGGTGGTCGAATAATTCACCTTGCGCTGCAGGGCCTCGCGCCGAATCGAGAACGAGTCGGCAATGGCCTGGCGCCCTTCGGTGGTGTTGACGATGTAGTCGATTTCGTCGTTCTTGATCAGGTCGACGATATGCGGTCGGCCCTGAATCACCTTGTTGACATAGTCACAGTCGATGCCGTTTTCAACCAGGTGCTTCCATGTACCCTGGGTTGCGATCAGCGAAAAGCCGCGCTCGATCAGCTCGCGGGCCACCGGCAGCAAACGCTCCTTGTCGGCGTCGCGCACGCTCAGGAACACACGCCCGTTCATCTTGATGTCGATTCCCACGCCCTGCTGGGCACGCGCCACCGCTGAGCCAAAGGAGCGGCCCACGCCCATCGCCTCGCCGGTCGAGCGCATTTCCGGGCTGAGAATGGGATCAACGCCCTGGAACTTGATGAAGGGAAACACGGGCTCCTTGATCGAGTAGAACGGGCTTGAAAGATCTTCTGTAATTCCCTGATCAGCAAGACTTTGCCCGGCCATGCAGCGGGCAGCCACCTGAGCCAGCGCCACGCCCGTGGCCTTGGAAACGAAGGGCACGGTACGCGAGGCGCGCGGATTGACTTCGAGCACGAAAATCTCGTCGCCGCGCACCGCGAACTGGACATTCATCAGCCCCACGACCTGCAGGCCGAGCGCCATTTGTCGGGTCTGGCGACGAATCTCTTCGGTCATCTCCTCCGACAGCGAGAACGGCGGCAGGCTGCAGGACGAATCCCCCGAGTGCACGCCGGCCTGTTCGATATGCTCCATGACCCCGCCGATGATGACGTTTTCGCCGTCACAGACCGCATCGACGTCGATTTCGATGGCGTGGTCGAGAAAGTGATCGAGCAGCACCGGCGAATCATTGGATACCTTGACCGCCTCGTTCATGTAGCGCTTGAGTTCGTCCTCGCCGTGAACGATGTCCATGGCGCGACCGCCGAGCACGTAGGAGGGGCGCACCACCAGCGGGTAGCCGACCTCGCGCGCCAGCACCAGGGCCTCGTCGGGGTCGCGGGCGGTGCGGTTGGGCGGCTGCTTGAGCCCCAGACGGTTGAGCAGGCTCTGAAAGCGCTGGCGATCTTCGGCCAGATCGATACAGTCCGGCGTGGTGCCGATGATCGGCGCTCCCGCCGCCTCGAGCTCGCGCGCCAGCTTCAACGGCGTCTGGCCGCCGAACTGGACGATGATGCCGTCGGGCTTTTCCAGGTCGACGATCGAGAGCACGTCCTCGAGCGTGAGCGGCTCGAAATAAAGCCGGTCGGAGGTGTCGTAGTCGGTCGAGACGGTCTCCGGGTTGCAGTTGACCATGATGGTCTGATGACCCATCGCGCGCATGGCCAGGGCGGCATGCACGCAGCAGTAGTCGAACTCGATGCCCTGCCCGATGCGATTGGGCCCGCCGCCGAGCACCATGATCTTGCGACCGCCGGTCGGCTCGGCCTCGTTGTGCTCGCCCCAGGTCGAGTACATGTAGGCCGTGGTGGTGGCAAATTCGGCCGCGCAGGTATCGACGCGACGGTAGGCCGGCATCACGTCCAGACGCTTGCGAAGCTCGCGCAATGAGCGCTCGCTGACGCCGGTCAGCGCTGCGATGCGGGCATCGGAAAAGCCGTAGCGCTTGATATCGAGCAAGCGCTCGGCATCGAGCGCGGCCACGCCCCCGTCGAGCAGCTGCTGCTCGATCTGGACAAGCTCGCCAATCTGATCGAGAAACCACGGATCGATGCGGGTCAGCCGATGAATCTCGTCGAAATCGAAACCACGGCGGAAAGCTTCGGCCACATACAGCAGGCGCTGCGGCCCGGCCTCGCGCAGCTCGCGCCGGATCAGGGTTTCCTCATCGACTTCGCGGTTATCGAATTCAACCGGCTCGAGACCGTTCAGGTCGGTCTCCAGGCTGCGCAGTGCCTTTTGCAGTGATTCCTGAAACGTGCGCCCGATGGCCATCGCCTCGCCCACCGATTTCATCTGCGTGGTCAAACGATCATCGGCGGCCGGAAACTTCTCGAAGGCAAAGCGCGGCACCTTGGTCACGATGTAGTCGATGCTCGGCTCGAAGGCGGCCGGCGTTGCGCCGCCGGTGATCTCGTTGTCGAGCTCGTCGAGCGTGAGGCCCACGGCAAGCTTGGCTGCCACCTTGGCGATTGGAAAACCGGTAGCCTTCGACGCCAGCGCTGATGAGCGCGACACGCGCGGGTTCATCTCGATGACGTGGATACGCCCGGTTTCCGGATGAACGGCAAACTGCACGTTCGAGCCGCCGGTATCGACGCCGATCTTGCGCAAAACGGCCAGGGCCGCGTCGCGCAACTCCTGATATTCCTTGTCGGTCAGCGTCATCGCCGGCGCCACGGTGATGGAATCGCCGGTGTGCACACCCATCGGGTCGATGTTCTCGATCGAGCAGATGATGATGCAGTTATCGGCCTTGTCGCGCACCACCTCGAGCTCGAATTCCTTCCAGCCAAGCACCGACTCCTCCAGCAGCACCTCGTTGGTCGGCGACAGGTCCAGGCCGTGCTCGACAATGCGTTTGAACTCCTCGCGGTTGTAGGCAATGCCGCCGCCGGAACCGCCGAGCGTGAACGAGGGCCGGATGATGGTCGGAAAACCGATGCGCTTTTGAATTTCGTCGGCCTGTTCCATGCTGTGTGCTACCCAGGCCTCGGGTACGCCCAGGCCAATCGAGCGCATCGCTTCCTTGAACGCGTCGCGGTCTTCGGCCATGTCGATCGCTTCTTTCGACGCCCCGATCATCTCCACACCGAACTCATCGAGCACGCCTTCGCGCGCCAGATCGAGCGCGCAGTTGAGCGCCGTCTGACCACCCATCGTCGGCAGCAGGGCATCCGGCCGCTCCTTTTCGATGATGTCGCGCACCACGTCCCAGCGAATCGGCTCGATATAGACCGCGTCGGCAATATCCGGGTCGGTCATGATGGTTGCGGGGTTGGAGTTGACCAGAGTGACCCGGTAACCCAGCTCGCGCAGCGCCTTGACCGCCTGCACGCCCGAGTAGTCGAACTCGCAGGCCTGCCCGATCACGATCGGCCCGGCGCCGATGATGAGAATGGATTGAATGTCAGTTCGCTTGGGCATGAAACGTTCTCTGGGCAGTGGCGCGGAAAAACGATGTTGAAACACGGGGAGCACGAAGACTCCACGAAGGGCAGGAAGCAGGCTCGGCTGCTGAATGCTTCAGGGGTTTCGTGCTCTTCTTCGAGCCCATCGGGATATCAATCCGTAGCGTCATGGATCTTCGCGGCGGCATCAGCGCGCGGCCTCGATCATGTCGACAAAGCGTTTGAACAGCGGCCGCAGGTCGTGTGGCCCGGGGCCGCCCTCGGGGTGGCCCTGAAAGCTCATGGCTGGCTTGTCGGTAATGCGAATGCCCTGCAGGCTGCCGTCAAACAGCGAGCGATAGGTAGCGACGGCGTGTGCCGGCAGGCTGTCCTCATCGACGGCAAAGCCGTGGTTCTGACTGGTGATCAGCACCCGCCCGCTGTCAAGATCCTTGACCGGGTGGTTGGCACCGTGGTGGCCAAGCTTCATCTTGACGGTTTTCGCGCCCACGGCCAGCCCCAACAGCTGGTGACCCATGCAGATACCGAACAGAGGCACGCTCTTTTCCAGCAGGCCACGAATGGTCTCGATGGCATAGTCACAGGGCTCGGGATCGCCGGGGCCGTTGGAAAGCACCACGCCATCGGGCTGCATGGCCAGCACCTCGGCCAGCGGCGTGCGGGCCGGCACCACCGTGACCCGGCAGCCGACATCGACCAGCATACGCAAAATGTTGTGTTTGACGCCGTAGTCGTAACAAACGACGTGAAGCCGCGCCTCGCCGCGACGGAACTCACCGGCTTCGAGATCCCAGCTGCCCTCGTTCCAGACCCGGCTGGCGGCAACCGTGACCTTGCTGGCCAGGTCCTGACCGCTCATCGGTAAACACCCACGCGCACGCTCGATGGCTTCATCGCTGTCGACCGTCTCGCCCACCGACAGGCAGGCGTTCTGGGCGCCCCGGGTACGCAGCAGACGGGTCAGGCTGCGGGTGTCGACGCCGGCAATGCCCGAGGCACCGTGTTCGGCCAGCCAGTCGCCCAGGGACTGCGTCGCGCGCCAGCTGCTGTAGCGCCGCGGGTAGTGGCGAACGATCAGGCCAGCGGCATGAATGCGGTCGGACTCGACATCCTGCGGATTGACTCCGGTATTGCCGACATGAGGCATCGTCAGCGTGATCAGCTGACCGGCATGGCTCGGATCCGTGAGAATCTCCTGATAGCCGCTCATCGCGGTGTTGAACACCACTTCACCGAGGCGCACGCCCGGCGCGCCGATACCTTGCCCGGAAAACGTCGTGCCGTCCTCCAGCGCCAGAATTGCCTGCATTAATGAACCCTCCGGGTACACAAAGCGGGCCGAGCCGCGCACGGCATGGCCCGCTTGTACGAGCATCGGGCGACGGGCCCGACTTCCGGCCCGGTATTCTAAACCAATCGCGGGTTTCGTTCTATTGTTTTCGGCTCATCAGGCGTCGGATGCCGCCGCGCTGTGCGGCAGCGAACTCGCCGCCGACGCCGCTACCGGCTTCATGGTATCGGCACCGTGGCCCTGATCGATGAGATAGTCGAGCCACTTGATCAGCGCCCGGTTGAGACGCCAGCTGCGCGCAACCAGGCTGTTGATTGCCAGCTCGGGGCCGGCAAAGCGCTGTATGCCCTGCTGCGGGCTGAACGCGGTGGCTTCGGCCATGGCGGCATCGTGGTAGATACGCACATGCGCATTGGGGTTGAGCGAGCGCTCGGCGCCGATGATGTAGGACAGGCGCACAAACGTGGTATAGGGGTGACGATCGATGATCTCCAGATAGAGCTCGGGTCCATCCCCCAGCTGGGACACCAGATGGTCCGTCTCGGCGAGCGCATCGGGCAGCAGCACATTCAGCGCCCGATAAATGGCACTGTGCAGCTCTGGGAGCCGTCGCGCCAGGATTCGGCTCGACGGCTGAACTTGAAGGGAGGTGGTCAGCATAGCGGGCAAGGGTATCATACTGGCACCCTTCTGCCAGCCCCCAGGGCCGGAAGCCTGCCGCAGACCCTTGATCGATCAGCGTATTTCCCTGTTGAGGCCGAGCTCGAGAAGAATGCGGCTGGCCAGCTCCTCCACCGATGTCTGCGTGGACGAAAGCATCGGCACGCCCTCGGCGCGCAGCAGTGCCTCTGCGGCTTCCACTTCGTAACGGCACTGCCTGAGTGACGCGTAGCGGCTGCCCGGGCGCCGGGCCTCGCGGATCTGCGACAGTCGCTCGGGATCGATACTCAGACCGTAGAGCTTGCGCCTTTGCTTGTGCTTGCGCAGAAATTCGGGCAGGCGCGGCTGTTCGAGATCTTCTTCTGTCAGGGGGTAGTTGGCCGCCTTGACCCCGAAATGCAGGGCCATGTAGAGACAGGTCGGTGTCTTGCCCGAGCGCGACACGCCCACGAGGATGACTTCGGCGGCATCGAGCCGCGTAGAAATACCGTCGTCGTGATTGAGCGCGTAGTTGGTCGCCTCCATGCGGTCTTCATAGCCCTGGCTGTCGCCCATGCCGTGCGCCTGACCCACTCGCGGTGACCGCGGCACCCCCAGGGCCTGCTCGATTTGCGGCACGAAGGTGCCGAACAGGTCGAACAGCTGGCAGTTCGCTTCTTCCAGGATCGCGCGGATATCGGAATCGACAATGGTGGAAAACACCAGCGGCTGCTCCCCCCCATTTGCCTCGGTGGCCCGATCGATCAACGAAACGGTGTCGCGCGCCTTGCTCGGCGTGTCGACGAAGGGCAGGCGCACTTGCCTGAAATCGACGTTGGCAAACTGCGTGGTCAGCGTATGCCCGAAGGTTTCTGCGGTGATCGCGGTGCCGTCGGAAACAAAAAAGATGGTTCGATGCATGGTCTCGTGCCGGTTACAATGGCGGCCTGACTCAAACCGCTGTTGTGGAAACTAACGTGTCCGAGTATATCCTTTGGCTCGACGAGCTTGGTATGGGCGACTTGGAAAAGGTCGGTGGCAAGAACGCCTCGCTGGGTGAAATGATCACCCACCTCAAGGATCTCGGGGTCAATGTGCCCGGGGGCTTTGCGACCACCGCCGAGGCTTTTGTCGATTTTCTCGAACGCTCGGGCCTGGCGAAGCGCATCGGCACCGCGCTCGACGAGCTCGACGCCGATGATACCCGCGCCCTGGCGAAAACCGGCAGCACGATCCGGCAATGGATCATGGACACGCCGCTGCCCGACGAGCTCGAGCAGGCCATTCGCGACGCTTATACGAAGATGCAGGAGCGCTACGGCCGCGAGCTGGCGGTTGCGGTGCGCTCCTCGGCCACCGCCGAAGACCTGCCGGAAGCCTCCTTTGCCGGCCAGCAGGAGAGCTTCCTCAACGTGTGCGGCATTGACGCGGTGCTGGAAAAGGTACACGCGGTATTCGCCAGCCTGTACAACGACCGCGCGATTGCCTATCGCGTGCACCAGGGCTTTGCCCATGCCGATGTCGCCCTGTCCGCCGGCATCCAGCTGATGGTGCGCGCCGGGTCGGGCGCAGCCGGCGTGCTGTTCACGCTCGATACCGAATCCGGCTATCGCGACGCGGTGTTCGTCACCTCCAGCTACGGCCTGGGCGAGTCGGTGGTTCAGGGCGCCGTCAACCCCGACGAGTTCTACCTGTTCAAGCCCAACCTGCGCGCCGGCAAACCGGCGGTGCTGCGTCGCACCCTGGGCACCAAGGCAAGCCGCATGGTCTACGACAACCGCGAAGGCGGCGGCGTACGAACCGAGGACACGCCGGAGGCCGAACGCCAGCGCTTTTCCATCAGCGACGCCGAAGCGACCGCGCTGGCCAACATGGCGCTGACCATCGAAGACCATTACGATCGCCCGATGGACGTCGAGTGGGGCAAGGACGGAGAAACCGGTGAGCTGTTCATTCTCCAGGCCCGGCCAGAGACGGTCAAAAGCCGCAGCGAGCAAACCATGGAGCGTTTCCGGCTCGAATCCACCGGCAGCGTCATGGCCGAGGGCCGCGCCATCGGCCAGCGCATCGGCCAGGGCAAGGCGCGGGTGATCCGCTCACTCGACCAGATTCACGAAGTGGAAGCCGGCGACGTTCTCATTACCGACATGACCGACCCCGACTGGGAGCCGGTGATGAAGCGGGCAGCCGCCATCGTCACCAATCGCGGGGGGCGTACCTGCCACGCGGCAATCATCGCCCGCGAACTCGGCATTCCGGCGGTGGTCGGCTGCGGCGACGCCACTGACCGTATCGCCCACGAAGCCGACGTGACCGTTGTCTGCAGCGAGGGCGACACCGGGCGGATCTATCAGGGCCTGCTGGAGTTCAGCATCAGCGAGGATTCGCTCGACGACATGCCCGAAGCGCCGCTGAAGGTCATGATGAACGTGGCCAACCCCGACCGCGCCTTCGATTTTGCCATGATTCCCAACCACGGCATCGGCCTGGCCCGGCTCGAGTTCATCATCAACCGCATGATCGGCATCCATCCGCTGGCCCTGCTCGACTACGAAGGTCAGAGCCGGGAGGTCAGAGACGAAATCGACCGGCGCAGCGCCGGCTACGACGACCCGGTCAGCTTCTACGTCGACAAGCTGGCCGAAGGCATCGCCACCATTGCCGCGCCGTTTGCCCCCAACTCCGTGATCGTGCGCATGTCGGACTTCAAGTCCAACGAATACGCCAACCTGATCGGCGGCGAGCGCTACGAGCCCGACGAGGAAAACCCGATGATCGGCTGGCGCGGCGCGTCGCGCTATGTCGACGAAAACTTCCAGCCCGCCTTCGAGCTCGAATGCCGCGCGCTGAAAAAGGTCCGCGAGGAGATGGGGCTCGACCACATCTGGGCCATGGTGCCCTTCGTGCGTACCGTCGACGAGGGGCGCGACGTGGTTGCGGTAATGGAAAAGTTCGGCCTCAAGCGCGGCGAAAACGGCTTGAAGATCATCATGATGTGCGAGCTTCCTTCAAACGCTGTAAGTGCCGATGCCTTCCTGGAGCACTTCGACGGATTCTCGATCGGATCGAACGACATGACCCAGCTCACCCTCGGGCTCGACCGCGACTCCGGCCTGATCGCCCACCGCTTCGACGAGCGCGACCCGGCAGTCAAGGCCATGTTGTCGATGGCCATCGAACGCTGCCGTGCCGCCGGCAAATATATCGGTATCTGCGGTCAGGGCCCGTCGGACTATCCGGATCTGGCGCAGTGGTTGATGGATCAGGGCATCGAGAGCATGTCGCTCAACCCGGACACGGTGGTCGATACCTGGCGCAAGCTGGCCGAGAGCAAGGGGTAGGTTGGTTGGCTGGTTCGGCATCGGCGCGGTGTGTCAGGCGGCAAAGCCGCCCGACACGG
The DNA here is from genome assembly GCF_056324145.1 of Wenzhouxiangella sp. YN1. Classification (NCBI taxonomy): domain Bacteria; kingdom Pseudomonadati; phylum Pseudomonadota; class Gammaproteobacteria; order Chromatiales; family Wenzhouxiangellaceae; genus Wenzhouxiangella; species Wenzhouxiangella sp. YN1. Next base: position 210,818 of record NZ_JBJNIO010000155.1, read on the forward strand.
CCCCGAAACGGCCGAACCAGCCTGCGAGCTAGCCCGGCAGCCCGCTCAGCTTCCCCATGAAACGCCGGTAATGGCGAAGCTCGTCGATGGAGTCCCTGATATCCTCGAGCGCCTGGTGGCTGGACTCCTTGGTGAAACCGTCAGCCACACCGGGTGCCCAGCGGCGAGCCAGTTCCTTGAGCGTGGAGACATCGAGATTGCGGTAGTGGAAATACGCTTCGAGCTTCGGCATCAAGCGAGCCATGAAGCGGCGATCCTGGCAGATGGAGTTGCCGCACATCGGCGAGCTGCCGGCCGGCACGTGTCGCTCCAGAAAGGCGATGGTCTGCCTTTCGGCCTCGGCCAGGTCGATCCGGGATTCGAGGCAGCGTCGCACCAGACCCGATTCGGTATGGGTGCGGGTATTCCACTCATCCATGCCGTCGAGCACCTCGCGGGAGGTGGCGATCGCCAGCTCCGGGCCTACGGCCACCTCGGCGAGGTCGGCATCGGTCACCAGAGTGGCAATTTCTATGATGCTGTCGGTGGTCGGGTCAAGCCCGGTCATTTCCAGATCAATCCAGATCAGATGATTCTCGTTCATGCCTCAGTGCAGGGTCGCAAAATCAGCCCCGCACTATACCAGCCCACCATCCGGCAATGACCGCCGCTCCCGTTCGCCTGCTGCAGGCCCACGGCAATCACGGCGTCGCCGAAGTCGACGGCGCAGCGCGCCGCATCCATTTTCCGCGCCGCATCGAACGCCCCTTGCCCGGCGACCGGATCCACATCGACTCGGCCGGCACGCTGACCGGCATTCTCCCGCGCGGCACGCTGTTCGGCCGCGGCGATGATCGCGGTCGATTCAGGCCGATCGCGGCCAACCTGGATCGCGCTGCCATCGTGATTGCCGCCGAGCCCGCGCCCAGCCGTGACCTGCTCCACCGCTATCTCAGCGCCTGTCTGATTTGCGCCGTGGAGCCGCTGATCGTGGTCAACAAGACCGACCTGCCCCGGCCCCGACAACAACCCTTCACCGACCTGGAAGCGCTCGCGGAGCTGGGATTCGAAATTGTCGAGACATGCTGCGGCCCCAAGCCCGATGTGGCCACGCTGGCCACCCGGGTAGACGCCGGCGTTACCCTGTTTGCCGGCCAGTCCGGCGTTGGCAAGTCGTCCCTGCTCAATGCGCTGATTCCCGACCTGCAGACGCAGACCGGAGCCCTTTCACGAGTAACGGGCAAGGGCACGCACACCACCACCACTGCCACCGCCCATCGTCACGGCCAGACCGCCTGGCTGGTCGACACGCCCGGCGTCTGGGAATACGGCCTGTGGCAGATGGACGCCAACACGCTCCAGCGCGGCTTTCCCGAGTTCAACGACTACGCGGTCAGCTGCCGGTTCCGTGACTGCCTGCACCACAGTGAACCCGGCTGCGGCGTTACCCGGGCCGTTGCATCCGGCAATCTACCCGCTTTCCGTCACCAGGCCTGGCTGCGCCTGCTGGCAGAACAGGCGCGTTTTCGCTGATGTTGAGCGGCCCGGGGGCAGCGCGCTGGACCGCTGACCGGCTGCGATAACCGCTGCCCCGGCGCAGGTCTACCAGGGCAGCTCCTCGCCGTTGGCGTGGCGGAAGCTGCCGGTCGTTTCAATGCTCAGCTCGTCAATCCGCTCGACCAGGCCGGCCGCAGCCTCCTCCGGGCTGACCTCTCCCTTGCCGCCTGTCATGCCGGTACGCACAAAGCCCGGGTGCAGCAGACCTACGGCGATGTCGCGGTCCTTCAGCTCGTGGGCCAGCGACATGCCGGCCATGTTCACCGCCGCCTTCGACATGCGATAGGCATACGCCCCACCGGAGCTGTTGTCGCCAATCGAGCCGACCCGGGAGGTGATGATGACCACCTTGCCGCCGTTGATCAGGTGGTTGCGCAAGGCATTGGTGACCCGTAGCGGCGCGAGCGAATTGATCTCGTACTGGGCGCGCCAGTCGTCGAGCTCGTCTTCGATGGTTGCCAGATCTGAGGGGATCAGCACACCGGCATTATTGACCAGCAGATCGATGCGCCGACCGCGCAGCTCGTCGGCCAGGTTCTCCAGGCTGGCGCGATCGGTGACATCGACACCTTCCTCGACCTGCACGTTCAAGGCCTTGAGTTCCGGCGAGGCCTTGCGGCACACGGCAATGATGCGGTAGCTGCGCTTACCCAGCTGGCGCACCAGCTCCAGCCCGATACCCCGGTTGGCCCCGGTAATGACGGCAGTTTTCATGATGTCTCGAATCCTCTTTGGGTCTGTCGCTTATGCTACTATTTTTATTGGATGCTTTGATTCACGTCGGCTGTTTTCCAGCCCGGGGTCGAAGCGAGCCGAGGGCACACCAGAGGAATTGCCATGATGCACCAAACACTGGCCAAGCTGGTTTGGGGGACGGCTTTGAGCTTGATACTGACCAACATCGCCCTGGCGGGCGACATCCTGCTGATCGAGAAAGTCGAAGAGAGCATGCTTCGTGACCTGCCCCGCAACGGCATCACCCAGGCGCAGGTCGAATCGCGCTACGGTGTGCCCAATGACAAGCAGGGGCCGGTGGGCGAGCCACCGATCACGCGCTGGCTCTACGACGACTTCAACGTCTACTTCGAGCATCAGCTGGTGATCGAGAGCGTGCTCCACCATGAAGCAGTGATGCGCGAGGTCGAAGGGCAACAGGAGCCCTGAAGCAGCCACTTCATGTCGCACACCGATTACCGCCTGCCGGCCGAGTGGGAACGCCAGAGCGCCACCCTGCTCGCCTGGCCGGCCGCCCACTCCGACTGGCACGATCAGCTCGATGCCATTCGCGATGAATATCACCAGCTGATCGACGCCATTCTGGCGTTCCAGCCGGTCGTGCTGCTGGTGCCCGAAGACGAGGCGCCGCCGACGCAGTGGCCGGAACGTGAAGATCTGAACCGCGTTCCCATGCGCTACAACGACACTTGGTGTCGGGATTATGGCCCCGTCACCCTGGTCTTTTCCGGCTATCGCCTGGCGCTGGATTTTCATTTTGACGGCTGGGGCGGAAAACACCCCGCCGCCCTCGACAACCGCGTCAACACCCGGCTTGCACGCCTTGATCTGTTCGAGAACCTCGAGTTCCGGCAGCACCTGCTGACGCTCGAGGGCGGCGCCATCGACAGCGACGGTCGCGGCCGTCTGCTGGTCAACTGGCACTGTCTGCGCGCGCGCCATCCGCAGCTGAGCGCGCGCGAGCTCGATTTCGAGCTGCATCAGCTGCTCAACGTCGACAAGGTCCTGGGCATCGACTTCGAACCCATGCCCGGCGACGACACCGATGGCCATATCGATACCCTGGCGCGCTTTGTCGATCACGACACCATCGTCTTTCAGACGCAGGCGAGTGACGCGGCCACCCGCCAGCTGCGCCAGCAACTCGAGCGCCTGCGCACCCGCGAGGAGCAGCCCTACCGCCTGATCGCCCTGCCCCGACCCGACGACCTTGCCGGAGAACACCCCCGCAGCTATGCCAACTTCCTGTTCGTCAACGGCGGCTGCCTGGTGCCCGCCTTCGGCAGCCGGCACGACGACCGCGCCCGGTCGATCCTGACCCGGCTGCTGCCCGAGCGGCAGGTTGTTTCTGTGCCGGCCGCCGCCATGATCACCCAGGCAGGCGGGCCGCACTGCGCCGGCATGCAGATTCCGGCAACGCTGGGATGAGCGCGCGCTGTCTCGATATTGCCCTGGTGCAACATGCCATGGGCCCCGATAGCGAAGAAAACCGCCGGGCCGGTGCCGAGGGCATTGCCCAGGCGGCCGGCCTGGGCGCCGAGCTGGTACTGCTTCCCGAGCTCCACGCCAGCGAGTACTTCTGCAAGTACCAGGACCCCGGGCTGTTTGACCTGGCCGAGCCGCTGGACGGCCCCACGGCGCGCATGCTGGCCCGGGCCGCGGCTGAAAATGACACCGTGGTCGTCGGCTCGATCTTCGAACATCGTGCGCCCGGGCTGGCCCACAACACCGCGCTGGTCTTTGAACGCGACGGCAGCCTCGCCGGGCTCTACCGGAAAATGCATATTCCCGACGATCCCGGTTACAACGAGAAGTTCTATTTCACCCCTGGCGATGAAGGTTTCGAGCCCATTGACACCTCGGTTGGTCGGCTGGGGCTGCTGATCTGCTGGGATCAGTGGTACCCCGAGGCGGCCCGGCTGATGGCCCTGGCCGGCGCCGAAGTCTTGCTCTACCCCACTGCCATCGGGTTTGATCCGCTCGACGACGAAGACGAGCAGCAGCGCCAGCTCGATGCCTGGCGCACCGTCCAGCGCGGGCACGCCGTTGCCAACGGCATTCCCGTGATGGCCGCCAATCGCGTCGGCTTCGAACCCGACCGCTCCGGCGGCACGCTCGAAGCCGAGTTCTGGGGCCATAGCCTGGTCGCCGGTCCGCAGGGCGAAATCCTGGCCGAAGCGGGCAGCGAAGCCGAAGTGCTGTTTGCCCGCATCGATCGGGCTCGAAGTGAACAGGTCCGCCGCATCTGGCCCTTTTTGAGAGACCGGCGCATCGACGCCTACGGCGACCTGCTCAAGCGCTGGCGCGGCTGATCACAGCCGCTCGCCAATGCCCACCCTTCGCCCATGAGCGCGCAATTCGTCATTCTCACCTGGCATTCCATCCGGGTACTCGATCAAAGCTATCAGGGCAACGACCTGATCGCCTTCAGCGAAGACCTCGCCCTGATCGAGCGTCTGGGCTGGACCATCCGGCCGCTGGCAGAAGCCCTGGCGGGCCTGCAGTCGGGCCGCTTGCCCGAAAAATGCGTTGTCCTGACCCTCGACGACGGCTCGATCATGGATTTTCATGATTTCGACCACCCCAGCTGCGGCCGCCAGGTCAGCATCTTCAATCGCCTGCGCCGCTTTGCCCGGGACCCGACCACCTCCCGGCGCCATCGGGTACACGCCAGCAGCTTTGTCATTGCCTCCCCCCAGGCGCGGGCCGAACTCGACGAGAAGGTGACCATGAACCTTGACGTGTGGCCTGACGACTGGTGGCAGCAAGCCAACCGCAGCGGCCTGATGTCAATCGAAAACCACAGCTGGGACCACAATCATGATTCCCTGGAAAAGACGGCACAGCGCGACAACCGCCGCGGCGATTTTCGCCTGATCGACACGGCCGGAGAGTGTCGTGCCGAGATCGACCGGGCCAGCGACTACATCGAACAGCGGGCGGGCAGACGACCACGGTTTCTGGCCTACCCTTACGGCAACTTCAGTGAATATCTCGCCGGCCAGTATCTGCCCGAGCACGGCCAGCGCCTGGGGCTTGAAGCCGCCCTGAGCTGCCGCCCCGAGCCGGTCACCGCCAACAGCGATCGCTGGCGCCTGCCGCGGTATGTATGCGCCAGTGACTGGCACAGCCCCGAGGAACTGCGCCGCCTGCTCGAGGATGCAGCTCGCGATTGACAGCTCGCCACAAGGACCGCTCAGAACGGTCCGAGCGCATGGACCTGATCTATCAGCGCCGCTTTGCGAGCCTCACTTGCCGGGCGGTGGAAATGCGCCAGAAGGTACTGGTAACGGGTGTACTCGAAGCCGGCCTGCAGATCCACTTCTTCGGCGCGCTTGTCACCGCAGTAGCCAAAAAAGGCTTCATAGTCGTCGGCCATCTGCGTGAAGGCGTGGCGCAGCAGTAAATACAGCACGCCGCCGGCGGCACGAATCGCGGCGGCGTGATCCGTATCAACGTCGGCAAAGCCGCGGCCATCGGTGCAGCCGCCGCCAACCAGCGCCACGCTCTCGTGCCGACCGATCTGCAGGTAGCCCAGAGGCACGAAGTGGAACGGGCCAGCGCGGTAGAGACCGATCAGGTGCCGGCCGAGGTCCGGCAGCTCGTGCCCGAGCTTGCGCCGAAAGATCTCCCCGGCCATGAAGTCACCCGCGCTGACTTCGACCGCGCGAAAATAATCCTTGATCTGCATGCCTGTATTCCTGCTGCGTGTGTCTGCCATTGGGTATCGCGGCCGGGCGAACGCCGGGGCCATGCGTCCCTGCCCTGACCGGATCGACACGGAATGACAGCCTGCCGACACTCCGGGTCCGGGGCGTTCCCGGCCACAAAGATACCGGCTTGCAGACTCGAACTCCAGCGCTTTGCGCCAACGATCATGGCCGCTCGTTGACCCCATTCGAGCCGCATGCTAGAAAGATGTTGACGACGCATTCAAAACAAGGGATCAACCGGTCATGAGCGACCTGGATACACGCTTCGAAAAGGCGGCCGCGGAAGTTCATGAGCTCGACACGCGTCCGGACAACCGCACCTTGCTGAAGCTTTACGCGCTTTACAAACAGGGGCTGAAAGGCGACGTTGCCGGTGAAAAGCCTGCCTTTCATGACTTCATCGGGGTCGCCAAGTACGAGGCCTGGGAAAAGCTCCAGGGCATGGATCCGGGCGAAGCCAGACAAAGGTATGTCAAGCTGGTCGAATCCTTGCTCAGGTGAAGCCCGGCTGCGGGCACTTCAATGGCCACCAACACCCGCAAGCGCATCCTCGAAACCGCCTTGCTGCTGTTCAATCGGGATGGCGAGCCACACACCCCCACCGGCCGCATCGCCGATAAGCTGGGAATCAGCCCGGGCAACCTGCATTATCATTTCCGCACCAAGCGCGACCTGGTCGAAGCCCTTTTCAGCGCGTTCGAGCAACGCATGCTCGATCTTCTGGCCGCGCCACAGCCGGGCAGCACCCATATCGAGGACGTCTGGCTGCACCTCCACCTGATATTCGAGGCCAGCGGCGAGTATCGTTTTATCTATCGCGACCTGACCGACCTGTGCGAGCGTTTCAGCGAGCTGCACCGGCGTTTTCAGGGGATCATCAACCTGTCGATGCAGACCATGCGTCACCTGTGCGAAGGGCTGGCAGACCAGGGTCAGCTCGAGGCCGCTCCTGACGAACTCGAGGCTCTGGTGCGCAACATTGTGCTGGTGTCGACCTTCTGGCTGAACTTCGACCTGGTGGCCGAACGAGACGCCGACCCCCGCCCCGACCGCGCGGCATGGCAGGTCATGAGCCTGATCCGCCCGCACCTGCCGGGAACGGCGCGCACGGAGCTCAGCCAGCTGGCGCAGGCCTATTACCCCGGCCCCGAAAAGTGAAAGCGGTCAGACTTCGCTGTCACCCTTGCTCCCGGCCGGCCTGGCGGCCGCTTTCCCGGCACGACTTTCCTGGCCGGTTCCGCCGGTCTTCTGCTGATCGGAAAGCGCGCGCACCTCATTGCTGAGCTCGGCCACGCGTTCACTCAGCTGCCGCACCTCATCGGATGTCGGCACGCCCAGCCGCGACAAGGCACGGGCGACGCGCTGTTCAAACACCCGCTCGAGCCGGTTCCAGCCGCTCTGGGCCGACTCGCGCACCTTGTCGACGCGACTGTCGACTTGTTCGCGCACGCCGTCAACGGTATCGTCCACCGCCTTGCGGCCCTTGTCTTCGAGCTTGCTGCCCTCCTTGACCAGGCGCTCGAACCACTCATTGCCCTCCCCGAGCACCTTCTCGGAAGTTTCGCCAACGGTTCTGCGGCCCTGTGCGTACAGCCTGCCGCCTTCTTTGCGCGCCAGCGAGAACGCCCCCAGCCCTGCCAGCCAGATTTCGCCGGCATAGTCCTGCGCCCGGGATGCGGCGGGCTTGTGGGTTGCCTTCTTGCTTGCGGCCTTCTTGCTTGCGGCCTTCTTGCTCGCGGTCTTCTTGCTCGCGGCGGTCTTGCGGGTGGTCGCTTTCTTGCTGACCTTTTTCGTGGCTGCCTTCCTGCTCATTTCGGCTCGAGTCCCTGTGCGTTTACTCAAGGGTGAATACACCCCATACGATAAAGCCGATTTCTAGAGCGTGCACACTATTTGGTCGCGTGATCGAGCCGGCGCTTCAATGCACCTGACGCTGCCCGGCCACGCCCTGATCCGGAGCGTTTCCGGCGAGGTCATAAGGCAGCTTGACCTGGTCGAGGCCGAACTGCTTGAACACCGGCTGGAGCTGATGATGAATCAACGGATAGAGCTGACGGGTCAGGCTGCTGTGATTGTCCTTGAAGGTCTCGAAACCCACCGGATCGCCCTGGAACTGGCTATAGACCGCCTGCAGCACCAACTCGACGGTAAACAGGGGCTGTTCCGGGTTGTCCTCGCGCGCGCCGCGGCAGACCATGCGCGCGGTGACCTGATACTGCGGCAGCTCACCTTCATAGTGCATTTCCAGTGGCGTGAGCTTGAGCTCCACCTTGGCACTGAAAGCTTGATCGCGAGGCACGATCTCGCTCAGATCGGCATTGAGCCGGGTCACCTGGGTGTGAGCCAGCGCGAAACGTTCTAGCAGGTTGATCATCAATATCCCCGACGGGCGTCTGAATACAGACAGATGGCCGCCACCAAAGACAGTTTCAAGCCGACATGAAAGCGCCCGCTCGACGGCGGGCGCTTTGAGCATGGCTGCAGCCCAGCGCCTCAGGGCGTGAACGTGATGGTGTGATCGGCCGTGGCCTGCCCACCGCTTTCGCCAAAGCTCAGCGGCAAGTAGTCGTTGACCAGCCACAGCCTGAGCTGGTTGGTATAGAAGGGGCTGACGAACACGCCACTGCGCCCACCCGGCAGCACCTCGGCAACGTTGGGTGTACCCGGCGTCATCTCGGCGACCGTGCGGCGGGCCGCGCCGGCGCTGAACATGAAGTCATCGAGCTTGCTGGCACGGGCACTGTGCGACGAGGCATCCACCGTCTGGTAGCCACCGGCGCGCGCCACGCCCGGCAGACCGGGCCCGAGATCACTCAGCCCACCGCCGTTGGGTACATTGAACGGGTCGCTGCCGAGCGGGTGACTGAAGACGATGCGATGCAGCTTGCCCCAGCGGTAGTCGCTCTGATCGGTCGAGTTGCCGAAGGCCGGCGCGAACTCGTCGCTGGCCAGCAGCTCCAGAGTCTGCGCCAGGCTGGCCAGCAGCACGGTATCGCGCGCGCTGGCCATGTCGGGTGCTTCTTCGACGTTGAAGAACGGAATGCCCGACGCGCCAACGCCGTTGTTTTGCTCGAAGCTGGCCAACTGGTGGTGGAAGGCCCGCAGCGCGTCGCTCGAGCCGGGCAGCGCATCACCAAGCTGCAGCCCCTCGAGGGTCGCGTCGATGGTGTTGCCGATGACCTGACCGCGCCAGACCGAGTAAAGGGTGGCCGCCACGCTGTTGTCAACCTGCGCCTGCGAGGGTGCGCCAGCGCCGGCCGGGCTGCCTGGATCGTAGCCTGCAGCCAGCCCGGTGGGCGTCGAGAAGTCCCAGTCGGCCAGGCGGCCGACGGCTTCCTGGATGCCGGGATCGAGCGCAAACTGCCCCAGGCCGGGCCAGGCGTCCTCAGCGGCCGCGTTCTCGAAAGCCTGCAGGATATGGGGCACGATCAGCTCGGCGTCGAACAGCCGGTTGTCGGCCTGAAGCGCCTTCATGTCGGCGACACTGATCGGGCCGGCGGCAATCATGTCCTGCAGCTCGCGTTCGATGCGCGCCATGCGCAGCTCCGAGTAGGACGGATTGAGATAGTAGATGCCGTTGCCGCCCGGGCGCAGCTGGTTGAGCGGATTGTTATCCAGCGTCGTGCCCACCGGGTCGTTGTTGGCGTTGGCAATGTAGCCCCGCGCCGGGTTGATGACGTGCGGCATCTCGGATTTGGGCAGCGAGGCGAAAGGTGCCGCACGGGTGGCGTCTTCGTTGGCCGGCAGCCAATCGTGACCGAGCGCGCCAGAACCATCTCGAATCAGAAACGGCGGCACGCCGCCGCCGACGGTGTTGTTTTGCAGGTCTTGCCGCAGCGGCACCGCGCCGGTGGTGAAGTAGGCGATGTTGCCTTCAACGTCGGCGTAGGCGATGTTCTGCGAGCCGAAGGTCCAGTTATCGATGACCGCGCGAAACTCCTCCATGTTGTCGGCCCGCTCGAAGCCGCGAACGGCCGCCAGCTCGTAGGTCGGACCCCAACCCGCATACTGGATGGAGATGGCGGTCGTGGCGCTGGGCTGGTCGACAATCGGCCCGTTGTTGCGGCGTGGCACCAGAAAGGTGACGCCACCGGAGTCGTAGCCAACGTTGGCCGGGCTGACGTTGTCCATCTCGCCGTCGCCGAGGCTGTTGACGAAATAGCTCTGGAAGGCATAGAGCACCGGCTCTGGTCCGGAGTCGTGAACGGTATGCGTGGGCAGGCCGTAGCTGTTGGTCAGGAGCTCTTCCTGAAAGTAATCGGTGACATCGATGTTGTGGTTGGTCAGGCCCCAGCAGATGTTGAGGTTGCAGCCCAGCAGGGTCAGCGGTGTGCCCGGCGGCGTGACGCCGCTGACCACGCGCTGCTCATCGCGAATGACGATGTTTTCATTGATCATCAGCGCCGGCATGTCGAGCGCAAGATGGGGGTCGTTGGCCATGATCGGATAACCGCTGTCGGTGTGCTCGCCGGAGACCACCCACCAGTTGGAGCCGGCACGATCTTCCGCCCGGCCGATGGTTGGCCCCAGCAGGGGAATGCTGCGCACCCGCTCCATGTATCGACCCAGGCTGTCGACCACAGCACCGTCGATGCCGGGCAGGTTCTGCCAACCGGCAGCGTCGGACTCGCCGTGAACCGCTTGCAGACGCGATCCCGAAGACGACTCCGGCGCCGGAATGATGCCCGCGGTTTCGAGAAAATCGGGAATACTGATGCGGTCGTCCATCGGTGCGCTGCGGGCAATGTCTTGGGAGTACAACGCCCGACCGTCGAAGCCGACGGCTTCACCCACGGCCTGATACTTGGCCAGGCGAATGCTGCGATCGGCAGCGCCGGAGTCGAAAGACAGCTGGAACGCAAGCAGCTTGCCGATGATCAGCGAATCGACCGGCGACCAGCGCTCGACCCGGCTGAGCTCCAGCGCGCCGTACTCCGGCGGCAGCTCCTCGGCAGCGGCAAGAAAGGCGTTGACGCCGTCGCTGTAGGCCTTGACCCAGGCTTTCTCGTCGGCGCTCATGTGGCGCCAGGTTGCCAGGGCACCGCGGCGCAACCCGAGGGTGCGCAACTCGATATCGCTGCTCAGCGCGCCTTCGCCAAGCAACTCGGCGAGCGTGCCCGACGCCACGCGGCGAAGATAGTCCATGTGAAACAGGCGGTCTTTGGCGTGCAGGAAGCCGCGCACGTAATTGACGTCGTGCTCGGTGTTACCAACGATCGTGGGAATGCCGTTGGCATCGGTGTGCACCGTGACCGGTGCCGACAGGGCCGGCATCGGCGCTGTTTGTGCGTACAGACTGCCAGCCAGCAGCAGGCCGGCGAAAAGCAGGATCGATTTCTTCATTGTCGTGTGCCCCTAATTGATGTTGTCTGCCCCGTGATTATGGCACAGGCGGCAAAACGCCCGCCGCGAGCGCATCTGCGCGACATTCCCCGCCCCTCGCGAGCCGCCGGTGGCGTCTGGAAAGCGTCAGCGGCCCGTTTCCTCCCCGCCGCTGCAAACGCTTATAATGGCCACCGCTTCGGAGTCGGTCGACCGATCGACCGTCCGAATCCCGGACTATCACAATGATGAGGAGTCGACATGGCGCATACTGCCGCCGCCTTCAAGGTGGACTATTTCCAGTTCCTCAAGCCCGACGGCAAACTGGTCGAAGACCAGCAGGTGCCAGCGCTGGCCAGGGACTTTGACCGACTGACAGAATTGTACAAACTGATGGTGCTCACGCGCACCTTCGACAAGAAGGCCGTGGCGCTGCAGCGTACCGGCAAGCTCGGCACCTATGCTTCCAGCCTCGGCCATGAGGCCGCGCACGTCGCCATTGGCGCCGCCATGAAGGAAGAGGACTGCTTTGCGCCGATGTACCGCGAGTATGGCGCCCAGTTCTACCGCGGCGTGAAGATGTCGGAGGTACTGCTCTACTGGGGCGGTGACGAACGCGGCAACAACTTCAGCGGACCGAAGCACGACTTTGCCTGGTGCGTGCCGATTGCCACCCAGTGCCTGCATGCCGCCGGTGCAGCCATGGCCTTCCGGCTCAAGAAGGAAGAGCGCGTGGCCGTCACCGTCGTCGGCGACGGTGGCTCTTCCAAGGGCGACTTCCTCGAGGCCATCAATGCCGGCAGCGCCTGGAAGCTGCCGCTGGTACTGGTTATCGTCAACAATCAGTGGGCAATTTCAGTGCCACGCGAGAAACAGAACACCGCCGCGACGCTGGCCCAGAAAGGCATCGCCGGTGGCCTGCCCAGCATCCAGGTGGACGGCAATGATCTGATTGCCTGCCTGTGGGCCATGGAAAAGGCGGCCAACGCGGCCCGGCAGGGCAAGGGCTCGTTCGTGATCGAGATGGTGACCTACCGCCTCAGCGATCACACCACAGCCGATGACGCTCGCCGTTATCGCCCCGGAGACGAAGTGGAAGAGGCCTGGGACCGCGAGCCCATCAAGCGGCTCAACGCCTACCTGACCGACCAGAACGTCTGGAATGAAGAAAAGGAAAACGAGCTGCTCGAAGAGTGCAAGCAGTGGGTTCAGCAGGCCGCCGATGAATATCTCGACACGATCGAGAACGACCCGCAGCCCGTGACCGCGATGTTCGATTACATGTTCGCCGAGCTGCCGCACGATCTGGTCGAGCAGCGCAGCTACGCCCAGAATTACGCCGAAGACGGAGGGCAGCACTGATGGCAGAGATTACCCTGATTGAAGGCGTCACCATGGCGCTCGCCCGGGCCATGGAAGAAGACCCGAGCGTGGTGATGTTCGGCGAGGACGTCGGCGTCAACGGCGGCGTTTTCCGGGCCACCGCCGGCCTGCACGACAAGTTTGGCGACGATCGCGTGATTGACACGCCGCTGGCCGAGGTCATGATCGCGGGCATGAGCGTGGGCATGTCGACCCAGGGCATCAAACCGGTCGCCGAAGCTCAGTTCTGCGGCTTCACCATGCCCATGATCGACCACATCATGTGCCACGCCTCGCGCCTGCGCAATCGCACGCGCGGGCGCATGAGCTCGCCGATGGTGCTGCGCTTTCCTTCCGGCGGCGGCATTCACGCACCCGAACACCATTCCGAAAGCCCGGAGGCGCTGTTTGCCCACATGCCGGGCGTACGCGTGGTCATCCCGTCATCGCCTTCACGCGCCTACGGCCTGATGCTGGCCGCCATCCGCGATCCCGATCCGGTGATCTTCATGGAGCCCAAGCGCATCTACCGCTGGCAGAAGGAAGAGGTGATCGACGACGGCGAAGAGCTGCCGATGGACGTGTGCTATACGCTGCGCGACGGCAACGACATCACCCTGGTGACCTGGGGCGCAATGATCAAGGAGACCATGGAGGCCGCCGACCAGCTCGAGGAACAGGGCGTCAGCGTCGAGGTCATCGACGTGGCCACCGTCAGCCCGCTGGACATGGACACCATCATCGAGTCAGTCGAGCGTACCGGTCGCTGCGTGATCGTGCAGGAAGCGCCCAGGCAGTGCGGCGTGGCGAGCGAAATCGCCGCCGGCCTGGCCGATGCCGGCATCTGGCACCTGCTGGCACCGGTCAAGCGCGTTTGCGGCTACGACGTGGTCATGCCACTGTACCGAAGTGAAATGAAATACATGCCCAGCGTGCGGCGCATTGTCGACGCGGCCCAAGAAATCCTGGAGGTCTCATGAGCGTTTTCCACCTACCCGATCTGGGCGAAGGCCTGCCCGACGCCGAAATCGTCGAATGGCTGGTTTCCGAAGGCGATGAAGTCGAGGTTGATCAGCCGATGGTCTCGATGGAAACCGCCAAGGCCGTGGTCGAAGTGCCCAGTCCGTTCGACGGCCGGGTAACCAAGTTCTACGGCCAGGCAGGCGATGTCATCAAGACCGGCGCGGCGCTGGCTGAATTCGAGGTCGAGGGACAGGCCGGCACTGAAGAAGCAGCCACCCCGGACCAGCCGCCCGCCACCGAGGCGGCCGCCGATCAGGCCAGCCCTGACGAGGCGACCCCTGCTGCACCCGCCGACGAGGCGGATGCAGACGAGGAGCGCGAAGATTCCGGCACGGTCGTCGGCAAGATGCAGGCCGGCGGTGAAGTGCTGCGCGAGCGCACTTCCACCATCGGCGGCGTCAAGGTCACACCGGCCGTGCGCGCGCTGGCGCGCAAGCTCAAGGTCGACCTGTCGCAGGTCAGCCCCAGCGGTGCCGACGGCGTGGTTACCGCCGCCGACGTGCGCAAGGCGGCCGAAGAAGGGACCGCTCAGGCACAGCCGCGTCAGGCGCAGCCGGCCGCAGATTCGGGACCGGCGTTCCCTACCCGCCCGGAAAGCGGGCAGCCGGCCGCCTCATCGAGCCCGGCGAGCGCAACGGCCAGCCGGCCGGCGGCCGTCGCCAGCGGCGAGTGGGAACCGCTGCGCGGCACCCGCCGCACGATGGCGCGCACCATGAGCGAGTCGGCCAAACGCGTAGTGCCGACCACGCTGATGGACGACGCCGACATCCACGCCTGGCACGCCGGCGAAGACGTCACCTTCCGCCTGTTGCGCGCGCTGGCGGCCGGAGCGAAAGCCGAGCCGGGCCTGAATGCCTGGTACGACGATGAGCAGAACATGCGCATGCTGCACAAGGGCATGGACGTGGGCATGGCGGTGGACACCGCCGACGGCCTGTTCGTGGCGCGGGTCAAGGGCGTGCACAATGGCTCTCGCGAGGACATCCGCGGCGAGATCAATCGCCTGAAAGACAACGTCAACAACCGCAGCATTCCGCCCGAGGATCTCAAGGACTACACCATCATGCTGTCCAACTTCGGGGTCTTCGCTGGGCGCTACGCCACGCCGATCATCAATCCGCCCTGCGTGGCCATCGTCGCCGCCGGCGTGCTGCGCCACGAGGTGGTGCCGGTGCTCGGCGGGGTGGAAGTGCACCGCACGATCCCGCTGTCGCTGACCTTCGACCATCGCGCCTGCACCGGCGGCGAAGCGGCCCGCTTCCTCAAGGCCATGATCGCCGACCTGTCGAAGGCGGAGTAGAAACCAAAAAAGCATGCAACCACGGAAATCACTGAATACACGGAATGTCTCGACTCGATCGTTTTCAACTTCCGTGAATTCCGTGTCTTCCGTGGTTCCATGTCTTGTGTAGGGCGCAAGAGATGATGAAAGGCCACGCCGCTCCCAACATGATCGTCGGGGCCTGTGAGTGGGTCGCCCTGCCCGAGCTGGGCATACGCCAGCTCCGGGCGCGCGTCGACACCGGCGCGAAATCCTGCGCCCTGCACGCCTGCGATATCGAGCCGTTCGAGGTTGACGGCCAGAAACGAGTGGCGTTCAGGGTGCCCATCGGGCACCCTCGACCGAGGCGCTGGCAGCATTGTGACGTTCCGCTGCTGGCACAGCGGCGGGTTCGCAACACCTCCGGCGAGTTCGAAAAGCGCTATACCATCCGCACGCCTTTGGTTGTTGGTCACTCGCGATGGGATGTCGACATCACGCTGACCAACCGTGAGAGAATGAAATATCGCATGCTGCTCGGGCGAACCGCGATGGAAAACCATGCGCTGGTCTACCCGGCCCGCACGTTCCTGCAGGGCAAGCCGCGCCTGTAGGTTTCACTTTGCATATCGAGGGATTCGCCCGCCATGCGCATCGCCATCCTCTCTCGCAGCCGCACGATCTATTCCACCCGGCGCCTCGTCGAAGCGGCCCAGGCCAACGGTCACGAGATCGAGGTCGTGGACACGCTGCGCTGCTATATGAACATCGCCTCGCATCGCCCGACCATCCACTATCGTGGCGAGCAGATCGAACCCTTCGACGCCGTCATCCCGCGAATCGGCTCGTCAATCACGTTCTATGGCACGGCCGTACTGCGCCAGTTCGAGATGATGGGCACCTTCCCGCTCAACGAATCGGTGGCGGTAACGCGTTCCCGCGACAAGCTGCGCTCGCTGCAGCTGCTGGCGCGCAAGGGGATCGGCCTGCCAGTCACCGGCTTTGCCTACGCCACCAAGGATATTGACGATCTCATCCGCATGGTCGGTGGTGCGCCGCTGGTGGTCAAGATGCTCGAAGGTACCCAGGGCATCGGCGTGGTGCTTTGCGAAACCCGCAAGGCCGCCGAGTCGGTGCTGGAAGCGTTCATGGGCCTGAACGTCTCGATCATGGTGCAGGAGTACATCAAGGAGGCCGGCGGCGCCGACATCCGCTGTTTCGTCGTCGGCAACCGCGTCGTGGCCGCCATCAAGCGCCAGGCACAGCCCGGTGAATTCCGCTCCAATCTGCACCGCGGCGGCTCGGCCAGCCTGATCAAGATCACCCCGGAGGAACGCTCAACGGCAGTGCGTGCGGCCAAGATCATGGGCCTCAACGTCGCCGGCGTGGATTTGCTGCGCTCCAATCACGGTCCGCTGGTGATGGAAGTCAACTCCTCGCCCGGACTCGAGGGCATCGAGAAGGCCACCGGCAAGGACGTCGCCGGACTGATCATCCGCTTCATGGAAAAACACGCTCGCCACAACAAGACCCGCACCCGCGGCAGGGGCTGAGGCGCGCCTGGCGTCTGTCAAGCGCGTGCGCGCCGCCAGCGCAGCAGCCAGCCGCAGCCAAGCCCGCTGAGCAGCACCAGATAAGCGCTGACAACCGCCATGATGTTGCGGTTGAGATCCTCGTATTCCAGCGTCAGATGCAGCCAGACCAGGACCACGACGGATGCCACCAGGGACACTGCCGCCGGCAGTCGATCGACCCACCAGCGCCGTCCGCTGAGACCCCGCGGACCCGAGTAGGCGTAAAGCCAGAGCAGAAACACGGTCACGGGCAACAGAATCAGGGCGTCGATCAGCATCATGTTCTCCAGTCATTCATTCAGTGGCCGTTGCGTTGCGCTGCGGCCGCAGACAGGCCTGAGCCCGCCATCAGGCGGCTGTCATCACGAAATCAAGCTCCGGCAAGCCCTCGATATGCGCCTTCACCCGCTGACCGGGCTCGAGCGCCGACACCCCGGCCGGCGTGCCGGTGAACACGGCATCCCCGGCGGCGAGCGTCACCGTCTGCGATAGCTCCGCGAGCAGACCGGCCACGGTGCAGAGCATCGCTCCCAGCTGCGCTGATTGTCGCAGCTGGCCGTCAACCGACAGCTTGATTGCGGTGTCGGATGCCGGCTGCCAGTCGCGCGCCGGGACGATCAGGCCGACCGGGCCCGCCTGATCGAAGCCTTTGCTCATTTCCCAGGGCTGGCCGGCCTGTTTGGCGCGGGCCTGAACTTCGCGCCGCGTCAGGTCGACCCCGACAGCGTGACCGAAAATCGCGGATCGAGCCTGGGCCGGCGACAGATCACGTCCTCCCGAGGCAAGAAAAACGACCAGTTCGACCTCATGATGAAGCAGTGCCGTTTCCGGTGGCCAGGCAATGCTTTCGGTGTGCACCAGAGCCTGCGCCGGCTTGGAAAAGAAGACCGGCGCCGAGCGATCCGGATCAACGCCCATCTCGCGCGCGTGTTCGGCGTAGTTGCGCCCGACGCACCAGACCTGGCGTACCGGAAACACCCGCCCGTCGGTGACCGGCAACAGCGGCGGCTGCCACGTTACCGCCGGCTTGTTCATCCCAGCGCTCTGATGCCCACGGCGTCGCGCAGCTCGGCAATGAACGGCCGGCTGAGCTCGCGCGCCCGCTCGGCGCCGTGCTGAAGCTCCTTGTCGACCCTGGCCGGGTCGCTGATCAGCGCAAGATAGCGCTCGCGCGGGCCTTCGAGCTCGGCGTTGATCAACTCGAACAGCTGCTGCTTGACCTCACCCCAGGCAATGCCGTCGGCAAACGCCTGGCGCATCTCGGCGCGCTGTGACTCGCTGGCAAAGGCGGCATAAACCGAGTAGACCGCAGCGCTGTCAGGATCCTTGGGTTCACCCGGCTCCTGGGAGTTGGTCTTGATCCGCATGATCGCTTTCCTGAGCTGTTTTTCCGGCAGCCACAGCGGGATGGTGTTGTCGTAGCTCTTCGACATCTTGCGTCCGTCAGTGCCCGGCAGCGTGGCGACATGCTCGTCGATCACGGCCTCGGGCAGCGTGAAATGCTCGCCATGGCGGTGATTGAAGCGACCGGCAATGTCGCGCGCCATCTCCAGGTGCTGCATCTGGTCGCGACCGACCGGCACACGATGAGCGTTGAACATCAGGATGTCGGCGGCCATCAGCACCGGATAGGAGAACAGACCCATGGTGATGCCCCAGTCCGGGTCCTCTCCGGCTTCCGTGTTTTCATCAACGGCTGCCTTGTAGGCGTGCGCACGGTTCATCAGCCCCTTGGCGGTCACGCAGGTGAGAAGCCAGGTCAGCTCGGGAATCTCGGTAATGTCGGACTGACGATAGAAAATCGAGCGTGAAGTATCGAGCCCCAGCGCCAGCCAGGTGGCTGCAATTTCCAGCGTCGAGCGCTGCACGCGTTCGGGCTCTTCGCACTTGACCAGCGCATGATAGTCGGCCAGAAAATAGAAGGCGTCGATCGCGGTGTCGCGGCTGGCGGCAATCGCCGGCTTGATGGCGCCGACGTAGTTGCCCAGATGCGGCGTACCGGTCGTGGTGATGCCGGTCAATACCCGTGTCTTGTGTTTCATCCGAACAGATTTTCCCTGAAGATGGCGATCAAGGGGGGTATTTTACCGCCTGAGCTCCGGCAGTGGACCACGACTCACTCAGCGGCACCCGGGCCTGCGCGCAGGCTCATTCACGAATGACGGGCATCGGCTTCATCTGCTGGTCGACAGCGACCATGGCCAGATCCCCCTCGATGGCGAGTTTCTGTGCCCCGGACTCGACTTCCTCGACCAGAATCTGGACGCGCACGCCCATCGAGGTGTTACCAACGCGCACGACCTCGCCGACAAGCTCGACAATGGCGCCCTGGGGAATGGCCACCTTGAAATCCACGCGATCCATGGAAACGGTCACCACCTGGCAGCGGGCAAAGCGCGTGGCAGCCAGAAAGGCAACCTCGTCCATCCACTGCAGCGCGGTGCCGCCGTAGAGCGTACCGATGGGATTGGTGTCGTGCGGAAACACCTGGCGGGTGATGCGCGTTCTCGACCGCGCGACGCGATGTGAATGCTGTTCCATGGCGCCAGTATACGTGGAGTTACGGCCTCGGTCGCAAGGGCCTCGCGGTGTCGCGAGGCCATCACCGGCGCCGGCGGCGCAAACCGCGGGCGCACCGTCAACAACTCATGTCATGCAGCCGCTTGGGAGCGCCCGTCGAGCCCCTCGGCGTCGAACACGGTTGCCACCGCATGCACCACCGAAGCAATCCGAACGGCGTGCTGCACAACGTCATTGCTCACACCGGCCTGCTTGAGCACTTTCTCGTGGCTGTCGATGCACAGCCCGCAGCCGTTGACGGCAGAGACCGCCAGCGACATCAGCTCGAAATCCACCTTGTCGATCCCGGGGCGACCGATCACGCTCATGCGCAGCCCCGCCGGCATGCTGCCGTAATCCTTGTTCGAGGCGAGATGCACGAAACGATAGTAGATGTTGTTCATGCCCATGATGGCGGCCGCCGCTTTGGATGCATTCAGCCACTCTTCACCGAGCTTCGGGGCAACCTCTTGCTCGATGGCGTTCATCAGCTCGAGATTGCGGCTGGCGATGGCCGTGGCCAGCGCAGTGCCGTAAACCTGCTCGGCCGACATGCCGTCGGCGGCCCGCTCGGGGTCGAGAACGTTGCCGATATTGATACGCAGATCCTTCGCATAGTCGGGAATCTGCTGTTTGATGCGATCGATGCTCATGGATTCACCCGCTTTGTGGATTGAATGGTGTTGGGATAGTTGCGGACCACCCGCGCAGCGCGCGGGTGTCCGTTTTCACTACAGGCGCCGGAAAGAGCAGCCGGTGTGGCCGCCGTCCGGGCTGGCCTGATCAACGCGGCTGCGCCGGCTCAGGCGGCTTCCAGCACGTCGTCGCCGGGCTGCCAGTTGCAGGGGCACAGCTCGTCGGTCTGCAGCGCATCGAGAATGCGCAGCGTTTCCTTCGGGTTGCGGCCCACGCTCATGTCAGTGACCGAAACGTGGCGGATGATGCCCTGCGGGTCGACCAGGAAGGTCGCGCGGTTGGCCACGCCTTCTTCCTTGTGCAGGATACCCAGCGCCGAGCTCAGCTCACGCTTGACATCGGCCAGCATCGGAATCTTGAGATCCTTGAGATCTTCATGGCTCTGACGCCAGGCCAGATGCACGAACTCGGTGTCGGTGCTGGCAGCCAGGACCTGGCAATCGCGATCGGCAAATTCGCCGGACAGATCGCTGAAGGCCTTGATCTCGGTCGGGCAGACAAAGGTGAAGTCCTTCGGATAGAAGAACACCAGCTGCCACTTGCCGGCATAGGTGTTGTTGTCAATGTCGGTGAAGGCGGACTCGAGCTCGGTGTCCACGGTGGCCTTCAGGTTATAGTTGGGAAACTTGTCACCAATTGTCAGCATGTGATTGATACTCCTTTGGGTTCAGGGCTTTGAATGGTTCACGGCGGGCAACTCCGCGCCGCCGATTAATAGGATCGGGGCTGGCGCGATTCTTTTCAAATTGATTGTTTCAATCATATTGATAGGCAATTGATATAGTGGCGCAATGAACCTCCGCTCTCTTCGATATCTCGTCGCCCTGGCCGATGTCCGCCACTTTTCACGCGCGGCCGAACGCTGCCACGTCAGCCAGCCCACGCTGAGCACCCAGATCCGCAAGCTCGAGGACAAGCTCGAAGTTCAGCTGGTCGAACGCCACCCCCGCCAGGTGATGCTCACGCCGGTGGGCGAAGAGATCGTCAGCCGCGCACGCAGCGTGCTCGGCGAGCTGGATGCCATTCGCGCGATCGCGCGCCGCTCGCGCGATCCGCACAGCGGCATGGTGCGCATCGGTATCTTTCCAACCCTGGCGCCCTACTTTCTGCCGCACGTGATTCCCGAAATTCGCCGGGCCTTTCCCCGTCTCTCGCTGCGCCTGTACGAAGAAAAGACCGAGGACGTGATTCGCATGCTCGCCGAGGGCAAGCTCGATGCCGGACTGTTGGCCCTGCCCTTGAACGAAGACTGGCTGGTCAGCCACACCTTGTTCGAGGAACCCTTCGTGCTCGCCATGCCCGAACAGCACCCGCTGGCCAGCAAACGGCAGGTGTGCATGGCCGATCTGGCCGGCCAGGAGCTGCTGCTGCTCGAGGAGGGACACTGCCTGCGCGACCAGGCGCTGGAGGTCTGTCACCTCGCCGGGGCGGCCGAAAAGCTCGATTTCAACGCCACCAGCATGGAAACCCTGCGCCACATGGTGGCCGCCAACACCGGCATCACGCTGATGCCCGCGCTGTCGGTCAATCCGCCGCCGGCCGGCACGCCAAACCTGGTCACCCGCCCTTTTCTCGAACCCGCTCCGAAACGAACCATTGCGATGGCGTGGCGCAGGTCTTCTGCCCTGGCCGGTTTTCTGCAGGAGCTGGCCGATATCTTTGCCGCTATCGATCCCGAGCTGCTGGCACCGCCGGCAGCGCAGTGAACGGCGCTACTCCGACGCCGTCGATTCCTCGTCGGGGGGCAGCAGCAGATCTCCGCCAGTCGGGCGCAGCCGCTCGAAGCGCTCCTCGGTGATCGCAAACTGCCAGGGCGACAAGCGACCATCGACGGCAACGATGTCGAGATCCGGCCCGTCGGTTTGCGTGTCGTTGTCGCCGGCATCGGCCTCACCGACGCTGAAGTGCACCCAGTGGCCCCGATCGTCGCTGAAACTGCGGGCGACGAACTGCAGGCCGTCGCGCGTGCGAAAAATCGTGGTCACTGCATCCTCGGGCACCGGCACCGAGTCGGCCGGCCGCACGTCTTTCATGTTCAAACGCGCCAGTACACTTGCCGTCTGTGCCAACTCCCAGCTCGGCTTGACCTCGCGGCCTGCGGGCACATCGAGCATTACCCAGTCACTGCCCGGCTCATTGCCGGAGCGCAGTTCGACCTCATCGCCATCGGCAGACCGGATGGTCACCGATCGGATATCGGCCGCAGGAATGTCCATGATGGCGCGCTCGAGCCATTCCATGCGCTCGAGCGGCAGGTCGATATCGCGGTCGATCAGCCAGGCGTGGGTTTCTCCCTCAAGGCGTACATAGCGCCCCAGGCCGGCGGGATCCTGGTGACCGATGATGACAGCCGGCAGATCGAGGTCGGGGAACTTCACCAGTACACCATCGGCACCGGCCTTGCCCGGCGAGACCACCCCCAGACGCCCGTACCAGTCGGGGTTGCCGGTCTTCTTCTCCAGCCGGAAGGCCTGGGCCAGATCGCGCAGCAGCTGATGAATGCGCGCGAAATCGGCTTCGTAGTCGTGCTTCTGACGCAGCCGCCAGCGCTCGCGCGAGCGCTGCAGGCTAGCGACCGTTTCGCCCTCCGGCCCGACGATCTCCAGCGCGGCGACGGCATTGACCCGATCGGAAAGCGCCGGCAACAACAAGGCGGCGCTGCCCGCACCCGATGTGGGCTCATCGGGGCGATCGACAAGCGTCAGCGCCAGACCCACGGCAACAATGACTGCCGCGATCAGAAAGATAAAGGCCGTTCGGTTCATGGTGATACCGCCTCCCCGCCGGCACGCCAGCGCCGTCGCCGCCAGGCCAGCAGCAAGGCAAACAGCGTGACCAGAGCCGGCATCAGCGCAATATTGATCACCTTGATGCGCGCACCCAGCGCTTCGATGTCTTCGTCAAGCTGGCGCCGCACCCGCCGCAGCTTGCGGCGAATGTCCAGGCGCTGCTCCATGAATCGGTCGAGTTCGGCCTGCTGCTCCGCGGTCAGGATTTCCAGATTACTGTCGCCGCGTGCCTGCTGCAGTTCCGTCAGGCGCTGCTCGGCTTCGGCCAGCTCGGCCTCGAGGCGCTGTTCGGTGGCTCGCAGGTTCTCTTCGGCCTCGCGCCGCAGCGACTCGACCAGGGTGAAGGGCCGATTCGAGGTGGCCCGGGAACGAACGCTGATCAGGTCCGCATTGCCCATGAGATTGTCGATGGCGTTGACCACGAAATCACCGTTGTCGGCAAAGGGCTCGAGCATGGTGGTCCCGAAAAATCGCTGGCGCTGCACCCAGTAACGGTCGGCCAGCAGGTCAACGTCCGCCACCACGATGGCATTGAGCGGATAGGTGTTGTCAGCGCCATCGCGACCGTCTTTTTCTTCCAGCGCGCGGGGCACCTCGCCGCCCAGGCGCGCTGCCAGCGTATAGCGCTCGCCGGTCGCGCCCATCTGGTCAATCAGGCTCGACGGATCGGTCAGCATCTGCAGGCGCTGAACATCGAGCAGGCCGGCCTGCTCGCTGGAGTGCATCAGCGGCTCGAAGTCAAGCGGGCTGTCGTCGGCCAGGGCCAGGCTGCCGGCGCTGGCCAGGTTGACCGCATCCAGCTCGCCGGTAATGACGTCATCGGGATTCATGTTGTCGGCAGGAACGCCCAGAATGCCGACGTGACGCACCGGCCGCTGTCCCTGGGCGACGTTGACCTGCAGGGCCAGGCCGACATCGGCCACGAAACGCTCGGCGCTGAAATCAAGGCCCCAGGCGTCGAACAATGCCGCCAGGTTCGAGGTGCGATCCATGCTCATGGCTGCCATCGGATCATTCGGATCAGGTGGCGTGGCCGACTCGGCGTGTGGGTCGACGAAAGCCAGCAGACGCCCGCCTGCGGCCAGGAAACGCTCGATGTCGGCCAGCAGCGGATCGGCAAGGTCTCGGGGATGAATCACGACGAGCACGTCGACGTCCTGCGGCAGCGATTCATCGTCGGCTGCAACCGTCTCGACCGAAAACATCTCGTTGATCTGCTCCTGTATCGCCCAGGGCTCGCGTTGCTGACCGGTCTGCATGTCCATGCCACCGCTCATGTCAATGCCGCTGAGCAGCGCGACGCGCGGTTTGTCCGGCCGGCTCAGCAGATACACCATGCGCGCCAGCTCGTATTCCATGAACTCCTCGCGCGACGGCGAGACAAACGGCAGCACTTCCAGGCCATCGATGGTATTGGTGCCGACAACGCCGAGATACAGACTGTCGCCGGCACGGCCCACGGGCACCGCCTGCAGACCGTAGCTGGCCGCCTGATCTTCAGCCTCGCTGAACGGCTCGGGGTTGACCCGTCTTACCTCGAGCCGGCCATCGGCGCGCTCCTCCATTTCGTCGAGCAGCTCCTGAATCCGGCGGGCAAAATTGCGCACCATCGGCAGCTCGGCGCTCGCCTCCTCGCTGAAGTAGAACTCCAGGGTCACCGGCTCCTGCAGGTCCTCAAGAATGCTCACGGTTCCGGGACTGAGCGTGTAGAGCCCCTGCTCGGTGAGATCGACACGCATACCGCGCAAGGTCGCGCCGCTGAGGATGGTCAAGGCCAGAAACAGGATGGCGAACAACACCAGGCTGGTTGCGCTGTAGATGTTCTTCATGACTCAGTCTGCCTTTTTCAGTTCAAGCACGATGCAGTTGGCCAAGAGCCAGAAGCCGATGACCAGGGCAAAGTAGACGAGATCACGCAAGTCGATCACGCCGCGCGCAATCGAATTGAAATGCACCAGAAAACTCAGGTTGGCAACGCCATCGATCAGCACCTGTGGCAGCCAGCCGCGAAACAGATCCAGCACCATGGGCAGACCCGACAGCAGAAACCCGAAACAGACCACCACCGAGATGATGAAAGCCACCACCTGATTGCGCGTCACCGCCGAGAGCGCCTCGCTGATGGCCAGCATGCCCCCGGCCATCAGCCAACTGCCGATGTAGGCAGCCAGGATGACGCCATTGTCGGGATTACCCAGCAGATTGACCGTGATCCAGATCGGAAAGGTCAGCGCCAGAGCCAGGCCGACGAACAGCCAGGCAGCGATGAACTTGCCCACCACCGCCTCAGCGATGGTGATCGGCAAGGTCAGCAGCAGCTCGACGGTGCCGGACTTGCGCTCCTCGGCCCACAGGCGCATGCCCACGGCGGGCACCAGAAACAGATACAGCCACGGGTGAAAGCGGAAAAAGGGCTCCAGATCGGCGATTTCGCGTTCGTAAAAGCCACCCAGATAAAAGGTAAAGGCAGCCGACATCACCAGGAAGATGACAATGAACACGTATGCGACCGGGGTAGCGAAATAGCCGGTCAGCTCGCGCCGCAAGACGGTTCCCACACTGCCCGGCCTCATGCTGCCTCCTCACGCGTGATGGTTCGAAAGACCTCATCGAGTCGACCGGGCTCATACTGAAGCTGCTGCACAGGCCAGTGCTCCTGCTCGATGACCCGGGTGACGGCCTGCAAGAGATTGCCCTGATCGGAGGGGAAGACAGTGACCCGGGCATGACGGACCTCGACCTTGCGCGCCTCGGCAAGCTCGCTCAGGCGCGACGCCGCCCGCTCGGGATCGTCCACATGCAGCGTCACCGCGTTGTGGTAGCGCGAGCGCTTGAGCAGGCCAGCCGGTGTATCATCGGCCAGCAGCTGGCCACCGGCAATGATCATGGCCCGCGAACACAACGCGTCGACCTCCTCGAGCAGATGCGTGGAAATGACGATGATCTTGTCCGGCGCCATGTCGCGAATCAGCTGGCGTACCTGCTGCTTCTGGTTGGGATCAAGGCCATCGGTCGGCTCGTCGAGAATGAGTACCGGCGGGTCGTGCAGAATGGCCTGCGCCAGCCCGACCCGCCGCTTGAAACCCTTGGACAGCGTTTCAACGCTCTGGCGCATCACCCCACCGAGCTCCAGCCTGGCGGCCGCATCGGCAACGCGCCGGTCGCGCTCGCCGCCCGAATAGCCGCGGGCGTCGGCTATGAAACGAAGCAGCTGGGCAACGGTCAGCTCGCCGTACAGCGGCGCCCCCTCCGGCAGATAGCCCAGCTTGCGCCGCGCCGCGACCGGATCGGTGCGCGTGTCGTGGCCAAAAATTTCGGCCGTCCCCGAGGATGGCAACAGAAAGCCGGTGAGCATTTTCATGGTGGTGGACTTGCCCGCGCCGTTCGGGCCGAGAAAACCGAGAACGGTTCCGGGCGCCACCTCGAAGCTGAGGTCGTCGACGGCGACAAGATGACCGAATCGGCGGGTCAGATTCCTGGCTGCAAGCATTCGTCCATTCTCTCGTGGTTGATTATCAAGCTCCAGCGCTGTCCGGAGTAGGGGCAGATGCGCAAGTTTTCAAGGTCGCCGAGAGCGCTCGAACCGGGTCGTTGGCGCGGCCCGAGTCCAGCATCGCGCGCTTGGTCAGTGAAAATCGTGATGACGCCGAATACGGTAACAGGTCTTTCCAGCGCGGCACCAAACGGTTAGTTTATCGGGTGTCATGGAACCCGTCATTATCGATCACCTGCCCCCGAACCTGCTCGAGCGCCCGGCCGAACAACTGCACGAAGTGCTCGACGGCCCGACCCTCATCCACCTGCCCGGACGCCGTCCACAGCCGCTGTTTGTGTGCGTGCTCCAGCACGGCAACGAAATTTCCGGCTGGGACGCCGTGCGGCGCCTGCTCAAGGGCCGCTACGCCCGCGACCCGCTGCCGCGCAGCCTGATTCTGATGATCGCCAACGTGCGCGCGGCCGCCCGCAACCGCCGCCACCTGGCCGACCAGCCCGATTTCAACCGCTGCTGGCCAGGCAGCGATACAGCACACGGACCGCTGCATGAGCTGTTCGCGCGCATTACCCGTTATGTGCGCGCTCAAAAGCCGCTGGCCAGCATCGATATTCACAACAACAGCGGCGAAAATCCGCACTACGCCGCCATCAACCGCACCGAGCCGGCACATCTGCGTCTGGCCTCGCTGTTTTCGCATACCGTGCTTCACTTCACCCACCCGACCGGCGTGCAGTCGATGGCGTTCGGCGAGTTCTGCCCCGCCGTCACGCTGGAATGCGGCCCGCCATCAAGACCCGACGGAGCTGACCACGCGCTGTCCTACCTCTCGACCATTCTCAATGCCGAGCCAGCCGACGCGCGGCCGCCCGCACCGGAAGATATCGAACTGTTCCGGATGGTGGCCACCGTGCATCTGCCGCCGGCGCACTCCTTCAGCTTTTCCCCCGACGGCTCGGATATCGAACTGCGCTCCGACCTGGAGCAGCTCAATTTTCGCGAGCTTCCCCCAGGTACCCGGCTGGGCCGGGTGAACGCGGCCCTGGATCGCGCGCTGCTGGTGAAAGCCCACGACAACGCCGACGCCGCGGCTGCCTGGTTCAGCCTCGACCAAGGCGAAATCCGGACCAACCGACCGCTGATGCCAGCCATGCTCACCACCGATGAACGTGTCATCCGCCAGGACTGCCTCTGCCACCTGCTCGAGCGCCTGACCATGCGAAAACCCTCGCAGTTGCAGGTTGACTACCGGCCCGGCTTGCCCGAGAGAAACTAGCTTCGCCGACGGCAGGCCACGAAACAAGACCCCATGCTTGACATTAATCACATCTCCATTGCATAGTGTGATCAACATCACAGTGTGATGAAGGTTACACAGGCTAAAACCAGTCCGGATCAGCAATCTCGGTGAGGGTCGAGACAACGTGGGGAAAGTACGCTTCGGAATTGCCGTCTTCTCCAAGCGAGCAGCTCATGCACACAACGCAACAGAATTTGCTGCCCCGCCGTCCTTCATAAGGGGTGACGGGAACAGCAGATGATTGCCCGCCTGCACCACCACTCGTTGCCGAATGTCTATTGCCGCTTCCGTCGATTGATCTTGACTCGCACCACGGAGCCGCGGTGGGTCCGTGGCGTCATGAAACAAGCAGGGAGCAACCGTGCAGACAACGCAGAGCAGAGGGAGCCGGCCGACCAAAAGCGGGATGTGGCTGGCCGGACTATTCACCGTTCTGCTGGCCGGACAGGCCAGCGCCCAAATCGACCTCACCGCCGACTTCAGCGGACCAGCCGAATACACGCCCGGCAGCTCGAATATCAGCTACCAGCTGGTAGTCACAAACCGCGGCGGCACGGATGAGACCGCACCTGCACTGAGCACCAGCTTCCCCGCTGGCGCCAATGTGGCATGGAGCTGCACCGCCAGCGGAGGCTCGACCTGCAGCGCCGGCAACGGCAGCGGCAACCTCAATGACAGCACAAGCATGATCGCTGCCGGCGGTGGCAAGCTCACCTTCAGCTTCGAGGTCGATTTCGGCTCGAACCTGATTGCTGACCCACTGACGGTCGCCGCCAGCGTGATCGATAGCAACAGCACCCCGGTCACACCAGCGTTGAAGGTTGCAAGCGACCTGCACCTGGTAGCCGATCTGTCGATCACCAAGACCGCAGCAGCCGCCAGCTACGTGCCGGGAACAAGCGTCACCAGCAACTACACGATTGCGGTCACCAATGCCGGCCCGTCCGATGCCGACGGCGTATTGCTGGAGGATACCGCGCCGGCCGACATGGTCATCGGCGCCTGGGGATGCGAAGACTCCGGGGGAACCCCCTGCCCCAATGGATCGGGCAGCGGAGACATCAGCGAGACGTTCACGATTCCGGCCGGCGAGACCTTCACTTGGACCCTCGATGCCAGCTATCCGGCCGATGCGCTCACCGACCCGCTGGTCAACGAGGCCGTACTGACCGTGCCCGACCGGCTGAACGATCCGGACGACAACGACCCCAATGCCGGCGACCACAGCGAGTCTGACAGCAGCAGCCAGGACCGTGATGCCCGGGTTGATCTGAGCGCCGGCTTCCAATCTCCGACCAGCACCTATACCCCCGGCACCACAGCCACGCATCACCTGATGCTGGCCAACGCCGGCCCGAGTGACGCTCGCGCCGCGGACGCCAGCATCAGCTTGACGCTGACCGATCCGGACCGGATCGAAAGCCTCGATCTGAGCTGCGACCCGACGGCCAACTGCACCCCGTCAACGGCAGTGCTGACCGATTTCAGCGCCGCACAGAATGGCGATGGCAGTTTCACTTTGAGCTTCGACTTTTCTGTCGATATCGCCAGCTCCGACAGCGTGAATGTCGCGCTGGAAATCGACCACGACAGCCGTGCGCTCAGCGACGAGCTGGTGCTGGGCGCCACCATCACGGCCGCGGCGGATGAAACCGATACCGACACAGACAACAATGACTCCGAGCTGCCGCTCGACATTGACCGGCGCGCCGGCATCCGCATCGAAAAGACCGCATCGGTTGCACAAACCAGCCCCAACAGCGAGTTCACATATACGCTGATCGTCCACAACGACGGCCCCGGCGATCTCGGACACGACCAGGGCAGCAATGACGGCGCACTGGTCACCGACCTCCTCTCGACCAGCCTCAAGGGTCAAGCCAGCGTCTGCCCGGAAAATGACGGCAGCCAGCCCTGCTGGAAATACTGCCGAAGCGATAACGGCGCAAGCACACCGATCGACCCGGACAACTGTCCGAGCGAAGTTGTCACCGGCCAGGGCAGTCTCGATAACGTGCCACTGTCCATTGCTGCCGGTAATTCCAGCACCGTTGTCATCTACGTTGCCACCGCAGGCACCGCCTCAAGCTCCATCAACAACACCGCCAGCGTCGCGCTTGCCTCGCCCGGCCCGGTAACCGAAGAAGGCCCGAGCGGCGACAACGAGGACTCCGCAACCGTCGAGGTCATCATTGGCGGCGACCTGTCCGTAGCCACCGACGACGGCACGACAACGGCCGTACCCGGCGAGGAGCACAGCTATACGGTAGTGGTCGAGAATCACGGGCTCATCGGCGCCGACAAGGTCCGGGTGGCGAATGCCCTTCCGATCTTCAGCACCGGCAACAGCGCCGGATTCGAGCCCGGCAGCAGCTCCTTCCAGTGCCAGGCATTCGACGGCGCCTGCTGTCAGCACAACTCTAGCCAGTGCGGCGCAGGCCAGCCAACGCCCCCGCGATTTGCCGACGGCCTCGACGAGTACGTTGACCTGCCCGGCGGCTCCAGCGTGGTCTACACCATCACCGGCACACTTCACCCCAAGGCTGAGGGCACACTCAGCAACACCGCCTCGATCACGGCGCCGGCCGGATTCGAGGATCCGAACCCGGCCAATGACTCCTCGACCGACGACGACACCGAGCTGGTTCCGGTCGCCGGCCTGGCCATCACGAAGAAGCTGGTCAGCCTGGAGCCGGTCAATGAAAGTGACGACGGCCCACCGTTCCAGATGACCTATCAGATCGATGTCAGCAATGCCGGCCCCAGCCACGTCGACGACGGGCTGATTCAGGATCTGCTCGACGACCCCGGGTTTGAAAACGGCACGGCGAGCTGGTACTGCGAGGTCACCGATCCATCGGGCGGCAGCGAATGTCTCGACACCAGCCCCGCAGCGCCGATACGAGACGTCTCCTCAGTTACCGAACACGTCATTCTCGGCCCCGGTGGCTCAGTTCGACTGATGGTCGAAGTCGCCACCACCGATATCGCCGAGGGCCAGATCAACAATCAGGCGGATGTTACCTCCGGTGCGGGCAGTGACTCGACTGCAATCAGCTCCGGCCTGCGCGGCCAGGCCGACCTGTGGCTGAACAAGACCTCCAACCGCAGCGCCATCGCGCCCGGAACAGAAATCGAGTATCTGATCACGGTAGGTAACGACGGCCCGGACAATGTATTCGGCGCCGCCGTCAGCGACACCTTCCCGCCGCAGATCACCGATGTCTCGTGGACCTGCCAGGCCACCACACCCATTCCCGGCGATCTGAGCCTGCAGCGAACCCTTGGCACGGCCGAGACAGCCGGTCGAGCCGCGGTCAGCAGCGCCGACGGCCGCCACATCTATCTGGCCGCCGGCAGCGGAGCGCTTTTCGTCTTCGACCGCGACGCGACACCCGGTCTGACGTTCGGCCGCATTGCCCTGCTGGAGACCGAAATGCAGGGCAAAAACGATTCCAGCGATACCGGCCGCGCCGTCAGCGGCATGACAGCCCCCATCGATGTGCTGCTCTCGCCCGACGGTCGCCACGTCTATGTGCTGTCGGCAGCGGCCGGCGAAAACCCGGCCGCGATCGCCACCTTTAAGCGCAATTACGACCGCGACGACCAGGCTAGCTTCGGCCGCTTGACTTTCGTCGATCAGGTCACCGAAGGCGTGCCCTCGACACCGCGGCGCATGACCATGACCGACGACCACCTCTACTTGAGCGGCGACGAGCAGATCGCGATATTCGCTCGCGATCCCGCCACCGGGCTGCCGGCCCACAACGGCGATTTCAGCGTTGATCTGCCGCCCGCGCCAGGCCCAATGGTGATCGATCCGGCCGGCCCGTATCTGTTCGCAGGCTCAAGCAGCGGGCAAGGCATCACGGCCTATACCATCGCAACGGCCGGTGGCGACTTCCCTGCCGGGCAGCTGATACCCATCAACACCTTGAACACGTCCGATAGCACGGGTCTGGTTGACCTGAAGCTCGCACCGGATGCCCCCCAGCTATATGCCGTGGCGGCACAATCTCAGCGCCTTGTAATGATCGACTACAGCGATCTTGACGCCACTGGCCTGCGCCTGGACTTCAGCTACACCAACACCGACCTGGGCGGCAGCGGCTTGCTCGATGCCAGCGCCCGAATTGATATCACCGGCGACGGCGAACACCTGCTGCTGAGCAATCACAGCGCTGGTGCTCTGACCCGTCTGCGTCGCGATCCGGCCTCTGGCGGCCTCAGCCTGGAGGAGTCCCTCAGCAGCGCTGATGCGGGCCACGCCGTGCTGGCTTATGCATCAAACCTGCTGGTCACGCCCGATGGCCGCCATGTACTGGTCGTGCTCGACGGCTCGCCGGCCGGCAGCCTGGCTCGCTATTCACGGCTGGCACCTGATCCCCTGTTTGCATTCATCGAACAGGATCGCGATGGCCAGGCTGGCCTTACCGGCATGCGCGGAGTGCACGATGTCGCCGTCAGCGTCGACGGTGATCATGTCTATGCCCTGAGCTTCGCGGATGACTCGATTCATGTCTTCAACCGCGACCCGCGCGGCGGCATGACCGACGATACGCTGGGCGCTCACCTGCAGCACTTAGCCTCCTACAGCCAGGGTGAGAACGGCATCGACGGTCTGGTCGAACCGCGCCGCATTCTACTCAGCCGCGACGGTCGCAGCGTGTTCGTGACCAGCGGGGATCATGACTCGCTGGCGGTATTCCAGCGCAATAACGACGACGCCAGCCCGAACTACGGCCGGCTGAGCTTCCAGGCCGTCCATCGCGACGGCAACGCTGGCGTGAATGGCCTGGCCGGCGCCCAGGGCATGGCGCTCGACAGCAGCGGCCGGCACCTCTATGTCGCGGGTGCCTTTGCTGCCGCCATAGCGGTTTTCGATCGCGACCCGACCACGCTCGAGCTCACCTGGCGCCAGCACCTGCTCAACGGCGTCGATGGCGTCCGCGGGCTCAACGGCATTCGCGATCTGGCGCTCAGCCCCGACGGCAGCCAGCTTCTGGGCGTGAGCACAACCGACAACTCCCTGGTAGTGTTCAACCGCGACAATCAGGCTGCCAGCGAAACGGCCGGCGCACTGACCTTCCTGCAGCGTCAGCAATCAGGCATCGGAACACAGCCAATGGCGCTGGCCATTCCCGGAGCCAGCGCTGAAGGTAGCGGCGAGCATGTCTACGTGGCCGGGCAGAACAGCAACACGATTGCCGTACTGCGGCGCGTAACTGACCCTTCCAGCTTGGCTTTCGGCCAGGTTCAACCGCTGGAGATCCTGAACAACGGTGACGCCGGGGTGGCGTTTCTTTCCGGCCCGCGCGCGCTGGAAGTCAGCCCCGACGGCAAGCGGGTTTATGTCGCGTCTGAAGGCTCCGGATCACTGCTGGTGCTCGATCGCGACCTCAATGCAACCAGCCCCGGTTTCGGCCGCCTGACGGCCGTCGAGGTACGGCGCAACCAGGTCGACGGGGTGGCCGGCATCGGGCAGGTGCGTGCCCTGGCCGTCAGCAACGACTCGCGCAACGTCTACGCTGCCGGGTTCGGTAGCCACGCACTGGCTTCCTTTCTGCGCGGCACGGGCTCGTCCTGTACCGCCGGCGGCGGCGGCGATATCGACGACCGGGTGGACATCGGTGTCGGCGGCACGCTGCAGTACCGCGCCCGCGGCACGGTTGCGGCCAGCGCTTCCGGCCAGCTGCTCAACACTGCCCGGATCAGCCCGCCGGAGCGCTTTGATGACCCGGACGCAGATGACCCGGGCGGCAACAACGAAGACGACGACCGCATCGACCTGATTCCCGAGGCCGACCTGAATCTTGCCAAGGTCGCCGGCAGCGTCTCCGTTACCGCTGGCGAATCCACCAGCTACGAGCTGACCATCACCAACCCCGGCCCCAGCAACCTGGTGCACGAGCCCGGGATGCCGCTGACCCTGACCGACAGCCCGGATCCGGCGCAGTTTGATATTGCCAGCGCAAGCTGGACCTGCCAGGCCAGCGGCTCGGGCGCGCTGGAGTTTCTTTCGGCGCGGCTTCCGGCCGATGCCGGTGGTGCTCCAGGTTTTGATGCCATGCGCGGCCTGACCGGTGCTGTTTATGTTGACGCCGCGGGCAACATTCCCGCTCTGGCTGCCGTGAGCGTGATCGACAGTGCGCTGCTGGTCTTCCCGCTCGATCCGATCAGCGGCGAGCTGGCGCCGCCCATCGTGACGCAAAACGGCGACAGCCTGCCCGGCGGGATTGTCGCAAGCCTGAGCGGCGCAAGTTCCATTGCCGCCAGCGCTGACGGTCGTTTCCTGTACGTGGCCAGCCGGATTGACGACGCGGTGACGGTATTCGAACTGCTCGACAACGGTGGCGACATCGAAATCGATCTGCTTGAGCAGCATGACGGCGCTACGGGGCTCGATCAGGCAGTGCACCTGATCCTGGGCCCGGGCGATGCCCAGCTGTATGTGGCCGGCGTCAACGATAACGCCGTGGCGGTATTCACGCGCCATGGCGATGGCTCGCTGACTTTGCTCGAGTCCCTGCAGAACGGCCAACCTGGCGCTGGGAACGTGATCGCCGGCCTGCTCGACGTGGAACATCTGAGTATTTCACCCAACGGCGAGCACTTGTACGCCCTGTCGGGCAGCAGCGGCCAGATTGCCGTATTCGCAAGAGACGCGGCCGACGGCAGCCTGATCTGGCAGCAGCGCTATGGCGAAAGCGAGCTCGGCAGTCCCATGGGCGGCGCGGGCTCGGCAGTGTTCGATACGCAAGGGCAATATCTCTACGTTGCCGCCGCGGCTGCCGATCGCATCGTCGTCTTGCAGCGCGAAAGCTCCGGAGAGCTCAGCCTCGCGTCTTCCTTCAGCCAGGACGAGACCGGTATTTCAGGTTTGGGTGGCGTGCGCAGATTATTGCTCAGCGGTGACGACCATCACCTGTACGCCACCAGCCCGGTCGCCAACTCGGTGATCTGGCTGCGGCGCGACCCGGCCGACGGCAGCCTTCGCTACGGTGGCGTTCGCGCCAACTCGTCAGCCCTGGTCGACGGTCTGGAAGGCGCCACCAGCATGGCGCTCAACCCCGCGCTTGATCAGCTATTGATTACCGGCACCCAGCAGCCGGCCGTCAGCCGCTTTCAGCGCCAGAACGACTCTTCCTGCCCGGCCAGCGGCAGCGGCGCCATCGAGGCCGTTGCCTTCGACATTGCCGCCGGCGGCACCGTGCGCTTCGACATGACCATTGATGTGCTCGCCGAAGTCGATTCGGAAGTCACCAATACCGCTTCGCTGAATGCCGCGCGCGACAGCAACCAGGCCAACAACAACGCCACCGAAACGAGTCCCATCTCGCAGTCGGCCGACCTGAGCATCACCAAGGACGACGGCCTGCGCGAAATTGACGGCCTTGCCGACGCTGCAGCTCTGGCCGGCACGGCCGACACCCTCTACGTTGCCGGCCGCGGCGATGCAGCGATTGCGGTATTTAATCGCAACGCCGCAAGCGGCGACGCGCAATTCGGCAAGTTGAGCTTCAAGACCGCCCTGCGCGACGGCGACGCCGGCCTGACCGGCTTGAGTGAAGTCTCGGACCTGGCCCTCGACAGCCACGCCGAAACGCTGTATGCCGCTGCCCGCGGCGACAACACGGTGGTTGTCTTCAACCGCCAGGCCGATGGTGGTCTGGAAGCCCGACAGGTCCTGAAAAACGGCGTCGACGGCGTCAGCGGAATTTCCGGCGCCAACCGTCTCGCGGTGGCACCCGACAACGCGCACGTCTACGTGACCGGGGCCTACTCGAACTCAATTGCAGGCATGAAGCGGACCGACAATCCAGGCGGCAGCGACCACGGCCAACTGCAGCTGTTTGAAAGCCTGGAAGACGGCGTCAACAACGTACAGGGCATCGGCAGCCCCGCTGCTTTCGCGCTCTCGCCCGACGGCCGACATGCCTATGTCCTGGGGCGCGAGGAAGACTCGCTGGCACTGTTTTCCCGCAAGGCCAACCCCCGCAGCGCAAACTTTGGCCGCCTGAGCTATCAGACGCACTACCGCAACAACCGCGATGACATTGTCGGGCTTGGCGGCGTGCGTGATATGGCCATCAGCGCCGACGGCCGGTTCGTCTACGTGCTCGGCGACGAGGACGGCACGCTGGCCGTTTTCGAACGCGACCCCTCCAGCGGCGAGCTGGTCTGCCTGCCCAATAGCGAAAGCGAACAGACCGCCTGCTTTTTCCGACAGGACGGCTTCGGCGATACCGCGGGACTGCGCAACGCCCGCTCGCTGCGCCTGGACGGCGACAATCTCTATGTTGCCGGTAACGGCAGTATCGCCCGCTTCAGCTTAGACCCGAGTGATGGCATCCCGACGTTCACCGAACAGATCGTCAATGGCGATCCGGCGCACTTGACCGGCGGCGAAGTATTTGGCCTGGATGACACGGCGGCACTCTGGCTTCCGGCCGACGGCGGGCAACTCTACGCTGCCTCCGGCCGCGCCAATGCCGTCATCACCTTCCAGCGCAATGTCGCTGCCGAGCCTTCGCTTGCCTTCGCCGACATTCAAATCGACGGCCTCGGCGGCGTCGCGCCCGGCGAAGAGGTGTTCTACACCATTGTGGTGCACAACCACGGGCCCAGCGCTGCTCCTGAAGCACTCGTAGTTGACGAGTTTCCGGACCAGTTTGAAAACGTCTCCTGGACCTGCACTGCCGCGCACGGCGCGCAGTGCGCCGGTTCCGGCGAAGGTGACATCAATACCGAGGTTGCACTTCCAGTCGGCGGTCGCGTGACCTTTACCGCCGGCGGTCGCATCAAGGATGACGCCACCGGCCGCCTGGTCAACACCGCCAGCGTCAGCGGCGGCAACATACTCGACCCAGACCCGTCCAATAACCAGGCGACCGACGACGACACCGTTCTGGCGCCGGCCTCGGATCTCAATATCAGCGTGACCAACGGTAGCAACGAAGTCACGCCCGGGCTTGCAACAAGCTACGAGGTAAAGATCCGGAATCTCGGACCCTCCTACGCCGACGATATTGGCATCAGCGACATCGTGCCGGCTGCGCTCTACGATGTCAGCTGGGAGTGCACACCGCAGCCGCGGGCCGGCGAGCTGGCTTCCTCGATCGGCAGCCCGATGGTCCTTGATGAACACCGGGACATCATTTTTTCCGGCAACGGTCGACATGCCTATGTTTCAGGCCGGATCGGCGGTGACGATGCCGTGGTCGTCTATCAGCGCAACAGCATCAGCGGCGCACTGGAGTTCAGTCAGGCTCTTCGCCAGGACGTCGACGGCGTGGTGAGCCTGCAGGGCGTCAACGGCCTGGCGCTATCGCCAGACGGCCGCTTTCTGTATGCTGCGGCGCGCAGCGCCGATGCCATCGCCCGCTTCGAGCGGGATGCAGCCAGCGGTGATCTGAGCTTCCAGGGCTTTGTGCAGGACGGCCAGGCGGGCATTCAAGCGCTGGGCGGCGTCAGCCGTCTGCTGTTCAGTCCCGACGGCGCCTGGCTGCACGCCATCAGCCCCGACGCAGCGGCATTGTCCGTCTTCGCGATCAACCCGTCCGATGGCTCGCTGGATCAGCAGTGGGTGCTGCGCAACGGCGACGTCCTGCCTGACCAGGCCTTTGTGCTGGATGGCCTCAATGACGCAACCGATCTTGCCTGGAGCGCTCAGGGCGACCATCTGCTGGTCAGCGCGGGGGCCAACCGCAGCCTGACGGCCTTCAGCCGCAATAGCTTCAGCGGGGAGCTCGCCTGGGCGGGGATGATCAGCAGCGACGGCAGCGATCAACTCGATGATCCTGCAGCGCTGGTGGTGACCGAAAATGATGAAATATTCGTCAGCTCGCCGACGGCCAACCGAGTCGACCGCTTCCAGTTCACGGTCGCGTCAGACAACGGCGTCGAGTTCGATCCGCTGACACCCATCACTGCCGCCACCCTGCCCGGCGCGAACATGGCCTCGGCCGCCGCACTGGGCTACTCGGCCGATCGCGCACGCCTCTACGTCCAGCATCAGGGCGGGGTGACCCTGATCAGTCTGATGCAAACCGAGCCGCTGCTGATCGCCAACTACCGCATCAACGACCATGCCCTGCTTCAGGGGCTGCGCTCGCTGACAATCGGTCCCGGACAACGCCAGCTCTACACCCTGGGCAACCAAGTGGCCGCCTGGTCGCGCGAGCGCGGCTCGCGCTGCCAGCTGGAAGGCCACGAGCAGCTTGACGGTCAGCAGGCAGAAATCACCGCCGGTGGCAACTTGACCTATATAGTCCACGGGCGAATTCAGGCCAACGCCATTGGCGAACTTCGCTATCGCGTTGAGGCCATGAGCGCCCTGCCCGAGCGCGAGCTCAACCCGGCAGATAACCAGGCGGTCGACAGCGATACGCTGCTGCCCAGGCCCGACCTGTCGATCATCAAATCAGCCGCTCCCAATCCGGTCGTCGCGGGTGAAGCCATTACGTTCGCCATCGATTCACGCAATGACGGCCCCAGTGACGCCATGCTGGCACAGCTGGCGGATACGCCGCCGATCCACCCGGACGCCGGCGGCCTGCTGGCCGGCTCCGGCAGCTGGCAGTGCAGCGCCAACCCGCCGCTGGAGGCAGCACAAGCCTGGCCGGGCAGCCATGTACTGTCGGACCTGGCCGTGGGCAACTTCGGCGTGTACGCCGTCAGCGCGACGGACGATGCCCTGATTATTTATCCGCGCACAGCCAACACGCTCGGCACGCCTGCCATCATTCAAAACGGTGACATTCACAGCGGCAGCACCGTGGCCGGACTGGGCGGTGCGACTGCACTGACCGTCAGCCCCGAAGAGGATCACCTCTACGTGGTCGGCCACGCAGACGACAGCCTGACGGTCTTCACGCGATCGGGTCCGGGCGCAGCGTTCGAGATGCTCGAACACCATCAGTCGGGAGTCGACGGCGTCATCGGGCTGATTGCGCCGGTCTCTGTGCAGCTCTCGGCAGACGGGCGCAACGTCTACGTCGCATCCGATGCCGCTGACGGCCGGGCCAAACCGGCGATTGCCGTATTCTCGCGCGAGCCAGGCAGCGGCAAGCTGGCCTTCGTGGAGCGACTGGCCGACGGCATCAGCCTGGGCCAGCAAAGCGATGTGCTCAACGGCATTCGTACTACCTTCACGACCCGCGACGAGGGCCACCTGTATGCCGTGGCGCATGATTCAGCAGCGCTGTCGCACTTCCAGCGCAGCCACGAAGACGGGTCGCTGTCCCTGGCTGCCGTCTGGCGCCACGGTGATGTCGACGATGGCCGCACGGTGGCCATCGAAGAGCCAGTCGATCTGACCAGCGGGCCGGGCGATGAACAACTCTACGTGCTTGGCAAGACCGGCATCGCCCGCTTCAATCGGACGGCCGACGGCAGCCTGGTATTTCAGCAGGCCTGGTCCGACATTTCAGGCCTGGGCGAGCCCCGGGCGATCGAGATCGACCCGGCGGGCACCCGCCTGTATCTGCTCGACGACCAGGCCATCCATGTATTTTCCCGCGACTGGGCGAGCGGCAATATCGAGCACCGCGACCGCATCGAGCTGGCGGGCGCCTCCCGCCTTGCAGGCGACTCCGACAGCTCCCTGCTGTGGTCTTTCGCAGGCGACACGCTGCTCGCCTTCCCCGAGCTGGCCCTGTCGCGCTGCTTGCAGTCACAAGACATTGCCGACAACCTGGCTGTGGAGCTCGAGCTGGGCGTCGGCGGCTACTCGGCAATCGATTACGGCTCCGTGGTTCATCCGTCCGCACGGGGGCAGGTGATCAATATCGCCAGTATCGACTCTGGTACGGGCATCGATGATGACACCAGCGACAATATCTCCGAGTCAGTGACCGACATCGAAGTGGTATCCGATATTGCCATCAGCAAGTCCGGACCCGCAGAGGCCATCGCCGGCGAGCGCATCACTTATCGCTTCGAGGTAACCAATGCCGGCCCCAGCAGCGCGCTGGGAATCGGCATCGATGACTTCACCGACCCGCCGGCGGCGCTGCTCGATCCCGAGTGGTCCTGCACCGTGGTCGACAACGGCGGCACCGGTGATTCCACCTGCCCGAGCACCAGCGACAGCGCCGGTTTTGCTGCCGACCTGATGGTCGGAGACGTACTGATCATCGAGGCTGAGGTCACCATCGATCCAGCCATCATCGGCGAGCTGATCAATACCGCCGAGCTCGTCCCCGAACCGGATGCCACCGATCCCACCCCGCAGGACCAGTCGTCTTCGGCTCGCACCCAAGTGCGCGCAGTGGCCGATGTGGCCGTGAGCAAGAGCCTGCAAAACGACGCCGTGGTCGCGGGCGAGCAAATCGAGTGGGAAATCGTCGTCAGCAATCCCGGCCCCAGCGATGCGCCTCAGGTGGCCGTCAGCGACGTGCTTGACAGGCGCCTGCGCAACAAGCAGTGGACCTGTCAGGGCATCAACGGCGCCACCTGCCCCGGCGCCAGCGGCAGCGGGGATCCCGTGCTGACTCTTGCGCTCCCGGCCGGCAGTCAAGCGCGCCTGGGGGTGAGTGGCCTGCTGCCTTCCGATGCCACCGGCGAGCTGTTCAACGAAGCCACCGTTGAAGCGGCCGCCCCGGTCGAGGATCCGGATCACGGCAACAACTCGGCTGCCACCCGTCACAGCGTGGTCGTTCAGCCGGATGTGGCAGTTGCCATCACCACGCCTTTGAACCCGTTCGACCCCGACGGGCCGGCACAGCTTCCGCTGACGTTGACACTGCACAACAACGGCCCGTCCGATGCGAGCGAAACCATGGTCGATCTGAGCTTCGACGCCGGGGTATCGGCCACGGCCCAGGGCTGTTCACGCCAGACCAATGGCCTGAGCTGCCGGACGCTTGTCCTGCCGAGCGGGGACTCGGTCAGCTGGCACGTTCTGATTTCCGATCTGCCCCCGGCCGGACGATCACTTGTGGCTCAAGCCCTTGCAGTCACCCTCGATGACGACCCGAGCCTTGCCAACAACGCGGCCAATCAAACGATCGAGCTGCGCAACGGGCCGGACGTGAATGTCGCCATTGATAACGGGCGCGACGAAGTCAGCCCGGGCGAGCAGCTGACCTACACCATCACTTTCAGCAACCTGGGTTCAAGAACGGCCAACGTCGTTGCGGTCAACGTGCCGATTTCCGCTGATCTGATCGACGTCAACTGGACCTGCCTGGCCGCCGGCAGCATCGGCTGCGACAAGGCCGGGACCGGCGACATCAGTGACCAGCTGACCCTGGCCCCTGGTGAGCAGGTGGTTTACATGCTCGAAGCCCGCGTGGACCCGAACCTGAATCCGGGCAGTGGCATCTACTTCGTGGAGCAAGCAGCGCACGCCACTCCGGCAAGCCCCGATGAACTCAACGACGACAACAACAGCGCCATGGATCGCGATCTGGTGCGCATCACCCTGTTCCAGGACCGCTTTGAACAACATTAATCACGGAGAGAATCAATGAAGCAACTCTTCATCGCGCTGCTCATCTTTGTCGCCGGCCTTGCCGCCGGCTGGTGGTGGAGCAGTACAGGACAAACGCTGGCCCAGGCGCCCGACGGCTGGATTGCGCGCATTGGCAATACCTATATCGACGCAGACGAATACGTTGATGCAATGCGCCGGCGCGGCGGCCACCGGCCCGGGCAGTATCACGAACTGGCACAGAAAGAAGAGCTGCTCGAAGCCTTGCTCTATCGCAAGGCACTCGCAGCCGCTGCCGTGCAGGACGGGCTTGATGCCGAACCGGAGGTGCGGCGCTCGCTGGAAAGAATCCTGGTCAACAGCTACGTGGCCCATCACCTTCGCCCGCGTCAGGAAGACGCCACCATCACCGATGAAGATGTCGAGCGGATCTATCGGCAGGAAGCCGATGACTACGCCATCCCCGCCCGCCGGCGAGTCGCGATGGTTCACATCAAGGTGCCCGGGGGCGCCGACCCGGCAGCCCGCGAAGCCGCGCGCGAGAAAGCCATCGAGGCCTACCAGGCAGCAAAGCAGCTCGATCCGGAAGTCACACACTTTGGCGCGGTGGCGCGCGAGTACTCACAGGATCAGTCCAGTCGCTATCGCGGCGGCGTCATCGGCTGGATCGGCGAAGACGCACCCGAGCGCTATCGCCACGACCCCGCCGTTATAGAAACGGCCAACAGCATGTTCGAACCCGGCACGCTATCAGGCGTGATTGAAGGAGCCCAGGGCTTCTATCTGGTCCGGCTGGTCGAGTATCAGCCCGAGCGCAGCCGGCCACTCGAAGAACTCCAGGCAGGCATTCGTCAGCGCCTGCTGCGCGACCACTACCGCAGCGTGGAAGACGCATTTCGCCAGGAGATGCTGGCACGTTTTGAAACCGATATTCGCCGGCAGCGCCTGGCCGACATCGAACCGCTGGGTCCGCCAGGCCCTGAAGAGCAACGCCCCCCACAGGGTCCAAGCACCGCATTGACAAGGTCATGAACATGCTTTCTTCAATCACTCGTCTCGCCGCACTCGCAGCGCTGTCGGCAGTTGGTCTTGCAGTGGCCAATCCGGTCGCGGCACAGCAGTCGGGCACA
The DNA here is from genome assembly GCF_056324145.1 of Wenzhouxiangella sp. YN1. Taxonomy (NCBI): domain Bacteria; kingdom Pseudomonadati; phylum Pseudomonadota; class Gammaproteobacteria; order Chromatiales; family Wenzhouxiangellaceae; genus Wenzhouxiangella; species Wenzhouxiangella sp. YN1. The sequence goes on from NZ_JBJNIO010000155.1 coordinate 252,746, forward strand.
GTGCAGCAGGTGATCGATCTCGAGCCCGGCTGGAATGCCGTGTATCTCTACGTCGAGCCTGATGAGCGTGACATCAGAAAGGTCTTTGCCGGCCTGCCCATCGCCAGCGTATGGCGCTGGTTGCCAGACCAGCCCGGCGCAGAGTTCATCGAGGACCCTTCCGAAGGCCTGGAAAACATCGAAGGCTGGTTCGCCTGGTTCCCGGAACCACGGCCCGAAGCCTTCCTTTCGAACCTGTTTCGCATCGATCCGAATACCGCCTATCTCATCGAAGTAGAAGGCAGTACGACGCAGCAGATCACCATCGAGGGCCGCCCGCGCCATCGCCGGCAAAGGTGGGAAACCGATGCGTTCACCCTGACCGGGCTTACGGTCAATCCTGATGCGCCGCCCACCTTTCAGGAGTTTTTCGAGTCCTCGCCAGCGCATGCCGGGCAGCCGGTCTATCAGCTCTCGGCCAACGGCAAGTGGCATGCGATCGACAAATCGTCGACGCCCGTCAAGAACGGGCAGGCCTACTGGATTCATACCCGCGGAGCATCACGCTATCAAGGCAAGATGGCGCTGGTTCTCGAACATGGCGACTCACTCGAGTTCAGCGCGGCGCTGACCGAAAGCCGCCTGGTGTTGCGCAACCGAAGCGGACACAACGGCTCGTTTCTCATACGCCGCGTTGGCGGCAGCAGCATGCCGATAGCATTTCTCAACGAGGATCCGGAAACGGGAGAAACAGCCTGGCCGGATCTGCGAAACCAGCTCGTTGTGCCGGCACCAGCGGGCGAGGACATTCAGCTCACGCTGGCCGTACTACGAGAAAGCTTCGACCGCTCACGCATGGAGCAGGTACTTGAAATTACCGACGAAACCGGAGAGCGCATTCTTCTTCATGTCGGCGGGAACACCATTCAACCTGTAGCCGGCGCGGCCACTCAGGGCAGTGGCCTGCAGGCGACAGTAACCGACAGCGGTAGCGATATCGTGTCGTATGCCGGCCTCTGGGTAGGGCGCATCGAGGTCAACGCCGTCAGCGAATCCCAGCAGGGCGGAGTCGAGCCAACGCCGGTGCGCGATCCTTTCACCCAGCGAGTCATCATTCACGTCGACTCTGCCGGTCGTGCCCGCCTGCTCAAGGACGCGATTCAGATGTGGCAGGAAGGCACAACGGTACCGAGCAGCGCCGAACCCGGCATGCGCGAGGTCGCCGAGCCCGGACGCTACGTGCTATTGACCGACAAGAACCTGATCCCGTTGTATTCCGGCGCGGTCAACCGAGGCGGACGCTCAGTGGGCTTGCGCTACAGCACCATTGCCTACGACTTCCCCGGCCTGGAGCAGGAGTTCAGCGGTGACTTTGGCCCCGGGCAACAGCTCAATACGACCTTGATTGTTGACCCCGAGCTGCCGACCAATCCGTTCAAGCATCGCTACCACCCCGATCACGACAATCTCGACGCACAGTTCATGAACTTCAAGCAGGAGGCCTATCAGGTCACCCGCGACATGCGTTTCATCTTTACCAGCGACGATCCCATCGGCAGACAGCCCCCCGGCTGGGGGGACTCGATACTTGGCGGCGTCTACGAAGGCGCGCTCAGTGGTCTGCACCACAACACGATTTTTACCTCCGGCATTTTTCGGCTGCGCCGTATTTCGGCCATCCCGGTACTGAACCAGTAAACAAGGACGTTCTGGAATGAATTCATCCCGGCACCCCGGTCAGCTCATGACCACGACTGCGACCACTATTGTGACCACAATCGTGCACACGACCCTGCTCGCCGTACTGCTGACGGCATCTCTCACGGCACGGGCCAGCTGGCCCATCTCTGCCGGCAGCGGCGAAAACGACGAAGTCGTGGCCATGGAAACCGGCCCGGCGGGTGATACCTATGTCGTCGGCCATTTCCGCGGCAGCATCGATATCGGCGGCTTCACTCTCATATCGCAAGGCGGCCAGGATGTCTTCATTGCCAGAATCAGCCCCGGAGGCATCACCGAATGGGCGGCATCGGCGGGCGGGCCCTATGACGATCATGTCCACGGCATGACGCTCGACAATGCCGAAAACGTCTTTGTCGCCGGCGATTTCTATGCCCAGGCAACGTTTGGCGGCAGCGATATCTCGGCCGACGGCGAGGCAGACGGCTTTGTCGCCAAAATCAACAACCAGGGCAGCTGGAAGTGGGCTCGGGCCATGGGCGGCAGCGGCAATGACCGCGCAACCGCTGTTGTCGCCGTACCGGGAGACAGCTCGATTGCGCCGCCGGTGCCCGAATCGATTGTGGTGGCCGGGCGATACGAATGCTCGGCGCAGTTTGGAGCCAGCCATTCGCTGGCCAACGGCAACTGCGCGGCGACCTCCAGCGACTTGTTTCTTGCTCGCCTGGCCTCGACCGACGGCGAATTCCTGTGGGCCCGGGATCGGGGCAGCGCAGCCTCGGGCGATGAGGGCATTCAGCATCTGGAAATAGACGACAGCAATCGCGTCTACGCCGTCGGCACCCGATCACAAGGTGGCACCAGCGAACTGCTCAGCCAAAACTTTTCGTCCTGGAACGGCTGGAGCAGCAGCGATACTGAGTATGGGTTTCTCTTTGACACCCAAGGAGTCATCTTCGTCAACCGCGGATGGTGGGCGCCCTTTATCCCTTACTCTTATGCCTTTTTTACCGACACCCGTGCACTAGCCCTGCGCGGTCGTGCTGTATCGGTAACCTCCCCGCTCATTGACGCCTCGGACGCCGAGCGACTGCTTCTGCAAGGCGACTTCATGCGCGGATTTGATCCGGAAAGACAATTTCTGGAAGGGCTTATTTCAGAGAAGCCAGATCGCGGTGAAGACGTTGTTATCGAGTATCGCGACAAGAGTGGCAACTGGCGCCGGATCCATCGGCTCGAGGGGCGAGGCACGGGCGGGCAGCAATTCAAATTCACCGGCCCGGACACGCTGACCATTTCAGACAAGCGGGCGTTGCACAAACACCTCAGGATCAGGTTCAGGTTCACCGGCGGCAGCGGACCTTATTCAACGCCGCACCATACGCGCTACAACGACTGGTGGTACGCTGACAACATCAAACTGGAAAAGATCGGCAAACAGGTTCCCTTCCTGATGACGGTCGGCAACCTGCTCAACGAGAGCGGACCCAGCCTGGGCAGCCCGCAGAACCTTCCGGACGCGCTCCGAATCCAGGACACTGCCCTTGATGATGGTGGGCAGCGCCTGCTGGTAGCTGCTGACTACTCCGGCGATTTCACTTTCGCCCCCTGCGCTCCGCAAACGGGCGAGGGGCTGTATATCGCCAGCATCGACATCGCCACCTCAAGCATCAGTTGTGCCTGGGCAAGAACCGTTGCCAGCGCGGCGGCGGGCGCGATTACGGTCGACGCGCTGGGCAAGGTGTTTGCCACCGGATCGTTCGAGAATAGCGCCACATTTCACTCCGGAAGCAACGGGCTCGGCACCCTGACCAGCAGCGGCGGCGAGGATGTCTATATCCTGTCGCTCGAATCTGACGGTAGCTGGGACTGGGTCACCGGCGGCAGCGAGTACAACGAAGTTGGTGGCATACCGGCCAATGCCGGCGGCAGTGGCAACGATGCCGGCCAGGCCATTGCCACCAACGGCATCGGCGCAGTCTTCGTCGGCGGTCGCTTCAGCGCAGTGGCGTACTTCGGACCGGTCGACACCCTGGCCTCGATCGGCGGCGACGACGCTTTCGTCGTCAGCCTCGGTGCCGACGGCCGCTTTTTCAAGGAAGAGGCCTGGCTTGCCGGCACCCCGCTGACGCCGCCGCCGGACGCCGAGGTCAACAAAGTCGCCTTCACGCCTCAGTTCGAGATCAATGGCGAACCTTTCGACGCTCTGGCCGAGAACATCTTTTACTGGGCGCCTCCCATTGGCGGGAGTGCTGCCAGGCTCATTCCGCTGCAGCCCATCGACAGCATCGAGGTCAAGTGGCGCATCAAGGGTCGGGAGCTCCAGGATGAGGCGCGGATCAGCAGCTTCGGTGCCGTGGGCTGGCCACGAGAGCCCTGTTCTGACGCCGTATCGGAAGACTGCTATCAGGTTCACATCACCGGCGCACCAGTTGAAGCCGAGCCAGCCAGCGGCAGCTATCGCGTGCTGGAAGTCATCGACCCGACCAGTGGCTCCAGTAGCCCGGAATACAGCTCGGGTTCGTTCAGCACCTCGCGCTCCGGATCGGCCACGATCATCTACGTCAACGGCCCGGAAATCGATCCCACGCAGTATCCGGTCGAGGTAGAAATCGTTCGCTCCCTGCCCTACCCGGCGGTGCCGCAGTTTGTAGATAACGTCGAAGTCGAGATCGGGCGCAAGATCAGCGACCCCTTCCACAATGAACCCAATCGAACCGGCTGGGTGGTCAACGAGCTCGCCTACTACGACGGCACGGGTGCCGAAGCGGCCTACACGCGCAGCGGCCGGACCGGGGCAATCATCCCGGTCAACCGCTACAGCAACGCGCGGCCACAGGAACAGGGGCGTGAGCTGGTCGTCGGCTGGTATCGCGACAACGCCAAAGGCGTGTACTGGCCGGCCAAAGCCGTGCGCTACGCCCCGCGCTGGCCGTTTGACCCGGAACGGATTGTCGTTGCCAGTGAACTGGGCAGCGAGGTCCTGGGACAGCAGCCCTTGAGCGCTCAGGGGTTTCCATCTGCGCGAATCTACGTGCAGAATGAATTCAGCCAGCCGGGCTACAACCCCAATGACGAGCACGCCTTCATGGCGCCCTCCAACACCGGATCGGGCGAGCAGGCGGTGTTCGCCCTGCGCGCGGATTTTGGCGAAAAGATTGACGGCGACCGCGCCGCCGCTTCCGATCCCTACGTGCTGGTCAAGTACTTCAATCAATCCTCGCAAGAGTGGCGGTTCCGGGTGTTCCGCGTTGATGCCACCGGCGCGGGCTTCAACCAGTTCCGCTACTCCGGCACCGTGGGCACAACCGTGGCGCCGCCGTACCCGGTGACATTACTTGGTGGCTGCAGCGAAACCTTTGTGGAAGGCCAGGGCCTCGGCCAGCCGGCGCCACCACCTTTTTTCCAGGATTACAAGAACCAGCTCTGGTCCAAGTCGGCCGGCAGCGGTGCGGTGCATTATTACTATCCGGCGCAGCCGAATTTCTTTGTCGACCTCGACAACAACGACGATAACGATATCGAAGCTGCCACCTGCGTGCCCTGGCTGGAGCGCCTGCCGGCCGAACATGGCGGCAGCGACTCGCCGCTGGAACCGATCCGGGTCAGCTACGAGATTGCCTGGCCGACCGATATCCCCTTGCTGACCAGCGGCGAGACCCTGCTGAGTCCGAAAAGAGGCCTGCCCGACATCATCAACCAGGCAGCCGTCGAGGTCGTCTACGACGAGCATCAGGAAACGACGGCCAATGCCCTGCCCGGCGACACCCTGGTTCAGCTGATCGACCCGCTCAATCCCCGCATCGTCTATCTCGATGCAATACCCGAGGAGGTTGCCACCGAGTTCCAGACCAACGGCACCGAGGCCATCCTCGGCAGCCAGGACGGATCAATCAAACTGCCGGTCTCGATTCGCGACCGTATCGCCTACGACCCGCTCAACAAGCGTCTGATTCTCAGCGGCCTGTTCGACGAAAGCGGCGCGGGTGAACCGTTTCTGCTGCTCAACGTGCTGTCCAAGCGTGACCGGGTCACGCTCAAGACGCTTGACGGCGGCGACGGCGGCGAAGCAACCGGCTATGACAATGACTGCCTGAGCCCCGGCTCGTCCTGTTCTTGGGACCAGGCCATCGAGGCGCTGTTTCGGCTATCACGCAACCCGCAGCGCATCGAGAAGATCTGCCTGGAAACGCGCCTGGACGACAGCCGCAATCTGGTTTGCGAGCAACATCGCCCGGTGGACGCTGACGATGTACTCATCGGCTACCAGGATGACGGCAACGACGGCATTCTCGAGCCCTTCCAGGCCGTCGGCGTCGACGCTGCACTTACCGCCGGGCTCTCCCAGGGCAGCGGCTATGTCACGCTGGCCTTCAACAACGATGAATCGCTCAACCCCGAGCCAGTCAGCCTGGAGGTCATCGAGGTTGGCTGCCTGCGCTCACCACCGCCGCCGGCCGCCGCCGAAATTCTGAGCACTTACCAGGGCCAGATCAATGTGATCGCACCAGACAACATCTTCGATGAGCAGCTGGTGCTGCGACACAGCGGCGATTTCGGCGGCGATCCCGATGCGCTGGAGTTCCAGTGGTTCTACCATCCAGACGAAAACGGCACCCCGCCGCTGCCCGTTCCTGATCCGGAAAGCGGGCAGATGAACGGCTGGATTCAGGTTCCGGTGGACGATTCCCAAGGCGCTGTCGAAATCAGTATCGAAGGCGCAAATATCCAGACCCTGTCGGACAACTGGTACCTGGCTCGCTATCGTGGCCTGCCCACCTGCGGCAATGCGACCGAGTGGAGCCTGTATGCCGGCAGCCCGGGATCGACTCCTCGCGACCAGATCGCTCAACTCGCACAGGGCTGGGTCAAGCGCGTTCTCAGCCGCCTCAACCCTTTCGAGGCACGCGTGCAGGACTTTGCCAAAGCGGCCACGAACAACTACGTGAGCATGATCATCCAGCTGGGCGAACGCTATGAGGGCCCGGTAGCGCTCAACAGCGATCCGAACAACATCAATCAGCTGGGGCTGATCGAGGCCTACACCACCGTCATGCGCCGGGCCATGCAGCTGTCGGTTGACGGCACCCCACCGGTCAACTACGGGCCGGCCAATAACGCCATTTTGCTGGTCGCCTCCCGCCTGGTGGACTTCTACACCTTGCTGGGCAACGAAGCCTACGCCGACGCTCAGGACCCCACCATCGGCATCAGCACCGGGGGCGGCAGCTATCTGTCTCTGGCACCCAGTATCTTCAACTTCCAGAATCAGCTCGCCTCCCTGCTTGAAGAAGAGCTGGTGCTGCTGCGCGGCCGCGACAAGAGTCAGGGTCCGGTCACCGCTAGCCCCGTGTACAACCGCCTGTTCTGGAACTTCACAACGGGCGATGGCGAGGTCGCCTACAGCCAGAGCTATAACATCAGCGACCAGAATGCCGATGGCGTCATCGACGAGTATGATGCCCGCATCATGTTCCCCCAGGGTCATGGTGACGCCTGGGGCCATTATCTGACCTCAATCAAGACCTATTACGACCTGCTGCGCCATCCCTTCTTTACCTGGGAGCCGCGACCGGAAGCCGTCACCGTAGCCGGCGTGCCGATTCAGGTCGACTTTCTCGACGAACGCCAGTTTGCCGAATCGGCCGCGGCCAAGGCACGCACCGCCGCCGAAATCGTTGATCTGACCTATCGCTCACGCTACGTCGAAAACCCCGACGGGCAATGGCAGGGATACGAAGATACCGACCCGCAACGAGCCTGGGGCCTGAGTGAGTGGGGCCGGCGCGCCGGCATGGGCGCCTACTTTGACTGGGCGACCGCCAATTCGATTCTGCCGGAACAGGATCCGGATCCTGCGCATGTCGGCATTGAGCGCATCGATCGTACGACCGTGCGCGAGCTCAACGAGATTGCCACCCAGTTCACTGATATACAGGGCCAGGTCGACAAGGCCGATGCCGGCCTCAACCCGCTGGGGCTTGCCAAGGACGTCGTGCCGTTCGATATCGATCCGGCGCAGCTGGCCAAGTGGGGAACCTCACACTTCGAACAGGTCGCCGAGCGTGCCATGGGTGCGCTCGAGAATGCGGTCCAGGTGTGGGACTTTGCCAACCAGCTGGAAAACCAGATCCGCCGCACTCAGAACGAGGTGGACGATCTGACCATCGATGCCAACGCGCAGGAAACGGACTTTTCGAACCAGCTCATCGAAATCTTCGGCTACCCATATGCAGACGACATCGGGCCAAACGGCACCTACCCGGCAGGCTACGACGGCCCGGACATGTATCACTACATGTACATCGACGTACCGGCCCTGGCTGGAACGGACTTCGACTTCGCCGACGATATCAATAATCTAGGCATCAAGCGGATCAAGGAGTTCACCGGCAGTTACGACCCGGTGCCCAACGGCATCAACTTCTTCGACATGACGCCCAGCTCGAGCGAAACCGAGCACACCGGCTCTCACGGCCTGCCCTGCAAACTACTCCCGATTTCAGAGGGCTGCGCGCTGGGCGAGGTCAGTCTCGACGACAGTCTGGATGTCAGCTACGTCACCATCGAATCACCGGACTTCGGTTTCTGGTTCACCAAGCCTGGCAGCTGGAACGGCCAGCGACGCGCACCGGGCGAGCTGCAGCAGATCCTTCAGCAGATGCTGCAGGCCCGCATTTCACTCAAGCAGGCGCTGGTCGAATATGACCAGCTGCGCCAGGAAATCGTGTCGGAAATCGACACCCTGCAGGCCACCTTCGATATTACCGAAGACAACCTCAACCTGGCCATCAACCAGCGCAACACCCTGCAAACCCTGACCGCAGTCGCGGAAACGATGAGCGCCAGCGCGGTGGTAGCCAGTCGCGTGGGCGCCTTTATCGACGCAAGCTTCAAGGACTCGGCGACCTGTATCCCGGACAACACCATTGCTGGCCTGGCGGCCGGGGGTGATCTGTTCTCGGCCGGCCGCTGCGCAGTCAATGCCGGCGGCAGTGCAGCCGCCTTTGCTCTGGACACCTCGGCCGACGCGCTCAACATTGCCGCCAGCGCTACCGACGCTGCCAAGGAAGATGTTGCTCAGCTGTCGGGCATCAAGACTGCCATCAACGATGCCACCCTGGATCTGTTCAACGCCAAGGGCCAGGTGGATGCGCTGATGCGCAAGGAGCCTGTTCTGCGCTCGGAGATCTATGCTCGCACAGAGGCCATCAAACAGCTGCTGGGTGACTACAAGGCCACCCTGGCGCGCGGCCTGCGCAGCTTCGAACGCCTGGTCAGCTTCCGCAAACGCGGCGCCGCCGCCGTACAGGAGCACCGTTACCAGGACATGGCGTTTCGCATCTTCCGCAACGATGCCCTGCAAAAATATCGCGCCGCTTTCGATCTGGCTGCCCGCTATGTCTACCTGGCCGCAGCCGCCTATGATTACGAAACCAACCTGCTCGGCAGCGACGGCCAGGCCGGCCAGGATTTCTTGACCAGCATCGTGCGCGAACGCTCGCTTGGGGAGATCATCGGGGGTGAGCCAGTGCCGGGCACTCCGGGCCTGGCGAATGCGCTCGCCCAGCTCAGCCTCAACTTCGAGGTGCTCAAGGGGCAGATGGGCTTCAACAATCCCCAGGTCGAGACCAACCGCTTCTCGCTGCGGCGTGAACTGTTCCGTATTCCGGAAGGTGAAAAAGGCGACCAGGAATGGCGACTGGCTCTTGAAAACGCCCGTGTCGACAATCTCTGGAGCATCCCGGAGTTCCGGCGCCATGCACGACCATTCGCGCCCGAGTCGGCCGGCCCACAGCCGGGACTGGTGATTCCATTCTCGACCAACGTCACCTTTGGCCTGAACTTCTTCGGCTGGGATCTGGGTTCCGGAGACAGCTCCTACGACTCCAGCCAGTTCGCCACGCGTATTCACTCGGTCGGCGCATGGTTCGGTGAATACGCCAATCTTCCCCTGGCCGATGATCCGCGCGTCTACCTGTTCCCGGTAGGTGCCGATGTGCTCAGGGCCCCTGCGGCCAACGACTTCACGATCAGAGAATGGCAGGTCATCGATCAGGCCATCCCGATCCCCTTCCCGATCAGCTCACAGGAACTGGGCGAGTTCGACTGGCTGCCGATTCGCGATACAGTCGCCGAGTCGCCGGTCAAGACGCGGCGCTTCGGCCGCATTCCGGCCCACCACTTCAGCGAGCCCTTCGACCCGTCACAGGTCATTTCCGACAGCCGGCTGATTGGCCGCTCGGTCTGGAATCGACGCTGGCTGATGATCATTCCCGGCGGCACTTTCCTCAGCGATCCGGTCGAAGGACTGGAAACCTTCATCCATGGCGAGGAAATACCCGGCGGTGCTGGCCAACGCGACGGCCAGGGGATCAACGACATTCGCATCTTCTTCGAAACTTACGCATATCCGGGTAACTGAGCATGCAGCCGACCTACAGAACCATCACGCTTCTGCTGACACTTCTCGCGCTGGCGTTTTCAGCCCAGGCCAGGATTGACCAGCCCAGCCACGTTTTATACGGCAACGCCACATTGTTCGGGCAGCCGGTCGCGCCTGGAACGATCGTGGAAGCCAGGTTGAGCGCAACCGGCGAGACGCTGATCAGCTACCACATGGGCAAGGATCCCCGCCTGGAGGGCCAGTACGCGCTGCCGGTCGGTATGGATGACGTGTCGCCCCGACGACCCGGGTATGCGCGACCCGGCAATGAAGTCGAGATCTATATCGGCTCACGCCTGGCGGCCGAAACCACGGTCGGCGCCATCGGCCGCGCGGTTCGGCTCGACATCGACCCGCAGTATGTCGAAGGCGGCCCGACAATCACCATCGAAGACGCTGAAGTCCTCGAAGGAAACAGCGGCGACGCGCGGGTGGTGACCCTGCCTGTCACGCTGTCGACGACCTCGACCGAGGCCATCGACATCAGCTGGCACACCCGCGAAGGCACTGCCACCGGCGGAGCAAGCTGCAACTCCTCAGTTGATTTCATTTCCGCTTCGGACACGCTGACCATTCCCGCCGGCAGCATGAACGCCGACATCACGGTGACCATTTGCCCCGACGATATTCCGGAAGCAGACGAAACCTTCACTGTCGAGCTCACCGCCACCTCAAGCGGCACCTTTGCGCGCCAGGTGGCCACGGTGACTCTGCTTGATGACGACAATAATCCCGAAATTCGCGTCACCGATACCTGGGTCGAGAAACCGCGCAGCGGCACAGCCGAAGCGGTCTTCTCGGTCACGTTGTCGCGAGATCATCACCGCAACGTCTCTTTCGACTGGCAGACTGAAGACCGCACGGCTGTCGCCGGCCAGGATTACCTGGCCAGCCAGGGCACGCTGGAGATTGAGGCCGGTGACATCGCGGGCCAGATCCGAATCACCGTTCTGCCCAGCGCAGCAAGCGGGCCGCAGAAGGCGTTTGCGCTGCGCCTTGACAATGCGCAAATGGGCACGCTGCTGCGCAGCACGGCTACGGCCATCATTGCCGACCCCGATCACGACCCCAGCCTTCGCCATGAACAGGACGCAGTCAACGGCGAAGACGGCATTCACGGCATCGCCGATCCCTCGGCGCTGGCCATCACGCGCGCAGGCCACCACCTCTATGTCACCAGTGAATCAACCGGTCAACTGACCATCCTGGACAGACAACGCGCCAGCGGTCGGCTCAGCGTGTTTGACAGTATCGACACAGAAACGCCCGGCTTCGAGAGCATGGTCATGGACGGGCCAGTCGATATCGCCATCAGCAACGACGATGCACACGTCTATATCGTTGCGCATGGCTCCGACAGCCTGGTTGCCTTTACCCGCAGCGCCGCCGACGGCAGCCTGGCCCTGCAGGACAGCTATGTTCACGGCAGCCGTTCCATCACCGGCATGCAGGAGCCGCGCCGGCTGACACTGAGCCCTGATGGCGAACACCTGTATGTCAGCGGCAGCAACTCGATTGCGGTGTTTTCACGCGACAGCGCCACCGGCGCGCTGACGTTTCTCGAGTCGGAGTCCAACAACACCGACGACCCGGAAGACAGCGGCGGCACGGTAGTGGCGCTGCAGCGCCCGGCCGGCCTGACGGTCAGCCCCGACGGCAGCCAGCTGCTGGTCGCCACGCGGATGGGTAACGCCCTGCTGATCTTCGAGCGCAGTAACGACCCATCCAGCCCTGATTTTGGTCAACTGAGCTTCCGCCAGGCGCTGCAGGACAACCTTTCCGGAATCGAAGGCTTGACGGGGGCCACGGATGTGGCTGTCAGCGCAGACGGCGGCCAGGTTTACGTCACGGCCGAGCAGGCCAGCACTCTGATCCGCTTTGATCGTAACGGCGACGGCAGCCTGACTCAGAGCCGCATCTGGACCAGCGGCGAGCCACAGCTGCCCGGGATGAGCGGCCCCCAGCGCCTGGAGCTGGCGCCAGACAACGTCGAGCTGTTCGTCAGCGGCTTCGCGGATAACAGCTTCACGGTCTTTGATCGGATTTCCGCGCAGCAGGATCCCACTCGCGCTGGTCACCTGGACGTCGCGCAGACGATCTTCGACGGCCAGGCCACCACCGACCATCTCGCCGGCCCTACCGATATTGCCGCCTCCCACGACAAACGGCATATCTATGTGCTTGCCAATCAAGACAATGCCATCGTGGTGTTCACGCGGCTATCCGCCGACGCCCTGTTCTCCGACCGTTTCTCGGCGGACTGATCCCGTGAACTGACTTGCCGGACACCGGCAGCAATACCAACCCGGCATGCAATCGGCAAAGCCGCCGGGTTAATATCATGAAGCAGGCGCTACGATTGTCGGGCGCCTGCTTCATACCGGAGTACCCGCATGAATCTTTTTGCTGCCCTGGTCGCAATCACTGCCATCATCGGTTTTGTCCTCATCAGCCGACACTGGCTGGAATCCCGGCGCAGCCGCAGCGCATGCCAGGCGCGGCTTGATCAGATCGAAGACGAGTTTCGCAAACGTATCGAAACGCTTGAGCGCATCGTCACCGATCGGCGCGAGGCGCTGAGGAAGCAGATCGATGAACTCTGAAAATGACCGCCCGGTCGCGCACCTGATGCGCCTGTTCTTCAAGGGCCTGGGCACGATCATCCCGATCGCGCTGACGCTGCTGATCGTGCTCTGGCTCGCCGGCATCGCCGAGCGTGGCATCGGTTCACTGATCAAGCTTGTACTGCCGCATGACTGGTACATCACCGGCATGGGCCTGGTCGGGGGCGTTGTCGTTGTGATCGCCATCGGACTGCTCAGCCAGGTGTGGCTGTTTCGCAAGCTGATCGGCCTGGGCGAGGCCGCGCTGGAACGCATGCCGGTGATCAAGTCCGTATTCCGGGCGACCAAGGACTTCGTGGAGTACTTTTCCAGCGACGACGCCAAACGCTTCAATCAGGCGGTCATGGTTCGCCACCCGGAACTGAACGTCGGCGTGATGGGCTTCATCACCCGCGAGGATTTTTCCAACCTGCCTTTCGGCGAAGCCGGAGAGGTCGCCGTCTATCTGCCGCTGAGCTATCAGATTGCGGGCTATACGGTGTTTGTGCCGAAACAGTGGTGCGAACCATTGGACCTGCCCTTCGACGACGCCCTGCGGTTCATTCTGACCGCGGGGATGTCGCGGCGGGGAGGATAGCTTATTAACCCGGCATCAAAGCAGGTTGCATCCGTTTCCGACTTTGGATGTGGTGCGCCGGAGTCGAATCTGGAAAAAGCCGGGCCGTCAGCGGCCCGGCCTTGTCTGCCCGATCAGCGCTCGTCAAGCGGCGGCACCGCGCGATCCTCCGGCCCGGTGTAGTCGGCCCCGGGGCGGATGATGCGATTGTTGGCGCGCTGCTCCATGACGTGGGCGCACCAGCCGGTCACCCGCGCCATCACGAAGATCGGCGTGAACAGGCTGGTGGGAATACCCATGAAGTGATATGCGGAGGCATGATAGAAGTCAGCGTTGGCAAACAGTTTCTTTTCGTCCCACATGGTCTTTTCGACCGCTTCGGAGACGTCAAAAAGCGTGTCGTCTCCGACATCGTCGGCCAGCTTGCGCGACCATTCGCGAATGATAGCGTTGCGAGGGTCTTTCTCGCGGTAGACGGCGTGCCCGAAGCCCATGATCTTATCCTTGGCCTCGAGCTTGGCCAGCACGTCTTCGCGCGCCTGCTCGGGCGAGTGATATTTCTCGAGCATGGCCATGGCCATCTCGTTGGCACCGCCGTGCAGCGGACCTCTGAGCGAGCCGATCGCGCCGGTCACGCACGAGTGCATATCTGACAGGGTCGAGGCGCAGACCCGGGCGGTGAAGGTCGAGGCGTTGAACTCGTGCTCGGCGTAGAGAATCAGGGAGACGTCCATCACCCGCGCGTGCAGTTCGCTTGGTTCGCTGCCGTGCAGCAGGTGAAGAAAATGCGCGCCGATGCTGTCGTCATCGGTCTCGACATCGATGCGCTTGCCGTCGTGGCTGTAGCGATACCAGTAGGTGATCATCGAGGGGAACGAGGCCAGCAAGCGGTCGGCGACATCCTGCTGCGCATCGAAGCTTTCTTCGGTCTCGAGGTTGCCCAGAAACGACGCGCCGGTGCGCAGCACATCCATCGGATGGGCGCTGGCAGGAATGCGCTCGAGCACCTCCTTGAGCGTATCGGGCAGGCCTCTGAGTCCCTTCAGGCGGCCGGCATAGGCGTCCAGCTCCTGTTTATCGGGCAGGTGACCCTTGAGAATCAAATGCGCAACCTCATTGAACGAGGCCTTCTCGGCCAGCTCGTCGACCGCATAGCCACGGTAGCGCAGGCTGTTTCCGGCCGCGCCCACGGTACAAATTTCAGTCTGTCCGGCAGACTGGCCGCGCAGGCCGGCTCCGGGTTTTTTCTCGCTCATGACGACTCCTTGCTGAACAACTGATCCAGTTTCTGCTCGAACTCGTGATAGCCGAGCACCTCGTACAATTCATCACGCGTTTGCATGGTATCGACCACATTCTTCTGGTGGCCGTCGCGACCGATGGCCTCGTAGACCATCAGCGCGGCCCGACTCATTGAGCGAAACGCCGACAGCGGATACAGCACCAGGCCGGCCCCGGCCTGACGCAGCTCGTCGACGGAAAACAGCGGCGTCTTGCCGAACTCGGTGATATTGGCCAGCACCGGCACGTCAACCTGACGGGCAAACTCGCCAAACTCCTCCAGCGTGTGCAAGGCCTCGGCAAAGATCATGTCGGCGCCACACTCGACGTACAAGTTGGCCCGATCCACAGCCGCGGCCATGCCCTCGCCCGCATAGGCGTCGGTGCGCGCCATGAACACGAAGGAATCATCGCTGCGCGCATCCACCGCCGCACGCACGCGATCGGCCATTTCTTCAGGGCTGACCAGGGCCTTGTTGGGCCGGTGCCCGCAGCGCTTGGCCGCCACCTGGTCTTCCAGATGCACGGCGGCGACGCCGGCCTGCTCCATCTCGCGCACGGTTCGGGCAATATTGAAAGCACTGCCCCAGCCGGTGTCGACATCAACCAGCAGCGGCAGATCGCTGGCCGCGGTGATCCGGCGGGCGTCTTCGACCACATCGGCCAGCTGCGTGATGCCCAGGTCCGGCAAGCCATAGGACGCGTTGGCCACGCCGGCGCCTGAAAGATAGATGGCCTGATGGCCGGCCTGCTCGGCCAGCAAGGCGGAGTAGGCGTTGACGGTGCCCACGACCTGCAGTGGCGGCTGGTCGGCAACCAGCTTGCGAAAGCGTGCGCCGGGTGTTCGATCGCTCATGCTCAAGCGGACTCCAGGAATATGGAAACAGCTCAACATTTTATCATGGGAGATGCTCTCGGCTGCCTTGTCAGCAAGCAGCCGGCCGAAGTTCAAACGCGGTGGACCCGCGCGGTCTCGGCCGCATGGATTGCCCGGTTGGCCAGCTCAGCTGCATCGCTGACCGAGATGAAAGGCACGCTGACCTGTCCCTGGGGCAGCACCAGGCGCAGCGTGGTCAACCCGTGGCGGCGAAGATAGGGGGATTCCACCAGCACCACCTGCTGCACCATTGCCAGCTCGAAAGCGTCTTGGCGCAGCCCGAACACGCCCTGGCGAATCCAGCACACGCCGTCAACGACCTGCCAGCCCCAGCAGCGCCAGCTGCGGTGAATGAGAAACAGCACCACCAGCAAGACCGCCAGAAAAACTGCCAGTAGCGGCCTCGCCGCCGGCAGAAACCACCAGCCAAGCGCGACCGCTGTCAGCGCCACTGCGGCAAGTCGCATCCACAGCAGGCTACGCAGGCGCCGGCTGACCGCATTGAAACCCGGCGGCACCGAAAACCCCGGCATCAGCCGGGCAATCATGCCGAGATCATCGCGGCGCATGCCCGGCACCAGGAACTGCGTTTGCGAGCGCCCCGTGCCCTGCTCCCGGCTGCCGGCCTGCTTGCCCACCAGGTACCACTGCCCGATCAGGCGGCCCAGCGCCGTCTGGTGCAGCGCAAGTCCGGTCAGTTTTTCACGGCGTATGTCCTGCTCACGCCTGTCGAGCAGCCCGCTGACCGCCAGAAAGCGATCACCACGATCGCGCAGGACAAAGCCATGGAAGCGCACCAGAGACAGAGCACCGGAGAGGGCGAACAACAGCGCAAGCAGTCCGACCAGGAGCGCGGCCGCCCCGATCCAGCCAATGGCCAGCGCGCGCTCGAACAACAGCTTGGCGCCAAACGATTCGATCCATTGCTCGACTCGCCCGCCGAGCGTGCCGACCAGCCAGGCGGCCACGCCGACAATCAACCAGACCTGATTGCTGACCAGCCCATGCAGAAACAGCCGCAGACCGCCGGGCGCGTGCAGCAGCTCGGATTCGAGCGGCGCTTTGTCGTTGCCGCCCTCCCCTGCACCGGTGCAACGTTCGGCGCTTGCAGTCAGATCGATTTCGCCTGCGCCGTGACGGGCTATATGGTCGCGCAGCGCCAGGGCCAGCTCGCGGCCGATCCCCGGCAGCACGACCTCGGCTGATTGTGCGCCGGGCGTCTCCAGCGTGAATCGCACCAGACCAAAGGGCCGAAAATAAAGCGGCTGGCTCAACCCCACGTTCTGCACTCGGGCGAAGCGAACGCGCAGATCCTTGTTCTCGATCAGACCGCGACGCAGGCGGATGGCATCGCCCTCGATACGAAAACGGAATCTGCGATGGTAGACCGCGGCGATCAGCGCGCCTCCGAGCAACAGCACCAGACCACCGAGCAGAAACTCGCGCAGGCCCAGACGATCAAGAAAGGCAAAGCCGGCGCCGGCGCCGGCAAAGGCGTAGAAATTTTCCCGTACCAGCTTGACGCCGCCGTTGACAATCAGAAACAGCAGCGCTATCGGGGCCAGACGCTGCCAGGCGTGAAGGTCGGTCTGCTTCATCGACAGTGACCTCAGCCGTCGCCCGTTCGGTCTTTCTCGGCCTCGTCTTCGGCGGTCGCGGCAATCTGTTCGAGCAGATACTGACGCACACGCCTCGCCGCCGACTGATCAAGACCCCTGACGGTGAGATCGGCACTCATGCCACCGGCGGTGAAACACTTGACTCGCATCAGCCCCAGATGACGCTCCAGCGGCCCATGCACCGCCTCGACGTGCTGGATGCGAGCAAAAGGCATGATCACGGTCTTGCGCCAAATGACGCCGTAACGATAGATCAGGTCGTGCTCGCGCAAGGCCCAGGCCCGATAGCGCACATCCAGCAGGGCATGCACCGCGGCCAGCACGGCGATCGCGGCGGGCACGAGAGGCAGCCACCAGAACCCCTCCAGCGGCACGAAAGGCAGCATCGGCACCACCAGCACGGCCGCGGCCAGCATCAGCCAGAAGCCGGTCTGCGTGATCAGCGCCCAGGGCAGAAAGGCGCGCGCCGCGGCGGTGAGCTCGACGCGTCGGAAATCCGGCAGTGCCGACAAGTCAACCTGCTCATTGCTGAAAGAATCTGCCCGTTCCATCCTCAAACCAGTTTCTGAAGCATAAGTCACCATCGGTCTGCGGTCAGCAGGCCATGCGCCGCTTGAGTGCGTAATCTGCTCAATGATACAGGGCCTTCTGGTTCCGCAGGTCGGGGTTTGCCTGATCAAACCGATTCACCCTGTCTTCATTTTCTCGCAGAGCGCGTATCCCAATACAAGATCCCAATAAAAAAGCACAATGAACTCATCGAAATTGATTCGCATGTTCCACGCCATACTGATATTTGGCCTCAGCCTCGCCGCCGGCGCAGTACTGGCACAAACCACTTTTACCATCAACTCGCTTGGAGATGCTCAAAACTCGGATCCGGGCGACGGGCGCTGCTGGACCGGCGTTCAAATCTGGGTCGGACCAGTGCGGATGAGAGAATGCACCTTGCGAGCCGCCCTGGAGGAAGCAAACGCAACCGCCGGTCCGGTCACCATCGAGATCCACCAGGACATCGAGCGCAACGTCGTCCCTGCAAAAATGTCGATAATCGAGGTCAACTCTGGCCTGCCCTTCATCAGCAACAAAGTGACCATCGCTGGCGAAACCCACCCGGACTGGGAGCAGGATGGCGCCACTCACCTGGTGATTCGCGGCCCGGGCAGCGGCGGTTTCAGTGGGCTGAGGTTCTCGTCGGGCGCGGCGGGCTCGACGGTGAGTAACATCGGCATTCAGGGATTCGGTCAGCATGGCATCCTGCTGAGCGGCGGCGGCAATTATCTTATCGAACACAACGTGCTTGGCGGCGCCTGGACGCCCTATGGGTACGCTCCCGCAGGAAACGGAGCCAACGGCCTGAGAATCAGCGGCTCCGATTCCAACAACATTCGCAACAACACCATCAGAGCCAATGGCAAAAGCGGCATCTGGATACACAATGGGTCAGCCCATAATGTCATGCAGAGCAACGTGATCGGGCTGATACGGACCGGCTCATCATCCGACAGCTATTCACCATTTGGAGCAAGTGGCAATGGCGACTACGGAGTATTCATTGCCGACAGCGCCGGCCCCAACAACGCCGTCGGATTCATCAGAGGCAACACCATCTCCAATAACGGCATATCGGGCATTCTGGTCGAGGCTGATGAGCAGATTATCTGGAGTAACCGTATTGGCACACCTCATACCAATGGCACTGCGCCGGGATACGTTCCGCAGACTACGGGAATAGTCAATCTGGCATCGTAATCTCCGGGGGATCCGACAATCGCATTGGCACCTACGGAGGCGGCAACGTGATCGGGCACTCGCTCATCGGCATACACCTTGTTTGGGGGGCCAGCGCTAACAGGATGACCTCGAACTTGATCGGGATCAATCAGGCCGATGAAGATCTTGGGATGAGATATGGAATCTATGTGTCCGATTCTGTCGGCCTAAACAGCCGGATTATCAGCAATACGATCGCGCATAATTTCGACGGAATATATATTGCCGGTGCCGGCGATTTTATCCATCGAAATCAAATTAGAAATAACGCCAACGGTATCAGATTCATAGGATATGGTCATGGTAGGGTCGGTTCTTCCGATATCGCCGACGCAAACGTGATTGGGCACAACGGTACTGGTATCAGTGTCAGCTTCGATGTGATCAACCCAATAACCATCATCAACAACTACATTGGAACCAATGCCAGTGGCGCATCACTCGGCAACACGACAGGAATAAATGTTTCTGCCCCTCATGGCAGAGTCAGCATCGGCCTGTATGAAGATCCATTTGGCCCCTACGAAACAGGCAACATCATTGTCAACAGCACATCTAGCGGCATTCGTCTACATGGGGATGCCAGCGGCGTCATTATCGCCAGCAACCTTATCGGTGTCCATTCAAGCGGCGAGCCCATGCCCAATCGCAAAGGCATTTACTTCGACGGCAGTTCCAGCTCGACCATAACCGACAATCGGGTGGGCTACGCGCTGAGCGATGTCATCAACCCCGAATCCTGGCTGCCCGGAGGAAGCGGTGACGGCAACATAATTGCCTACAATGATGAAGCCATAAGCCTCGAGCGCGCCGATGACAATTCGACCGGCAACGTGATTCGAGGAAACAGCATTTACAGCAACGGGCCGGCCGGCACGCGGGGCATCGACCTGGGAATGGAAGAACTTGATATTGGCGGCGCTGCAAGCGGGCCGAACAGGCTGATGAACTACCCCGACTTCGACGCCGCTGCCACCGAATACGATGCCGAAGCAGGAGAAATAAATTACCGCGTCCGCGTCCAGACCACACCAGCTAACGCCGACTATCCGCTGACCATCGACTTCTACCTGACCGACGGCAGCAGCCCGCAGGGCAAGACCTTCATCGGCTCCATGGTTTATCCGATCTCGGCAGCGTTCGAGTTTCGCACCGGCACGCTGGCGCTCAACCAGCCGGTTGATACTTCAACCTACCTGGTCGCCACCGCAACTGACGCCTCTGGCAACACCAGCCAGTTCAGCAACCAGCCCTGGCGGCTGATCACCCCCGAAGACGCGATCTTTTCGGACCGCTTCGAGTGAGCACGGGGCATGCACAAGCACTCCAGATCAAGCAGGTGAAGTGGACATGCCCGGGCTTGCAGATGCAAGAAGCAAGAAGCAAGAAGCACCCTAGCCCGGGTCGAATTCAGCCAGCTCGATTGTCAGCCAGGCCCGCGCCCGCCGTAGATCGCGAATCACGGTGCGGCTGGACAAGCCGAACATTTCACCAATTTCCTCGACGGTGAAGCCGGCATAAAGCTGAGCCACCAGCGCCTCTGTCATGCGGCGATCGTCTGTGGCCATGCGCTGGAGCGCCGCGTCCACCGCCATCACCCGCACCAGATCCTCGGCTTCCAGGCTGTACTCAGCCTCTTCGAAGGTCTCGCGGATCTGGTCGCCGCCGCGTTTTTCCGCCAGTTGCTTGCGAGCGTAGTCGACTATGAGCTGGCGCATGACACGGGCAACCAGGCGTTGAAAATGCAGCCGGTTCTCGATCTCACCGCCGGCACTTTTTTGCATCTTCAAAAAGGCCTCATGCACCAGCGCAGTCGTTCGCAGCGTCGCGCTGCTTCCCAGGCGCTGGCGCTGGGCACGACCGATCCGCTTCATGTCGTCATAGACAAGCGGCAACAGTTGTTCGAACAGCTCCGGCTGTTTGTGGATCTCGGCCAACAGTTGCGTAACCTCTTGCTCGGGCACCGGCCGAAAAGGATCGACCTTCATGACCCGACCTCGGCCGGCCGCAAACCGCAGCGCCAATCCAGCACTGCCTTTACATTCCCGGTGTTCACGGAACCGTCTCCTCAGGGTTCAGTACTGCCTGCCAGTGTCTTGCGCGTTCATCATGTCCCGCCTCGGGCGCGGCCTCGTGCCAGCCAGTGTAGGCATTTACGAGAGACTCAACCACGACTTTGGTGCCCTTGTCCTCGGCACCGAGCGCCTCGACGAAGATCTGATGCGCTTCCAGCATGGCTGCCACAGCTTCGTCATGACGACCCAGAGCCGCCAGATCACGGCCATGACGGTTCAGGAACACGCCCAGATACCAGTGGCCGTCGGCCAGCGATTGACGACCTCGATTTACGGCTTCGTTTGCAAGCGCTTCGGCCAGTTCAAACCGCTCGAGCTTGTGCAGCAGGCCAGCCAGGTTATTCATGGCAATCAGGGTTCTGGGATGGTCGTCACCACGAACCTTTCGCGAAATGGACAAGGCCTCCCGATAGTGAATCTCGGCTTCTGCCAGCCGTCCGGTCTGGTCCATCAGATATCCAAGATTGTTGGCTGATGTCAAAGTCTGGGGATGCTCCCGGCCAAGCACCTTGCGACGACGAACCAGCGCTTCTCGATAATAGGGCTCAGCCTCATCAAAGCGTTTCTGGCTGGCAAGAAACACACCAAGGTTGCTGATCGATTGCAGCGTGTCGGGGTCTTCATTCCCCAGCAGTTGACGTCGCTTGTCGAGCGCTTCCCGATACAACGCCAGAGCCTCATCAGGTTGGTCCAGACTGTCGAGCAAAGCAGCCATGTTGGAAATGGAAATCATCGTATCCCGGTGTTCGTCACCGAGCACGACGCGCCGCCCCTGCAAGGCCTTGCGGAAAAAGGGTTCGGCTGCGGCATATTGCCCCAATGCTTCCAGCGCGGTCCCTACATTGCTCAGCGCGGTAAGCGTGGCCGGATGCTCGGGCCCATGCAGGGCCTCGAAGCCGGCCATGGCCTCGCGGAAGAACCCCAGTGATTCCTCACGCCGACCCTCGAAAGCCATTTGCTGCCCCATGCGGTTGATCGAATCGAGCGTGTCCGGGTGCCTGTTGCCCAGCCGCTCTCGCCGAATCGCGAGAGCCCGGGCCTGCGGCAGGCCAGCTTGCATGCCCAGGCCCAGCGTGCGCAGTGTCGCTGCTGCTGATTGCAGCAGCCGGGCGCGAACCAGCGGCTGATCGGCAAATTGCGTGTCGATGGCATCGAGCGCGCGGTCGAAGATGTTTTCCCGAAGCGTGTTGCGGGCCAGGTCCGTGAAGTTGATCCGAGCAAGCATGGCTTGCGCATTTGATTCTTCCCGTTCCAGCTCCTCGTTGCCGAGACCGTCTCGCGCCAGCGAAACTCGGTGCAGATCAACGATCGCCGCCCGCATCCCGGCGCCCATTTGCCGGGCGTCGATCGAGGAAAGCTGTTCGGCCTGGAAAGCAACGACTTGCTCCAGCTCACGAGCCAGCTGCGTGCTCTGGGCTTCGGCCTGTATGGCGCGCTCGGTCTGGGCCGTGGCGCGGTCGCGCTCGAGCATTGCTGAACGAGCCTGCCAGAGGGCTGTGGCAAGCGCCAGGCACAGCGCTAACGTTACCGCCGTGGCCGCGCCAACCATTAGGCGATGGCGTTGCACGAAGCGCGTCAGGAGATACATCCGCGTCGGCGGGCGCGCACTGACCGGAAGCTGCGCACGATAGCGATGAAGGTCTGCAATCAGACCGGAGACGAATCCGTATCGATCCCGCGGCTGTTCGGCAGTCGCCTGCGTAATGATTGCCGCCATGTCTTCGCGGCGAGCAAGGGTTTCAGGCAGCTGACCCGCGTCAACCGCACCGGCATGCCGGCCCGGCAACGCGCCGGTCATGAGCCAGTGCAGCATGGCGCCCAGCGACCAGACGTCGGATTGGGTCGACACCGGCTCACCGGCCAGAAGCTCAGGTGCTGCGAAGGCGGGCGTCAGTACCTTGAGCCCTGACTCATCACTCGCCTGGTCTTCGAGCAGCTGCGCCACGCCGAAATCGACCAAACGAACTGCACCTTCCTCGTTGATGCGAACGTTGCCGGGCTTGAGATCGCTGTGCACCACCCGGCACTGATGCGCATGCGCCACCGCGCGCGCCATCTGCTCGAACAGGTCCAGGCGGGTCGCCAGATCGGGGCTTTCATCGCGAATGTATTCATCGAGGTCGCGCCCGGGAACCCACTCCATGACCAGATAGGCATGACCATCCTCGGTGGTGCCGCCATCGATCAGGCGGGCGATATTGCGGTGGCTCAGCCGCGCCAAGAGCTGCCGCTCGACGGCAAGCCGCTGATCCAGGGCTTTCTGCCGAACCCGGATGAGCTTGATCGCTGCATCCATCTCGAACGCCCCATCGGCCCGCCCTGCCCGGTAGACCGTGCCCATCCCGCCGCTGCCAACGGCTTGCTCGATTCGCCATGGGCCCAGCCGAGTGCCGGCTGGAAGCAGCACTTCCTGCCTGAAACGCGCGTCCTGCCTGGCGGCCAGACCTACGCGCTCAAACAGGGTATCCAGAAACCGGGCCGGCTCCAGGCTGGCCGCCAGCAGGTCGACCAGCCAGCGATGAACCCGCGGTGCGCGCGCAGCGATGGCTGCCAGCTGTTGCTCACGAGCAGGATCGTCCAGCTCGAGAAGCTGGTCCAGAAGTCGATTCAGCAACAAGCGACGTGCTGGAGTCAGGCGCGACACACCGTATCCCTCTGAGATCACCCGGCCCTTTGCGTTCGCAGTCGTCACCCACCGCGACGGCTGCAGCCCTGTTAAGCCGGCATCAAAGCAGGTTGCATTCAGGGCTCCAGGAATGGCCCGAATCGAGGCGTCGCTCGCCGGGAAGGGTCATTCCCTCTTCAAGAGCGGCAACGCCGAGTCGGGCCACTCCTGGAGCCCTGGATGCAACCTGCCTTGATGCCGAGTCAACAGTGTACCCCAGCACTAACCGTGAATCGGAAGGTGCCCAGTGAGTGACGGGGCCGACTAGGCTCGCCCGGCGCGCTTGCGCTCGTGCTCCTTGAGCAGGCGCTTGCGCAGGCGGATGTGCTCGGGCGTGACTTCAACCAGTTCGTCGTCATTGATGAACTCCAGTGCCTGTTCGAGCGTCATTCGGACCGGCGGGGTGAGCTGGACGGCGTCGTCCTTGCCGGCGGCGCGAATATTGCTGTGCTTCTTGCCTTTCATCGGGTTGACGACCAGGTCGTTGTCACGGGCATGCAGGCCGATGATCTGGCCTTCGTAGATGTCCTGCCCAGGGCCGATGAACATCTTGCCGCGGTCTTGCAGATTGAACAGTGCAAAGGCAACGCTGGTGCCGTTTTCCATGCTGATCAGGGTGCCGTTGGCGCGCTCGGCGACGCGCTCGGTGGCCGGGCCCCAGTGGTCGAAGACCCGAAAGAACAAGCCGGTGCCCGACGTCATCGTGCGATAGGCGTTCTGAAAACCGATCAGGCCGCGCGCCGGCGCGATGTAGTCGAGCCGCACCCGGCCCTTGCCGTCGGGCTGCATGTTCTCGAGCTGGCCCATGCGCTCGCCCATGGCCTGCATGACCGCCCCCTGATGGGCTTCGTC
The DNA here is from genome assembly GCF_056324145.1 of Wenzhouxiangella sp. YN1. Taxonomy (NCBI): domain Bacteria; kingdom Pseudomonadati; phylum Pseudomonadota; class Gammaproteobacteria; order Chromatiales; family Wenzhouxiangellaceae; genus Wenzhouxiangella; species Wenzhouxiangella sp. YN1. The sequence continues at coordinate 277,173 of NZ_JBJNIO010000155.1, forward strand.
GATGTCGAGCACGACCTGCTCCCAGGGCTCCTGCACCGCACCGCTGTCGTCTTTTTTCTTGCGTACCCGCGGGCGCGAGACGGCCAGCTCGTAGCCCTCGCGGCGCATCGTCTCGATCAGCACCGACAGGTGCAGTTCGCCGCGACCGGCGACGTCGAACTGTTCAGGGTCGCCGGTATCGGATACCTGCAGCGCGACGTTGTGGCTGGCCTCCTGATACAGGCGTGCGCGCAGCTGTCGGCTGGTCAGGAACTTGCCTTCACGCCCGGCAAACGGCGAGTTGTTGACCTGAAAGGTCATGTGAATGGTCGGCTCGTCCACCTGCAGCGCCGGCATGGGTTCAACGCTGGCCGGATCACAAAGCGTCGCCGAGATGCCGAGATCCTCGACCCCGGTCACCGCAATGATATCGCCGGCGCTGGCCTCGTCGACCTCCTCACGCTTGAGCCCCTTGAAGCCCAGCACCTGCAGCACCCGGCCGGAGCGGCTCTGGCCGTCGCGATCGACGACGGTGACCGCCTGATTGGGCCGGATTCGACCGCGCTTGATGCGCCCGACCCCGATCAGGCCCACGTAGGAGGAATAGGCCAGGCTCGAGATCTGCATCTGGAACGGGCCGTCGGGATCCACGTCGGGCGCGGGCACGTGCTCGATCAGGGCCTCGAACAACGGTGTAAGGTCGCCGTCGCTGACGTCGGGCTCGGTCGAGGCAAAGCCGTTGAGCGCCGAGGCATAAATGACCGGAAAGTCGAGCTGTTCATCGCTGGCGCCAAGCTTGTCGAACAGATCGAAGGTCTGGTTGAGCACCCAGTCCGGGCGCGCGCCCGGCCGGTCGATCTTGTTGATCACGACGATCGGACGAAAGCCCATGTCGAAGGCCTTCTGGGTCACGAAACGGGTCTGCGGCATCGGTCCATCGACAGCGTCGACCAGCAGCAGCACCGAGTCGACCATCGAGAGCACCCGCTCGACCTCTCCGCCGAAATCAGCATGACCGGGAGTGTCGACGATATTGATCCGCCAGTCGTTCCAGTTGATGGCGGTGTTCTTCGACAGGATCGTGATACCGCGCTCGCGCTCCTGATCTTCGGAGTCCATGACGCGTTCTTCAACGCGCTCGTGGGCGGCGAACTCGCCGGACTGGCGTAGCAGCTGGTCAACCATGGTGGTCTTGCCGTGGTCGACGTGGGCGATGATGGCGATATTACGAAGTTTCATTGACTCTCGCTTGGTTGTGGGGTGCGCATTATAGTGCGGCAGCGGACCCGCCGACTGCAGTAAAGTCGGCAATGATGCCCTGAACTGCCCGCACTCCATCGCGCGGGTTTAATATGGTGACATGCCTGTAGCAACCGATTCTTTCATTCTTCTGAGCGTGGCGCTGGCCATTGGCCTGCTGATCGGTGCCGAACGCGGCTGGCAGGGCCGCGACGTCGAAGAGGGCCGGCGCGTGGCCGGACTGCGCACCTACGGCCTGATCGGACTGATCGGGGGCACGGTCGGGCTGCTCAGCCAGGACGGCTCCACCTGGCTGATCGGCCTGGTCTTCATCGGTCTGGTCATCTCCAGCGCCACGGCCTATGTGATGACCACGCGCACGGGTCATGACTTCGGCATCACCAGCGAAACGGCCTCGCTGGCCACCTATCTGCTGGCTGCGCTGGCGGGCGTTGGGCATATCGCACCGGCCGCAGCGGCGGCCATCGTCATGGCCATGCTGCTGCGTTTCAAGGAACAGTTGCACGGCTGGCTCGAGCGCGTTCGGCGCGAAGAGCTGTCGGCGGTGCTCAAGCTGCTGCTGATCTCGGTGGTGCTGCTGCCCATTCTACCCGACCGTGGTTACGGCCCCTGGGAGGCGCTCAACCCGCACACGATCTGGCTGTGGGTCGTTCTGATCGCGGCGATCTCGTTTTTCGGCTACATCGCCATTCGCGTCATCGGCCCGCAGAAAGGTATCGTTTTCGGCGGCCTGGCCGGCGGCCTCGCCTCTTCGACTGCGACCACGCTCGCCTTCTCGCGCATCAGCCAGCAACAGGGTGGCATGACCTCGGTGCTGGCGGCCGGCATCCTGCTGGCCTGCACGTCGATGCTGGGGCGCATGATCGTGGTCGCCGCGCTGGTCAACCCGGCGCTGCTGCCGTTGCTGTGGATGCCGGCAACGGTCATGCTGGTCGCCACGCTTGCGCCGGTCTATTTTCTGCTGCGCCACCAGAAGCACGAATCCCATGCCGAGCAGGAAGCCAGTGCGCTGCGCAACCCGATGGAGCTTAAATCGGCGCTGCTGTTCGGCGGGCTGCTGGCCGTCGTGCTGCTGCTGGGCAAGATGCTTTCCGAATGGGCCGGCAACGCCGGGCTGTGGGCACTCGCGGCAGCGTCGGGAATAGCGGACGTGGATGCCATCAACATCTCCCTGTCGCAGATGAGCCGTGACCAGATCAGTGCGACCGTTGCCGTGGTCGGCATTACCATTGCCGCCAGCGTCAACTCGCTGGTCAAGGTAGCTCTGGCGTCCGGAATCGGCGGGCGCGCGCTTGGCCGGCGGGTCATCGCGCCGTTGGTGGCGGCGGCCATCGGTGGACTGGCCACCGCACTGTGGCAACACCTGTGAGGCTCTGAAGCGCATGCCCCGCAAAATGGAAAACCAGCCGATCCGGATCGGCAGCGTTGAAGTTCACCCCGGCGAGCGTCGCAGCATCAATCTGGAAGCCGGGCGCCTGTACACGCATTCCCCGGCCACGATGCCGGTTCAGGTGTTGTGCGGCAAGCGCGCAGGCCCGGTGCTGTTTGTCTCCGCGGCCATCCATGGCGACGAGCTCAACGGCGTGGAAATCATCCGGCGTCTGCTCAAGGTGCCGGCGCTCAAGCGCCTGAAAGGCACCTTGATTGCCGTCCCCATCGTCAACCTGCACGGCTTCATCAATCAGTCGCGCTATTTCCCCGACCGACGCGATCTCAACCGCAGTTTCCCCGGCTCGGGCAAAGGGTCGCTCGCCGCGCGGGTAGCGCATCTTTTCATGAATGAAATCGTCAGCCAGGCCACGCACGGAATCGACCTGCATACCGGCGCCTTGCACCGCAGCAACCTGCCGCAGATTCGCGCCAACCTGGACGACGAAGACACCCTGACGCTGGCACAGGCGTTCGGAACGCCGGTCATTCTCAATTCTGCCCTGCGCGATGGTTCTCTGCGGATGGCTGCGATGGACCACGAGATTCCGATCCTGCTCTACGAGGCCGGTGAGGCCCTGCGCTTTGACGAAGTGGCCATACGCGGCGGAGTGGAAGGCATCGTGCGCGTCATGCGCCAGCTCGGAATGCTGCGCAGAACCCGAAAGAAAGCGCCCCCCGTGCCGGTCATCGCCCGTTCGAGCAGCTGGGTACGCTCACCGCAGAGCGGACTGTTCCGCGCTCGCGCGCAGCTGGGTGATCGCGTCAGCCGTGATGAAACCGTGCTCGGGGCAGTATCTGATCCATTCGGCGAGGAGGAAACGGAGATCAGAGCGCCCTTTTCCGGAATCGTCATCGGCTGTCTCAACCTGCCGCTGGTCAACGAAGGCGACGCGATCTATCACGTCGCGCGCTTCTACCGCACCGATATCGCCCACGAACGCGTCGGCGACTATACCGAGTCGCTGGAGTCCGACGACTTTCCCTACGGCGAGGAAACCTGACTCGACAAGCTTCCGCTCACCGGGCTCGCCCGGCCTTGCCCGGATCCCAGGAGCGGATCACACCTTCCTGAGCCGTGGACGCCACCAGCTCGCCCGACTGACTGAAGAACTGGCCGCGGGTAAACCCGCGCCCGCCGTGGCTGCTGGGGCTGTCGCAGGCATAGAGCAGCCATTCGTCAACCCGGAACGGGCGATGGAACCACAAGGCATGATCAATACTGGCCATCTGCACCGGTCGCGTACTGAAGTCCAGCTCGTGCGGTAAAGTCGCTGTTCCCAGCAGTTCGTAGTCGGACACGTAGGTGAGCAGATTGCGGTGCAGCGCCGGATCATCAGGCAGCTGATCCCAGGCGCGCATCCACACGTGTTTTCGCGGCGGGCGGGCCTCGGCATCGATGAACTTTGGCGGCTCGACCGGACGAAACTCCAGCGGCGGCCGGTGCGCCAGCAACCTGCGCATTTTTCCGGGCACGCGGTCGATGATCGAGTCCTGAATGTCGATGCTCTTTGACAGCCCCTCCGGCCCCGGCACCGACGGCATCTCGAACTGGTGTTCGAATCCTTCCTCGCCGACGTGAAACGAAGCGGCCAGGTTCAGAATCGGCTGCCCGTGCTGAATGGCCAGGACACGGCGGTTGGAGTAGCTGCCGCCGTCGCGCGAGCGCTCGACCTGGTAGATCACCGGCAGGTTGAAGTCACCCGGCCGGAGAAAATAGGCGTGCAGCGAGTGCGGCCTGCGCCCCTCGACCGTGGCGTGTGCAGCAGACAACGCCTGCCCCAGAACCTGGCCCCCAAACACCTGCGGCGCGCCGATATCATGGCTCTGACCGCGAAACAGGTTGTTTTCCAGGCGCTCGAGATCAAGCAGCCCGATGACCGATGCCAGGGCATCGTTCATGCATCATCTTCCCAGCCCCAGGGCGCCGGCGGCGCATCAACCGGGTTGCTCAAATCAAAGTCAACCTGAAACACCCGCGGCGTGCCCAGGCGCCACAGACCGTAAGTAAAGGTTTCATCCGGCTCGACGCGCATCGTCCAGACATTCGAAAATGCCGGCTCGATGATTTCACGCGTCTGCTGGTCGGCGGGAAAGTACTGAACCCCCGCCATGCCGCTATTGGTCGTGGTGCCGCCATACATGGTCACGTCCTCGTCACTGCCGTCTGCGTGACGATGATCATGCTTGAGCTCGATGCGATCGCCCTTGCGCGTAAGCACCCAGGTGCGCGAGCGATCATCGCCCACCATGAAGGGAATGCGGATTTTCCCTTCGCTGCATTCACGCACGTGCATCAACAGGCGCTTGCCGGCAGAATCGTTCTCTCCGGCTGGTGCCTCGATCAGCTTACCCTCGAAGGCCTGGCCGCAAAGCGCCTGCAGACTGGACCAGAAATCATCCACCGGTTTTGCGCTGGCGGATGTGAATAACAGCAGTGCCCCAAGGCAGACGATGCTTCGCATGATGTACTCCGACTGGGTTGACAGGCTGAATACTATACCTCCTGCAGAGGCACCGCGGGTCCGGCCGGTTTGCCACCGGTACCGCGGCAATCAGGCTGGGCGTCCTGCTTGCGTTAAAATGGGCAATTGCCAACCAACATCATGCAGGAGATCACCCATGGAAAAACCCGTACGCGTGGCCATCACCGGCGCCGCCGGCCAGATCGGTTATCAGCTGTGTTTCCGGATTGCTGCCGGCAATATGCTGGGTCTGAACCAGCCGGTCATCCTCCAGCTGATCGAGATTCCGCCAGCCATCGACGCACTCAAGGGCGTTGCCATGGAGCTCGAGGACGCCGCCCTCCCCTTGCTGCACGGCATCGTCACGACAACCGAGCTTGACGAGGGTTTCAAGGACGCCGACATCGCCCTGCTGGTTGGCGCCAAGCCGCGCGGTGCCGGCATGGAGCGCGCCGACCTGCTGGCTGAAAACGGCAAGATCTTCGGCCCCCAGGGCAAGAGCCTCAACGCCGTGGCCAGCCGCGACGTCAAAGTGCTGGTGGTTGGCAACCCGGCCAATACCAATGCGCTGATCACTCAGGCGAACGCACCGGATCTGCCGCCGGAAAATTTCACCGCCATGACGCGCCTCGATCACAACCGCGCCATCGCCCAGCTGGCGAACAAGACCGGCACGCACCATACCCGCATCAAGCAGATGACGATCTGGGGCAATCACTCTTCCACCCAGTATCCGGACATTCACCACGTCAATGTCGACGGCAAGGCCGGTATCGATCAAGTCGACCGCGACTGGTACGAGAACGACTTCATCCCCACGGTGCAGCAGCGCGGCGCCGCCATCATCAAGGCCCGCGGAGCCTCCAGCGCGGCGTCGGCGGCTTCCAGCGCCATCGACCATATCCGCGACTGGGTGCGCGGCACCGACGGCGATGACTGGGTCTCCATGGCCGTCCCTGCAGACGGCAGCTACGGCATCGAGCAGGGCGTGATCTTCTCTTTCCCATGCACCTGCGAAGGCGGCGAATGGAAAATCGTCCAGGGCCTGGAAATCAACGAGTTCTCGCGCGCGCGTCTGGACGCCACCGACAAGGAGCTGCGCGAAGAGCGTCAGGCGGTGGACTCGCTGCTCTGAATGCCCGCTGATCAACGACGTCATTGGTAAACCGCTCAGGGAGATTGCAATGAAGGCACTCAAGCTTCCCGTGCTCACGCTCCTGCTGCTCTTGCCAGCCTTGGCCCCGGCCCAGGGAATGGACCGCATCAAATCGCCCGACGGCGCCCGCGTTTATTTCATCACGCCCGACGACGGCGCCACCGTGTCCAGTCCGGTGACCATCCGCTTCGGGCTTGAAGGCATGGGCATCGCCCCGGCCGGTGTCGTCCAGCAAGGCACGGGACACCATCATCTACTGATCGACCTTGGCGACAGCGAGATGCCGGGCATGGATCGCCCCCTGCCCACATCCGATCAGCTGATTCACTTCGGCGGCGGGCAGACCGAGGTCGACATCGAACTCGAACCGGGAGAACACACGCTACAGCTTCTGGTGGGCGACTACCGTCACGTTCCCCACAATCCGCCGGTGATATCGGAACGAATTACCATCACGGTCGAGTAACGGCGCCTGGACACACTCGCGCACAAAAAAAGCCCGGCGCATGCCGGGCTTTCGCTTTGGCGAGCCAGCGAGCTACCGCCATCTCAGCCAAGGCTGCGGTGCTTGCCGACAATGCGCATCGACAGTTCCAGCGCCTGCTCATAGTTCAGGCGCGGGTCGACCGTGGTCTTGTAGGCGCGGCAGAGGTCCTGCTCGCCCAGCTCACGCGCCCCACCGGTGCATTCGGTAACGTTCTCTCCAGTCAGTTCGAGATGCACGCCACCCAGCCGGGAGCCAGAAGCGGCATGAATATCGAATGACTGCTCGACCTCGGACACGATATTGGCAAAACGCCGCGTCTTGTAACCGTTTCCGGTCGTCTCGGTATTACCGTGCATGGGGTCGCAGATCCACAGCACCGGCGAGCCAGTCGCGCGCACGGCCTCGATCAACGGCGGCAGCTTGTCGGCAACCTGGCTGGCGCCCATGCGATGGATCAGCACCAGGCGGCCCGCCTCGTTGTCCGGGTTGAGGGTGCGGATCAGGTCCTTGAGCCAGCTGGCCGACATCCCCGGCCCGAGCTTGATGCCCATGGGGTTGCGGATGCCGCGGAACATTTCCACGTGCGCACCTTCCATGTCGGCGGTCCGCATGCCGATCCACGGGAAATGCGTTGACAGGTTGAACCAGCCCCACTGGCGCGGCACCCGGCGCGTGAGCGCCTGTTCATAGTTCAGGTGCAGCGCTTCGTGCGAGGTGAAGAAGTCTACTCTGCGTACACTGCCGGGCTTCTGTCCGGTAATGGTTTCCATGAACCGCAGTGAATGGCCGATGCTGTCGGCAATGCGTTCGAATTCCGCGGCCAGGGGTGAGTGTTCGAGCCAGCCCAGGTTCCAGTATTCCGGATGATGCAGATCGGCAAAGCCGCCGTCGACCAGCGCACGGACGAAGTTCATCGTCATTGCCGAGCTGGCATGACCGCGCAGCAGGCGCTCGGGGTCGGGCGTACGGGCCTGTTCGGTAAATTCCGGCGCGTTGACCAGATCACCGCGGTAGCTCGGCAGGGTGACCCCGTCGCGCGTTTCGGTATCGGCCGAACGCGGCTTTGCGTACTGGCCGGCAAAACGACCGATCCGCACAACCGGCTTTTCCATTCCGTGCAGCAGCACCAACGACATCTGCAGCAGCACCTTGAGGCGGTTGGCGATGATGGTCGGCTCGCAGTCGTCGAACAGCTCGGCGCAGTCGCCGCCCTGGAGCACGAAACGCTTGCCTGCCTGGGCCTCGGCGATCTGCTCCTTGAGCGTGAGAATTTCCCATGAGGTCACCAGCGGCGGCATCGCCGTCAGGCGATTCAGCGCCTGATGGAAGGCCACTTCGTCAGGATAGGTGGCCTGCTGACTGGCCTCCTTCTGCTGCCAGGAGTCCGGCCGCCAGCCGTGGGCAGGAGTGATGGTCTTGAGTTTTTCGCTCATGATGATTCAGATCCGATCGTGTGCACGGGGTGCCAACAGCACCCACAGCATGAAAGCTGCAAGTCCAACATACCAGATCAGCGTCCACAGGGGCATTGACAGACCAAGAAAGTGCCAATCAACTTCGGCGCACTCACCTGCGCCCGTGAAAGCTTCGCGCAGGATCTCGGCCAGCGGAAAATCGTACTCGAGCATGAAATACATGCCGGGGCCGCAATCGGGCACCTTATCGGCCGGCAGACTCTGCAGCCACACGTGCCGCGAGGCAGTCACCACCCCCCAGCCGGCGCCGAGCAGGATCGGCACGCCATAAATCCAGCGCCCCCAGGCCACGGGACCATGAACGGCACCAGCCAGTGCAAATACCCCCATGAGCATGAACCCCAGGCGCTGCAGTATGCAAAGCGGACAGGGCTCCAGCTCGAGGACGAACTGGGCGTAATAGGCGTAGGCCAGGAGGCCCGCACAGGCGACAAGAATCAGCAGGAAAGGCCAGCGGCCGCGGATCGGATTCATCATGGCTCCATTGTATTCAATTTTGCGGCGTCGACGCACCCGCACAGATTGATTACCAGCGCTGCCCGAGCAGGCGCACAAGCCCGGCTGGAGCATGCCGGATTGGTATACTCGAGGTCACTGTTCAAACCGCACAGGAAATCCATGACCCAGCAGAGTCCGTCCACCTCTCCGGTGCGCGCTGCTCGCGGCACCACCCTGCGCTGCCGCGGCTGGCACCAGGAAGCGGCCATGCGCATGCTCATGAATAATCTCGACCCGGAGGTGGCCGAACACCCCGACAAACTGATCGTCTACGGCGGCACCGGCAAGGCTGCGCGCAATCACGACAGCTATCGCGCCATCATCAGCACGCTCGAGCGGCTGAAAGACGACGAGACCCTGCTGGTCCAGTCGGGCAAGCCGGTCGGCGTGATCCGCACCCACGACCAGGCGCCGCGCGTTCTGATCGCCAACTCCAACCTGGTCGGGCGCTGGGCCAACTGGGACACCTTCCGCGACCTCGAGGACAAGGGCCTGACCATGTACGGCCAGATGACCGCCGGCTCGTGGATCTACATCGGCTCGCAGGGCATCGTCCAGGGCACCTACGAGACCTTCGCCGAACTCGCCCGTCAGCATTTCGGCGGTTCGATGAAGGGCCGGCTGACGGTCACCGCAGGCCTGGGCGGCATGGGCGGGGCCCAGCCGCTGGCCGTGACCATGAACGAGGGCCACTGCATTGGCGTGGAAGTCGACGAAACGCGCATCGATCGGCGCGTGGAGACCGGCTATTGCGACCGCAAGGCCAACAGCCTCGACGAAGCCATGGAGATCATCGAGAACGCAAAGGAGCCCGTCTCCGTCGGCCTGCTCGGCAACATCGCCGAAGTGCTGCCCGAAATGCTCGAGCGCGGCATCATCCCCGATGCGCTCACCGATCAGACCTCTGCTCACGACCTGAGAACGGGCTATATCCCCGCCGGCCTTTCTCTCGACGATGCCCGGGTCATGCGCGAAAAGGATCCGAAGGGCTACGACGAGCGCGTGCTCGACTCGATGGAGATTCACGTCGATGCGATGCTGAAAATGCAGGAACGCGGCGCGATCACCTTCGACTACGGCAACAACCTCAGAGGCCAGGTCGCAGATCTGCGCGGTATGAAAAACGCCTTCGATTTTCCCGGCTTCGTGCCCGCCTTCATCCGGCCGCTGTTCTGTCGCGGCGCCGGGCCGTTCCGCTGGGCCGCGCTGTCGGGCAATCCGGCAGATATCGCCGCCACCGACAAGGCCATCCTCGAACTGTTTCCGGAAAAGGAGCATCTGCGGCGCTGGATCCACCAGGCGCAGGAAAAGATCCACTTTCAGGGCCTGCCCTCGCGCATCTGCTGGCTGGAATACGGCGAGCGCGCCGAAGCCGGCGAGAAATTCAACTGGCTGGTGGAGAAAGGCAAGGTCGACGCCCCCATCGTCATTGGCCGCGATCATCTCGACACCGGCTCGGTAGCCTCGCCCAACCGCGAAACCGAGGCCATGAAGGACGGTTCGGACGCAATTGCCGACTGGCCGATACTCAACGCCCTGGCCAACACCGCCTGCGGCGCCAGCTGGGTCTCCTTCCACCACGGCGGCGGCGTGGGCATCGGCTACTCCCTGCACGCCGGCATGGTCGCGCTCGCCGACGGCACGCAGTCCGGCTACGAGCGGCTGCAGCGCGTACTCACGGCCGACCCCGGCCTGGGGGTGATGCGCCACGCCGACGCCGGCTACGACGAAGCGATCGAAATCGCGCGCGAGCGCGGCGTCGATATTCCGATGCTGGACGGCAAGCATGAATGACGCTCTGACCATCGACACCCTGTACGCCGACCTCGAGCGAGGGCTGAACGCGCTGCGGGCCGACGACGGCGCCGTGGAGCGCTCACGCGCCGTTGTCGAGCGCGCGCTCGAAAGCGGCGATGCCATCTACGGCGTCAATACCGGCTTCGGAGCGCTGGCGAGCAAGCGCATCGACGACGATCAGCTCGGCCAGCTCCAGCGCAACCTGCTGCTGTCGCACGCCTGCGGCACGGGCGCGCCCGTGCCCATCGAGATCACGCGGCTGATGATGCAGCTCAAGGTTCACGCCCTTGGGCTGGGAAATTCAGGTATTTCGCTGCCGATCTTCAGGCAGCTCCTGAGGTTCTGCGAGCTCGATATCCTGCCCTTCATTCCCAGCCGCGGCAGCGTCGGCGCCTCGGGCGACCTGGCCCCGCTGGCGCACATGAGCCTGCCGCTGATCGGCCGGGGGCAGTGCTGGAACGCCGAGCGAACCGGCCCGGAGCCGGCAAGTGCCACGCTGGCCCGACACGGTCTTGAAGCCGCCGAGCCCGCCGCCAAGGATGGCCTGGCCCTGATCAACGGCACCCAGTTGATGTCGGCCTACGGTGCGTTCGTGCTCGAGCGCGCCCGCCACCTGTTGACCGCCGCCGACATTCTCGCCGGCATGAGCCTGGAGGCCCTGCAGGGCTCGGCAAAGCCCTTCGATGCGCGGGTTCACGAAGTGCGTCCGCACCCCGGCCAGCAGGCGGTAGCCGCCAACGTCCGGCAGCTGCTCGACAATTCCGAGATTCTGGAATCACACCGCCACTGCGGCAAGGTCCAGGACCCCTACTCCCTGCGCTGCATTCCCCAGGTTCACGGCGCCAGCCGCGATGCCCTGGCACACGCCGCCGAGGTCGTCGAGCGCGAAATCAACTCGGTCACCGACAATCCGCTGGTGTTCGACGACGGCGACACGGTCTCGGCCGGCAATTTCCACGGCCAGCCGCTGGCGCTGGCGCTCGACTACGCCGCCATCGCGCTGTCGGAGCTGGCCAGCATCTCCGAGCGGCGCACCTATCTGCTGCTCGAAGGCCACGACGGCCTGCCAAAGCTCTTGATGAGCGACACCGGCATCAACTCCGGCTTCATGATCCCGCAGTACACCGCGGCCGCCCTGGTGAGCGAAAACAAGGTGCTGTGCCACCCCGCCAGCGTCGACTCCATCCCCACCAGCCTGGGCCAAGAAGACCATGTCTCGATGGGCTCGATCAGCGCGCTCAAACTCTTGAGCGTGCTGCACAACGTCGAGCGCGTCATGGCCGTGGAAATGCTCACCGCCGCCCAGGCGCTGGATTTTCGCCAGCCGCTCAAGCCGGGTCGCGGCGTGCTCGCCGCACACGAATTCGTCCGCGCTCACGCCAACCACGCCGAAGAAGACTACGAGGTCGGCGCCGACATCGATACCTGCACCCGGCTGCTGCAGTCCGGCGAACTGGTCGCTTCGGTAGAGTCGGTTGTCGCCGGGCTTCGATGAGCCCTGCTTGTGATCCATTTGCGGGCTCGGTTGAAAAAGATAGAACCGTGCCGAGGAAGTCGCTATTTTTTCTTGCTTGTCGTTGTTTTCCTTATCTGTGTTCATCTGTGGACAAAAAGGTTTTGATCTTCAGGTTCTGATCTGAGGTTTTCATGAAATCACTTACCAACATCTCCACTCTCTACCGCGTGCCGGCCGACGGCGCGCACGACGAGGTGGATGCAATCGAACGCGCTGCAGTGGTCTGGGAGGGCGACGCGATTCGCTATGCCGGGCCGGAAGCTGATCTGCCGGCCGAGTACGCCGATGCCGAGCGCTTCGATGCCGGCGGCGGCTGCGTCGTGCCCGGACTGATCGACTGCCACACGCACCTGTGTTTTGGCGGCTGGCGCGGCGACGAGTTTGCCGCCCGGCTGGAGGGCGCCAGCTACCAGGATATCCAGGCGGCCGGGGGCGGCATCAATGCCACCGTCAGCGCCACGCGTCAGGCCGATCTCGACACACTGCACGCCAAAGCCGGCAAGGCACTGGCTGACATGGCGCAACTGGGCATCACCACCGTCGAGGCCAAGTCGGGCTACGGCCTCAACCGCGATGACGAGATCAAACAGCTTGAGGTTTATCGCCGGCTCAACGAAGAGCAGCCGCTGGATATCGTGCCCACTTTTCTGGGTGCCCATCTGGTTCCGGTCGAATACCGCCAGCGACGCGATGAATACATCAACCTGTTGTGCGAGGAACTGATTCCCGAAGTCGCCAAACGAAAACTGGCGCGCTTCTGCGATGTGTTCATCGAAGAAAATGCCTTCACGCTCGCAGAAGGGCGCCAGATTCTGGAAACCGCGCAGGCCCAGGGGCTGGGACTCAAGATTCACGCCGACCAGCTGTCGTCCGGCGGCGGCGCCGGCCTGGCTGCCGAGCTCGGGGCGGTTTCTGCCGAACATCTGGAGTATGCAAGCGACGGAGATATTGCGGCCATGGCGCAGGCCGGTACGGTGGCCGTCAGTCTGCCGATTGCGTCAATGTATCTGCGCGAGCCCTTCCTGCCCGCACGACGCTGGATCGAGGCCGGTACACGCGTAGCCGTGGCCACCGACTTCAATCCCGGTACGGCTCCGAGCTACCACCTGCACCTGGCGATGACCCTGGCCGCCGTACACCAGCGCATGAGCCCGGCCGAAGTGCTGCGTGGCGCGACCACCCACGCCGCCCGCGCTATTGGCCTCGAGGCATCACAAGGCAGCCTGCAGCCCGGCTACGCCGCCGACCTGGCCGTCATCGACGCACCGGATATCAATCACTGGCTCTATCACTTCAGACCCAATGCCTGCATTGGCACGCTGAAGTCGGGCGATTGGCTGCGCCAACCCGACCGCCCGGGGGACTGATCGAGCACAGAACGGTGGCGCATTCGCCCAATGCATCCGGTCCGGATGCTTGGGCTGCTGCGCCAGGTAACGAGCGTCAACGGCGTTCGCCGTGCCGGCGCGGCGTGTCAATCGCCCGCGAAACTGAATTGGCCGATGGTGGGATGCGGATCGGGGCCAAAACCGTCTCGAAACAGCGACTCGGGATCGATAGTCAGAAGCTCGACGGGGAGGTAGACCCGAGGGCGTTGGCCGGCGGCGTCGAAAACCACCTCGGCCGTGCCCCGCCAGCCGGCTTCGCTGTCTGCGGGAGCGCGTATCACGAGGGTGAGGCCGGCGTCCGGCCGCCCTTCGACCGACGGCTGGATGCGCAACCAGTGCGGGCTGTCTTCCACCGTGACGACATCGACGACAGCGCCTGCCGGCAGATCGACCAGCAGCCTCTGTTCAAGACTGGCGCCGGCCGCCAGGCGAATGGACAGCCCGGTCAAGCCACCAGCACCGCACTGCACGCTGACGGCGTTTGCCTGCGGCGCAACGGCCAGCACGGTGTCTCCCGGGGCGCGACCGGCCACCTCATCAGCGTCGATCACGCAGGCTTCTTCGGCCAACGCCGCGGAAGAAGCCAGCAACACGACTATTGCAGCAGTGCAAAAGCGCCAAATCGGCATAAGCAAACCAATCCCCGGGTGAACGCGCGTCAGCCTTCATTCTAATCCAGCACCGGTGGTAAAGTGAACCGTGTCCGGATATTCCCCTCCGGCAGTGACCTCCGGCAAGCCCGACAGCAGACTCGACCGATGAGCAGTAATCTTCCACAGCGCAGCAAACACCTCGAGACCCTGGTCCGGGAGCATGCGGGCCGTGGAGAGAAATCCCTGTCGCACTTGCTGCCGCTGGTTTACGACGAGCTGCAGGCGCTCGCTGCGCGACAGCTGGCGCGCCAGCGTCGCGACCACACCCTGCAGCCCACCGCCCTGATCAACGAGGCCTATCTGCGGCTGGCCGGCCAGGAGTTCGAGAGCTGGGAGGATCGGCGTGAGTTCGTGCTGGTCGCCGCCACGGTCATGCGGCGGGTACTGGTCGACTACGCGCGCCGCCGCAACGCCGACAAGCGCCCGCAGGAAGCGCAGCGCGTCGACCTTGAAGATGCCACTGCCGGCGAGGCCTTCGGGCTCGAGCTGATCGCCATCGATGAGGTTCTGGAGCAGCTGGCGGAAATCGACGGGCGCCAGGCGCGCATTGTGGAGCTGCGTTATTTTGCCGGCCTGAGCATGGAAGAAACCGCCGAGACCATGGATTTGTCGCGCTCGACCGTCGCCCGCGAGTGGCGCATGGCGCGCGCCTGGCTCAAGCGGCGCCTGGGTGAAGACTGAGGTCAGGAACGACCGAGCTCGCGCTCCAGATCCGTCAGTTTGCCGATAATGCGCTCGCGCAGCTCCGGCCACGCCTCCGGATTGCGCGCGAGAGCATCGCGAGCGCGTTCATAGGTCGTGATGGCGTCGGCCAGCCGCCCCTGCGCCACTTCGGCGCCGCCGAGCACTTCCAGCGTAAAGACCCAATAAAAGGTCTCGATGCCACCCACGCGCGCATGGCGCTGCTCGAGCCCCGGCAGAATCTCCTGCAGCAACCGCTCGGCCTCCTCGGGTTGACCGACGCGCAGACGTATCGCGGCCAGATTCATCATCGACAAACGATAGAGATAATGATCGCGGCCAACGGTGTCTTCGATCATGTCGGCCGCACGCCGGAAGGCGGCCATGCTTTCCTCGTTTCGCTCCAGGCGCGAAAGTGCCACCCCCAGATTGCCGATGGTGTTGGCCATGCGCTGGCTGGGGCCCACCAGCTCTGCGTGATCGGCAACCAGCGCTTCGAGCATGGCCACGGCCTGCCGCGGCTGGCTGAGCATCAGTGCGGTGGCGTGCAGATAGCGCCCGCGCAGCCGGCGCGGATCGTCGCGCGCGTAAAGAAGCTCGGCCAGTTCGCGGGCGCGCAGCGCGTCGTCCAGGGCGGCTTCCTGCTCACCGGCGGTGACCCGAGCGCCCACCAGAGCGGAGCGCGCATCGAAGAGCAGCTGCTGATCGGGCGCCGGCTGCGCCTTGACCCGCTCGATAATGGACTCCAGCTGGCGGATGATTCCGTCTGGCGCCTGATCCAACACGTTGGCCATGTTGCGCAGCCGCCGAATTCTTGCACGCGTGACCTGCGGCGATTGCGCACCCACACTGTCTTCCAGCAGACGGATGGCGCGCTCATCGGCGGCAATGGCCTCGGCAGCGCGGCCGGCCGAATCGTAGGCCGCGGCGAGTTCAGACTGGATCATGGCCACCGTGCGCGGCGGCGCCCGTCCGTCGAGACTGTCGCGCGCGTGCTCGAGCAGCGGCAGTGCCTGCTCACCCAGGCCCAGCGCGTTGTAGGCCTGCCCCAGCGCCAGATACATTTCCCCCAGTGCGGCGGGGTGCTCGCGCACGGAAGCGGCGAGCCGGCGGGCGCCCATATCCAGGATTTCACGCACCGTCACATCGCGCCCGCGTGCCGGCAAGGCGTCGGCACCGGCAATCAAACCGGACATGAAGTCAGTGACGGCTTCGGCACGATCGCGCTCCCAGGCGATGCGTTCAAGCTGCACCTCCCGGTTGACCATGAATGCCGTCAGCAGCACGACCGCGGCCACCCCCAGCCCCAGACTGGCGCGGTGGCGACGGGCGAAACAGCCCGCCCGGTAGAAAATGCCGCCATCGAGGGCGCTGACGGGGCGATGCTCCAGGAAACGCCCAAGGTCTGCGACAAAAGCGCCGACTGTGGGATAGCGCCGCCGGGGGTCGACCTGCATGGCCCGCTCGACGCTCGCCGCCAGGGCCGCCGGAAGCTGCCGGCCATGGCGATCAACGGGCGCGGGATAACCACCTTCCAGCACGCAACGGGACAGGTCCGAATCATTTTCGAAGCCTGCAAAAGGGTGCCGCCCGGCGAGCAGTTCGTAGAGCACTACGCCCAGCGAATAGACATCGGTTGCCGCGCTCAACCCCTTGCCGCGCAGTTGCTCGGGGCTGGCATAACCCGGCGTCAGCGCGCGGCTGTCGCCATCCTCCGAACCGGCCTCATCGTCGAGCAGGCCGGCCACACCGAAGTCGAGCAGGCGCGGATCACCCGAGGGCGTGACCAGAATGTTGGCCGGCTTGATATCGCGATGAATGACCATGTGGCGGTGAGCGTAATCGACCGCTTCGGCCACCCTGATGAAACGCTCCAGGACGTCATTGCGGTCACGCTTTCGAGCGGCCCAGTGGTCAATGCGTTCGCCGTCGACAAACTCGGTGGCGAGAAAGGGCCGTCCCTCGCGGGTCATTCCGCCGTCGAGCAGTCGGGCAATGCCGGGATGATTGAGGCGCGAAAGGATGGCGCGCTCGGTCGCAAAACGCTGCGCAAGCGCCGGGTTGTCAGTTTCGTTGAAGTGCAGCAGTTTGAAGGCGACCGGCTGGCGCAGGTCGCCATCGATGCGCTCGGCCAGATAGACCATGCCCATGCCGCCCTGCCCCAGGCGCTTGAGCAGACGGTAGTTGCGCGGCAGTGGCACTTCAAACGAGACTTCCTGAAGCGCACTGCGGGCCGCTCGCTGGAAGTTTTCCGGCACTTCGTCGTCGGCGCCGTCTTCAGCGGCTGCGAGCAGCCACTCGACCTCGTACCGGAGCATCTCATCGTCGGCGCAGCGCCGAGCAACAAGCGCTGCCCGTTCCGACCGCGGACCATCGATGACCTCGTTCACGATGGCCTTGGCGCGGCGATAACGTTGCCTGGCGTCAGACTCGCTCATTCCAAGCGGATCGGCTGATGGGGGTGAGACGCCAGATTACGCCAGAGGGAGTGCTCGGCGCCAGACCGCAAAGGCGACTCGCAATCAGGTCCGGGGAGTTTCCGGCGGCACACGAGAGGCCCGGGCCGTGAGATGGAGCAGGCTGTTCTCCGGCTCGGCTTGATCGACTCCGGGTGCCACCACCGACATCGTCGCGCTCCGCCCTTCGGGCACGCCCAGAAGGGAGTCGGCCAGAACTTCCCAGTCACCGTCGCGGCGCTCGTGTACCGACAACTCAAGCCAGATGGCGCCCACCGGCGCTCCCTCGGATACCACGGGTGGCTCGACCCGCAGCTCGATCTTCCAGCCGTCGCCCTCGGGGGCATCGGCCACTGCAACGGACGCTGGCCGACCGGCCACAGTCACCACCGAAGGTGTACCGCGCAGCTCACCGTCAACCCACAGCTCCATGGCCACCGCGTATCGGGCTTCTTCATTCGACCCCTCGGCCAGCGCGCTGGCCACCAGCATGGCTGGCAGCACAAACAGCACGCAAGCCCGCAGGGCCCGCATGTCAGGCGCCCCGATTGCGGAAACGCTCGGGCAGGATCTCCTGATCCGGCTGATCGACGCCCTCTTTCTGCACCGGCATCAGATCCTGCTTTGACACGCCCAGCTTGACCGCAAGACTGCCGGCTATGTAGATCGACGAATACGTGCCGGTGACGACCCCCATGATCAGGGTGAAGGCGAACGCGTGGATGATTTCGCCGCCGAAATAGAACAGCGCGATCAGGACTACCAGCGTTGTCAGCGAGGTCATCACGGTTCGACCGAGCATCTGGTTGATGGACAGGTTGGTCAACTCATACGCGCTGCCCTTGCGCTTGGTCTGGAAATTCTCGCGCAGACGGTCGTAGACCACGATGGTGTCATTGAGCGAGTAACCAATCATCGCCAGGATGGCGGCCACAACGGTCAGGTCGAAGCTGACCTGGAAGATCGACAGCAGCCCGAGCACCAGCACGGCATCGTGGACAAGCGCGCCTACGGCGCCAACAGCGAATCGCCACTGGAAGCGGAATGAAATATAGAGCAGCACGCCGATAAGCACGTAGAGCAAGGCCAGGCCACCCTGCTCGGCAAGCTCCTTGCCGATCTGCGGCCCGACGAACTCGACCCGGCGCATATCGATACCCGGCGCGGATTCCGACAGCGCCTCCAGCACCCGCGTGCTGATGTCCGCGCTGGATTCGCCATCGTCGGCTACCGGAATGCGGATGACAACGTCGCTGGCGGTTCCAAAGGCCTGCACGACAAAGTCCTCGAAGCCGTTCGACTCCAGCGTCTGGCGAATGTCGTTGAGCTCCGGCGCCTGCGGGTAATGCAGCTCGATCAGCGTGCCGCCGGTGAAATCCAGCCCGAAGTCCAGGCCGCGCGTCGACAGCGATACGATGCCGGCAATCAGCACCAACGCAGAGATCACCAGGGCGACATTGCCGTAGCGCAGGAAGTTGATGCGGGTTTGGCGTTTCAAGATATCCATGACGATTCGACGCTCCTCAAATGGCCAGTGACTTGACGCGCTTGCGGCCGCCGTAGACCAGCGAAACCACGCCGCGCGTGCCCAGAATGGCCGTGAACATGGAGGTGACAATACCCAGGCTGAGCGTCACCGCAAAACCCTTGATCGAGCCGGTACCGAACATGAACAGCACGATGGCGGCGATCAGCGTGGTGACGTTGGCGTCGGCGATGGTCGAGAACGCTTTCTCATAGCCGGAGCGGATGGATGCCTGCGGCGTGTTGCCGTTACGCAGCTCCTCCCGAATACGTTCGAAAATCAGCACGTTGGCATCGACGGCCATGCCAACGGTCAGCACGATCCCGGCAATCCCCGGAAGGGTCAGCGTCGCGCCCAGCAGCGACAGCAGAGCAACGATCAATACCAGGTTGGCAGTCAAAGCAAGGTTGGCGATCAATCCGAAGACCTTGTAGTAAACCGCCATGATGATGAGCACCAGCGCGAAACCGATCACGACCGACATGAAGCCCTGATCGATATTGTCCTGACCCAGGCTGGGGCCGACCGTTCGCTCCTCGATGATCTGCATTGGCGCTGCCAGCGCACCGGCGCGCAGCAGCATGGCCAGCTGGGCAGCTTCGGTTGCCGAGCCCAGGCCCGTGGTCTGGAAACGCTTGCCGAAAGGCTCGCGCGTGACCGGGGCGGAAACCACTTCTTCCACGCGGCGGGTGCTGTGCACTTCCTCGCCGTCGACCATTCTGGTTTCCGGGCGATATTCGATGAATACCACCGCCAGGCGATTGCCGACATTCTGGCTGGTGTGATCACGCATGCGGCGGGCACCCTCGCCGTCGAGCGTGACCACCACGTTGGGCTGGCCCGACTGCTGGTCGAAGCCGGCGGCTGCGCCGATCAGGTTCTGACCCGATGCAATCACCTCGCGCGACAGGAGAATGGGCTCGCCGCTGCGCATGTGATAAAGCATGGAACCCGGCGGCACGCGGCCGGTGCGTTCGGCTTCGTAGGGATCGTTCTGCTCATCGACCGCGCGATACTCGATGGTTGCCGTTGCCCCCAGCACGCGTTTGGCCTGAGCGGTATCCTGCACGCCCGGCAGCTGCACCACGATACGGTTGCCGCCCTGCTGCTGGATGACCGGCTCGGCCACGCCAAGCTCGTTGACGCGGGCACGCAAGGTGGTCATGTTCTGCGTGAGCGCGTTCTGCTGAACCTCCTGCAGAAACTCGTCGGTGATGCTCGCACGCAGGTTATGGGTCTGCCCGCTGTCAGCCGATTCGATGCTCAGGCCCTCGAGTTCGCGCGTGAGAATCTCGCGCGCCTCGTTGCGGTGTTCTTCGGTACGCAGCTCGGCCACCACCGTCTTGCCGGCAACACGCACCGAGCGATAGCGGATGCCGGCGTCGCGCAGCAGGCCGCGGATGGAATCGACATAGCTGTTGAGGCGTTGTTTGCGGGCGGCCTCCATATCGACCTGCATGAGAAAATGCACACCACCCTGCAGATCCAGCCCAAGCACCATCGGCTCGGCATTCAGCCCCGCCAGCCACGCCGGCGTGGCCGGCGCCAGGTTCAGGGCGACGACATACTCATCGTCATCGAGGGCATCGCGCAGGGCGTCGGCGGCCCGCAGCTGCCGGTCACTGTTGGCAAAGCGTATCAGGATCCGCTGCGGCGAGAACTCGCTGCGCCCGTGCTCGATACCGGCCGATTCGAGCGTTCGCTCGACCTGGCCGACCAGCTCCTGCTGCAGATCGAAGCCGCGCGCGGACGAGACCTGAACAGCCGGATCGTCGCCGTAGATGTTTGGCAGGGCGTACACAAGCCCGAGGCCGAGCACGATGATCAGCAGGGCGTACTTCCAGGGTGGAAATCGATTCATGAGTCAATCATTCGTTGGTTCTGATTATTTGGAAAGCGAGCGCCGGGCCTGCAAGGCATGAATACCCGGTCAGCTCGAAGAGTCGATCGTTCCCTTCGGCACGACCTGCGCCACCGAGTGCTTCTGCACCTTGATGATCACCCCCTCGGTCAGCTCCACGGAAACAAAGCTCTCGCCCACTTCGGTGATCTTGCCGAGCATGCCGCCGGCGGTTACCACCTCGTCACCCGCCGACAGGGCGGCAACCAGCTCGCGATGCTGCTTGTTGCGCTTCATTTGCGGACGAATGAGCAAGAACCAGAAGATGACGACAATCAGGATCAGCGGCAGCAGGCTGCCGAGCATGGAGGGCGCCTGGCCCGCTGCATCCTGCGCCAGGGCACTGGAGATCAGAAAATCCATAGATTCTTCCTTGAGAAAAAACGTTTCACGTCACAGCGTATCTTGGGACCGCTGAGAAGGAATCCAAACGCGCAATTATTGCACAGCTGACCGGCTACGACCATACCGCCCGGCGGGTCGGCCGCTTTCAGCGCTCAGGCGTCCTGCCGCGCCCAGCCTGCGGCCAGCTCCCGCGCCAGGCGCTGGAAGTTTCCCGCCTCGATGGCGCGGCGCATGCGCTGCATGAGGGCCTGGTAGTAATGCAGGTTGTGGATGGTGGCCAGGCGGTGACCGAGAATCTCGTTGCACTTGTCCAGGTGCTTGAGATAGGCGCGTGAATGATGGCGACAGGTATAGCACTCGCACTCGGGGTCGATCGGGCCGGTATCGCTGGTGTGGCGGGCATTGCGGATCCTGACCACGCCGCGGCTGGTAAACAGGTGGCCGTTGCGGGCGTTACGCGTGGGCATCACGCAGTCGAACATGTCCACTCCGCGCGCCACCGCGGCCACCAGATCTTCGGGGCGCCCGACCCCCATGAGATACCGCGGCTGCCCGGTCGGCAGCAGCGGACAGGTCGCCTCGAGCATCGCTTCCCGTTCGCCGGCAGGCTCACCGACACTCAGGCCGCCAATGGCGTAGCCGTCGAAACCGATTTCGAGCAGCCCCTCGCTGGAGCGCCGGCGCAATTGCGGATACATTCCGCCCTGCACGATGCCGAACAGCGCCGCCGGATTGTCCGCATGCGCTTGACGCGAACGCTCGGCCCAGCGCAGGGAGCGCTCCATGGATTCGCGCGCCTGGGCCTGAGTGGCCGGGTACGGCGTACATTCGTCAAAGATCATGACAATGTCCGCACCCAGCGCACGCTGCACCGCCATCGACTCTTCAGGCCCGAGAAACACCCGGGCCCCATCCACCGGCGATGCGAAAGTCACCCCGTCTTCGCTCAGCCTGCGCCGGTCGGCCAGGCTGAAAACCTGAAAACCACCGGAATCGGTCAGGATCGGCCCGTTCCAGCCCATGAAATCGTGCAGGTCGCCGTGGGCGGCGATGACCTCCGTGCCCGGACGCAACATCAGGTGGAAGGTGTTGCCCAGAATCATCTCCGCGCCGATCGTTCGCAGCTCCTCGGGCGTCATCGCCTTGACCGTTCCATAGGTTCCCACCGGCATGAAGGCCGGCGTTTCAACGGTGCCGCGCTCGAAGGTCAACCGCCCCCGACGGGCATCGCGATCATTGGCGAGGAGCTCAAAATTCATCTGAAATCAATTTCCCAAGTGTTTGATCTTCACACACAATGGCTCACCCAATGAACATGGCGTCGCCATAGCTGAAGAAACGATACCCGGCCTCGACTGCATGGCGATAAGCCGCCAGCACATTTTCGCGTCCGGCGAAGGCGCTGACCAGCATCAGCAGGGTCGAACCGGGCAAGTGAAAGTTGGTGATCATTGCGTCGACCACCCGGAACTGGCTGCCCGGATGAAGAAACAGCCGACTGTCGCCAGCAAATGCGGTCAACCTGCCGCCAGCGGCGGCTGTCTCCAGGGCGCGTACGGCGGTGGTGCCAACCGCAATCACCCGGCCGCCGCGAGCACGTGCGGCTTCCACGGCCGCGACCAGACTGTCGGAAACCGACAGCCACTCGGCGTGCATGCGGTGCTCGGAAATCCGCTCGACGCGCACCGGCTGGAAAGTGCCGGCACCAACGTGCAGGGTGCACTCCGCGCGGTGCACGCCCAGCGCGTCGAGGCCGGCAAAGACGGAGGCGTCGAAATGCAAGCCGGCGGTAGGTGCCGCCACCGCGCCGGGCACCTTCGCGAAAACCGTCTGGTAGCGCTCCGCGTCCAGCGCCTCGTCGCTGCGCTCGATATAAGGCGGCAGCGGCATGTGGCCAACCGCCTCCAGCAGCGCAGACCAGCCCGAACCGGACACGATACTCAGGCGCCAGAACGCCTCCTCGCGGCCGCATACACACAACTCGGCCTGACCATCGATGAACAACCGTGAGTCGATCACCGGCTTGCGGTTGGCTCGCAGCTGCACGATCGCTTCCCGATCGGAGACCACACGCTCGATCATGATCTCGACGCGGCCGCCACTTTCCTTGCGCGCCCACAGACGAGCCGGGATGACTCGGGTGTTGTTGAACACCAGCAGATCTTCCGGCGCCAGCAGCTCGGGCAGCCCGGCAAACCGGCGATCATGCCAGCGACCGCTCCTGCGCTCGAGCTGCAGCAGCCGACTCGCCGAACGTTCGGCGAGCGGGTACTGCGCGATCTGATCTTCGGGCAGATCGAACTGAAAGTCGGAAACCTTCATTGCGAATGTTCCATGAATGGCGTGGCATGAGCTGACGCGGCGTCAGCGAACGCCATTGTAGCGGCACCTGCAGCGCGGCACCCGTCGACATCGCCGGCGCCTTTCGGCTCGACGGGTTTCCGGCTATGCTGCCCCTGCACCTTTGTTTGCCTGACTGCTCGAACCACGGACTGTTCGAACCATGACCCACGCCACACCCACAACCGGATTCACACCCGGTCGGTTTCGTGACCGCTTTCGCATACCCGGCGGCGCCGGCGCCGCCGGCCAACCGGGCACCTACTTGTGCGGGCACTCCCTGGGCGCGCAGCCCCGCGATGCTGCCGACACCGTCGATGCCGAGCTGGAGCGCTGGGCCCGGCTGGGTGTGGCCGGCCATTTCGACGGGCCCACGGCCTGGACCGGTTATCACGAGCTGCTTGGCGACGCGCTGGCGCGCCTGTTGGGCGCCCATCAGGAAGAGGTGGTCGCTACCGGCACGCTCACCGCCAACCTGCACCAGATGCTGATCAGCTTCTACCAGCCGACAGCAAGGCGCCGGCGCATCATCATCGAGAAAGGCAGCTTCCCGTCGGACCGCTACGCAGTGGCCTCGCAGCTGCACCTCCACGGCCTCGATTCCGAACACGATCTCGTCGAGCTCGCCACCCGTCGCGACGGCCTGCTGCATGAGCAAGATCTCGAAGACTACCTCGAGCGCTACGGCGATCAGGTCGCGCTCGTGCTCTGGCCGGGGGTGCAATACGCCACGGGGCAGGTTTTCGATATCGGGCGCGTCTGTCGCGCAGCGCGCAAGGCCGGCGCCGCAGTGGGCCTGGATCTGGCGCATGCAGTAGGCAATGTTCCCCTGCAGTTGCACGACGACGGGCCCGATTTTGCCGTCTGGTGCAGCTACAAGTATCTCAACGCCGGCCCCGGCGCCATTGCCGGCCTGTTCGTGCACGCCCGCCACGCGCACTTCGACGGTCCGCGTCTTGCCGGTTGGTGGGGCCAGGAGGTCAGCACCCGCTTCCGGATGCAGCCGCAATTTCGACCGCAGCCCGGGGCCGCCGGCTGGCAGCTCTCGACCCTGCCGGTTCTGGCCAGCGCGCCCCTGCTGGCCTCGCTGCAGCTTTTTGATGATGCCGGGGGCATCGCGCCCCTGCGCCACGCCTCGCTGGAGCTGACCGGCTATCTGGCTCATCTGCTCACGCAGGAACTACAGGATCAAGTCGATATCATTACGCCGCTGGAACCGCACCGCCGCGGCTGCCAGCTGTCGCTGAGGCTGCACGCCGGCGAGCAGGAAAGCCGGCGGTTGCTCGAACGTCTCGAGGCGCACGGTGTCACATGCGACTGGCGTCCGCCCGACATCATCCGGGTCGCGCCGGCGCCGCTCTACAACAACCGCGAGGACGTCGAGCGCTTTGTCGACCTGACCGGCCGGATGCTGGCCGTCGACAAGCGCTGAATACCATGCGACACAAACCTTTCAAGCTGGCCCTGGCCGCCCTGGCGCTGTCGATCGTGCTTGCCTTTGCCGTGGCGCTGACCGATATCGGCCAGGCCTCTGTGCTCAGGCTGGTCGGGCAGCTCGAAGGCATGGTTGCCACCCACTACTGGCCCGGCGTGGCCATCTATATCCTGGCTTTTGCCGTATTGATCACGCTGACGCTGCCGGCGGCGACCGTGTTCACGGTGGCCGGCGGCTTTCTGTTCGGGGCCGGCGTGGGGGCAGCGGCAGCGCTCGCCGGCATGACCGCAGGAGCGGTACTGACCTTCACGCTGATGCGGCTGCTCGGCGTGCGCGAGGACAGCGCCTTTCTGCGCGAGGGACGCGCGCGGAAGATATTCGCGCTGATGGACAGAAACGCGTTTTTCTACGTCACCCTGCTGCGCATCGTTCCGGTCGCGCCCTGTTTTGCGGTCAATGCCGGCTCTGCCTTTACCCGCATCGATCTCAGTCGCTTTCTGATCGCCTCATTGATCGGGCTGACGCCGTCGGCCATCGTCTACGCCGGCGTCGGCTCCGGTCTCGACGCCCTGCTCGACGCCCGCGGCCTGATGTCGCCGGCGCTGCTGCTGGAACCCGAAATCGGCCTGCCCATGCTCGGTGTGGTGCTTCTGGTCTGTGCGTCGTGGCTGCTCAGGCGTCGTCTCCCCGGCCTGACGCCGGAAGCCTGAACACGACGTGGTCTTCGCTTTCGTACCAGGGCGGCCCGACCTGCTCGCGAAAGGCCTCGATACAAGGTGAGAGATCGGGTAAGGGTCTGGTCGGGTGGTCGAACGGGTTGCCCAGGTGGAAAACCACCAGGCGATTGACGGAGCCCGGCTCGGCAAGCACATCGCTGAGATGGACAAACTGCCGCAGCTCGATTTCGAGACCGTCATCCGGATCGAGCTCGCCTGCGACCCAGTCGGTGCACAGCCCGCTGATCATGCCGATCTCGACCTCAAGCTGATGCTCACGCTGAAATTCCGAAATCGGGGTGAAGTTCGTCTCGAAATACCAGGCAGCCTCGACTACGATCCATTCTTCCTCAGCGGCGGCAATCTCACGGTAGAACGGCGGCGTCTCGAGCGGCGCCATGATGCCATGGTAGACGCTGCGCTGAAAATTGTAGTCAACCTGGTAACGCACCGCGTTGGTGAACTGGTTGATACCGCTGTAGACCGCCGGCAGCGGACCGGCAAGATAAAGGCCGCCGACCAGCAACAGGGCCACGGCTGCCGCGGGCTGCCCGGCGCGTCCGGCCCAACGGATGATCACCAGCACGATATGCACCAGGCCGATCGCTAGCAGCGCCAGGACAACAGGAACCGAAATCGCCATGTAGCGCACCAGCACGAGAGCATGGCGGATCCACTCCGGCCCCAGGACCTGGAGGACACCACCGACCGCGGCGCTCAACACCAGCCAGAAGATGAGGAACGCCCGATCGCGGCGCCAGAGCAGGTGCCCTCCCACGGCCACCGGCACCGCCAGCAGCGCCGCCAGCCAGGGACGCCCCAGGCCAAGGACCATTTCCCAGCTCCGTGCCAGGGTCTCGAGCTCGATCGAATGCTTGCCGGCCTTGACCGCAATGGCGCCGGTATCAGCCAGCAGTGGCGGCAGAATCAGCGCGCTGCAGGCAAGCGTGGTGGTCGCGCCGAGCGCGACAGTCTTCCAGAAAGTCGCTGCGCCCTGCCCCTGGCGCCAGCGCCACAGCCCCGCCACCGCAAACCAGCTCAGCGCCGCGCCGGTGTAGAGCGTGGTCAGCGGGTGCAGCCAGGCCGCGGCCACGGCGCAGGCCAGAAAACCGGCAGCGCGCCCACGGCCGCCGTGATGCCACCAGTGCCACAACAGGATGATGGCCGCAAAGCCCAGCAGAACAACCAGCGCATAAGGGCGCGCATAGCGCGAAAAATGCACCAGCAGCGGCGAGATCGCGATCAACGCACCCAGGCACAGACGCTCACCGGGCCGCAGCCAGGTACGCAACAGCCAGGGCAGCAGCACCACCGCCGCCAGTCCAGACAGCATCGGCAGCGCCCGCATCTGCCATGCATGCAGGCCGACGGTCTCGGCCAGGGCCTTGAACATCAGCGTGAGCGGAATACAGTAGTCAGCGTGACCGAAACTGAGAAAGATCTCGCCGTAGCTGGCGTGCATCAGCCGATGCAGTGCATGCCACTCGTCATCGAGCAGAATCTGCAAATCGATCTGCCACAGCCTGAGCCAGGCGGCGGCAACGACGACCGCAAGCCACAGCAGCACAAACCAGAAGCGGCCGGTCATGCGCCGCGAGGCGACTATGTCCGCCACCATCGCGGTCGATACAACCGGCTGCGGGCGAGCAGATGCTGCAGGGAAATCCCGAGCACGCCCAGGCCGTAGGTTACCGAGCGCCTGAAGTTGATCGAAGAGGCGTCGCTGAAATAGTGCGTCGGGCAGCTGATCTCGCCTATGCGATGCCCGCGCGCCAGGACTTGAGCCAGCATCTGGTTGTCGAAAATGAAGTCGTCCGAGTTGCCGTCGAGATCGAGCTGCTCGAGGATGTGCGCAGAAAAAGCGCGGTAACCGGTGTGATACTCCGACAGCTTGGCACCCGTGCACAGGTTCTGGAAGGCGGTAAGAAACCGGTTGGCAATGTACTTGTAGACCGGCATGCCGCCGCTGAGGGCGCCGCCGCCGAGAATGCGCGAGCCCAGCACGACCGGAAACAGACCGCTGGCCACCAGCTCCGCCATGGCCGGAATCAGACGCGGATTGTATTGGTAGTCCGGGTGCAGCATGATCACGATATCGGCCCCGCGCGCCAGCGCGGCCCGATAGCAGGTTTTCTGATTGCCACCGTAGCCGCGATTGCGGTCATGCCGTATGACCTGCTCTATTCCCAGCTCCCGCGCCAGCTCGGCAGTATCGTCCTGGCTGGCGTCGTCGACCAGAATGACCTCATCGACCACCTCACGCGACACCTCCGCCAGCGTCTGCTCCAGCGTTCGCGCCGCATTGTAGGCGGGCATGACTACCACGACCTTGTGATCTCTGATCATATCGACAGGGCTTTGGATGAGACCGATCGCATCGGCCTGGATTCACCAGGCCGATGCGGTGTGTCAATGCTCCTACGGACAGTTCCGGGGCGCCGTCAGCCGCTTGATGTCCACCTCGGTTGCATACGGCTGGTTCAGCGGCGGACTCGACTTGAATTCCAGGATTTCAGTCGCGGTATATTCATCTTCGAACACGCGTGAATAGCTGCCGACCGTCTCCCAGCTGACCTCAACCGGTTCACAGCCGGGGCAGAACCCGCGCACATCCAGCACATCAAGCTGTTCGGCCAGCGGCCCGGCGCCGGCAGAGTCGCTGGTAATCACCCAGCGCCCCACGCCCAGCTGATCAAAATAATAGCGTACCTGAGCCTGCGTCGACGCGGTAACGATCATGGTGGTACCGCCCTGAGCCTCGCCGGGCACGCTCCAGTGGCCGCTGTAGTCAACCATTTGACCGCCAACCTGCGGACAGGTCATGGGGCTGTCGGGCGACAGGCGCTCGGAGCCGTGAGTACCGTTGAGCCGCCAGGAAACGATCATGTCATCGTCGTCGATGGCCGTCACTCCGAGCTGTCCGACCGTACTGATGTTGTTGCGCACACCAATGCTGGTGGTTCGCAGCAGGTCTGCCGACCAGGTCGAGCGATCCGGTGCGACCGGACCGATGGCGTTGTAGAACACCGGCAGCCCGGCGTCATCGTAGCTGTACCAGACAATCAGACCGGCACCGCCCTCAGCCCATTCGAAACCCTGATAGGTGTCGCGGTCGCGCGCGCTCCACAGGCCGAAGCGCGGCAGCCCGGCGGCGGCTGATTCGGTGAGGTTTACGCTGACCTCGACCCGGCGCTCGTCGGCCGCGTCATTTTTCAGCACTACATAGTAGCGGCCGGCAGTCAACGTGCTGCCGCCGGAAGCCGCCTGCTTGAGCGTAAAGCCCGCGGATGACGCTTTGCCGCTGCTCAGCGGAGCTCCGGTCGGGGCCGGCGGCGTGGCCGGGGCATGGCCCTTGATCCGTGCAAAATCCAGTCGATGGAGTTCACCTTCAACGCGACTGTCGCCCTTGATTGTCACTTCCAGCCGGCGTGCCGAGGGCGGCACGTCGACAAACAGCAGATCGTGCCGGCTTGTGCCCGGAAGAACGACGGCGCGGGTCTCACCGTGAAACAGGGCGGTCGGCTGCGGAGCATTGGCAGCCGTTCGCGTCACGTAGACCGGCACGATTCCCTGGTCTCCGAGCGCGTCCGGTGAGCTGCTCAGCTCCACGGCAGCCACCCGACGCTGATCTCTGAGCATGGTCGGCTCATCCCAGGAGAACCCGAGCTCCAGCTCGCCGCCCGGGTGGAACCCCGGGCCGGTGACGCTGAATCCGGGTTCGTCGCTGACCCCCAGGGCGGCCATCTCCAGTTCAACCGGGTCGCGTCGACCGGTCACAGACGATCGCCAGTTCTGCACCAGCACCCACCAGGTCCCGGCAGCCGGTGACTCGATCAGGCACTGCTCCAGCTCACCCGGAGTAGTGGATTTGCAAACCTCCTCGGACTCATCGGCGCGACCGTTGCCGTTGTCGTCACGACCAACGTACAGATCGATATCCACTGCCGCCGAAGAGACAATCTCGGCCATCAGCAGCAGCGCATCCTGCGGCACATCGATCAGAAATGTCTTGCGACCATCGTTGCCGGAATAAGGGTCGTCACGGGTGCTGTCCTGGGGCAGCAGGAATGCCTCTCTGGTCACCGCGACCAGGTCGCTGGTCCGGAAAACCGGCTCAGGCAGCGGCCCGGAGGTGACGCGCTGGCTGCGTCGCCCGCGGTTGCTGTCGACCTCGAACTCGACCGTCGAGGGCAGCTCGATCGCGGCCACCTGCACACCGACTCTCAGCTGTTGCGAAACGAAGTCTCCCCGGGTGGGCCGAAGTTCAACCTGCCCGTGCCCCAGCGCGCCGGCAAACAAGGCGCCGGTCTCGACCTCGATCTGCAGCGTCCGGGTTTCACCCGCCGCCAGTTCGAAGCGCTGCGGGGTCACCGAAATCTCGACGTCTCCGGTCGTCTTCACCTCCCAGGCACCAGCTTCGATGGCGCGGACCTTGCGGGTAAACGAACACGTCGAGAGGCAGTCAGGACCCCAGACCCCGGGCAGATTGAGCTTTGCCGGATCACCGCCAATGGCGGGGTTGGCGCGCTCGAAGTCTCGCCGCGAGATGGGCAGGTACAGCCCGGCACGCGCCGCCAGGTCAACGCGAACCCGGCCGCTGCCGCGGTCGGGCATGCCGGCGGCATCTTCTCCATTGCGCAGCGGCACGGTCTCGGCCGTTGTCTCCAGCGCTGACTGCAGCATGGCCGGGGTCCAGTCCGGGTGAATCGACTTCAACAGCGCCACCGAGCCGGCCACATGCGGGCTCGCCATCGAGGTGCCGCTGGCCGTCGCAACGGAATTGGCGCCGTCATACCAGCCGGCCACGATGTTGGATCCCGGCGCCACGACGTTGGGCTTCATCACGCCCGGCGGAAAGACGTTCGGCCCGCGGGAGCTGAAGTCCGACATGAAATCCTGAAGGCCTTCATTGATGGAGGCAAAGCCCTCGGTGCTCAGCGTCGCTCCCGGATAGCTCTGCTCGGCCATCGCCGCGCGAACCGCCAGGCCGTCCGGGCGGCTCATCATCGCTGCCGGAATGGTGCTGCCTTCGAGCCCCCCCATGATGATGGGCGGACCGGAGACACTGTTGTAGACCAGGACGCCGGCTGCACCGGCGTTGGCCGCATGCCTGACCTTGTCGGCAAACGTGCAGTTGCCGCGCTCGATCAGCACGATCGCCTGTTGCAGCGAAGCGGCGGGGAAGGCATTGCAGCCCAGATTGTTGCTGGCTACGTCATCGGCGGCAATCAGTGGGGCGGTCAGCGCCGACGACAGGGGCGGGCCGCTGCCGTAGGTCACCACCAGGTCGCGCAGACCCGCGACCGTGGCCCTTGAGCCGACCTGACGTCCATGCGTCGTACTGCCCACGGCAAAGGCCCAGGGCGCATTGGCCGGCGAGCCGATCGTTTCGCTGCCCGGGCCGGCGTTGCCGGCCGAGGTCACGAAAGGAATTCCGGCGTCCCACAGGTTCAGAAGCGGTATCGCACTGGCCCAGGGGTCAGCCGCGTCGCTTCCGATGGAGTAGTTGACCACATCGACGCCGTCGATCACCGCTTGCTCCCAGGCTTCTCTGATGGCGCTGCTTTCACAGCTTTCGTTCAGATCCTCGTTGCTGGGATGCTCCTTGTAGCAGACCTTGTAGGAAATGATGTTGGCATGCGGCGCCACCCCGGTGGTGTCATACAGGTAGCTGCCCGAGTCCGTCAGCGTAAAGCTCCACGGCACGCCGGCCGCTATCGACGCTACGTGCGTGCCATGGCCCTCTGGGTCCTTGCCGTCGGTGCCCTCGATGGTGAAGTCGTAGACCCCCACCAGCTTGTCGTTGCACTCGACATTTGCTTTCGAGCACTCACCGAGCTGCCGGCCATACGGGTTCGAAAAGACGTGCCCGGAAGCCAGGTCGTCGTCCGAGAAATACAGGTGCTCCCAGTTGATGCCGCTGTCGATGATGCCCACGACCGTCCCCTCGCCGCCGTTGGCGGGCATGCCGGCCAGCCCCGCGTGCACGCGCCGCGCGCCGATCAGCTCCGGGCCGGCATCCAGCTGCATCTTGTAGGCCATGACCGGCTGGACGCTGCGAACGCCGGGCAAGCGGGCCACCTCATCGGCCTCTTCGGCGCTCAAGCTCGCCTCAAAGCCGTTGAAGACATGCGCATACACGCGCCTGGCCGTAACCGTGCGGCCCAGCCGATCGCTGGCCCGCTCCAGTACGCTGTCGCGCTGCTGGCCCAGGTAAGCGGTATACGCTGCCACTTCCGCCGTGTGCGCATCGTAACGCTGTCGCCCCGTCGCGCGCGGCGAGGTCGGCGCCAGGCGCTTGCCGGTGCTCCCGCCACCCTCATCGTGCAGCACGGCAACCGGTCCGCCTTCATAGGCCACCGCCGGTGGCGCTTCCAGTTCCACGATCCACTTGCCGGGAACGACAAAGCTGGCCTGAGCAGCTGACACCGGTGCCGAACTCGAAAAGGCGAGTCCCAGCGCCGTGAAAACCCCAACGATAAAAAATCCGATCCCTGACTTCATCGACTTTTCCCTGCCTGATCCAGACTGTGTCATGACGCGACGGGCTGACGAAGGGTCACCAGCTCCTCGGCGCTACTGGGGTGGATTCCGATAGTGCGGTCGAAATCTGCCTTGGTCAATTGTGCCCTAACCGCCACGGCAAAGCCCTGGATGATTTCCGGCGCATCCGGGCCGACTACGTGACAGCCGAGCACTCGATCGCTGCCGGCATCCACCACCAGCTTCATCATGCTTTTTTCCTGCCGTTCGCTGAGGGTGTATTTCATCGGCGTAAAGGACGACCGGAAAATGCGAACCTGTTCGTACTGCTCCCTTGCCTCCGCTTCGGACAACCCCACGGTGCCGACCGGCGGTTGGCTGAACACGGCCGCCGGCGTAGCGGCATGGTCCACCGGTCGATCCATGCCGCCAAACTGCGTATCGGCAAAGGCGTGGCCTTCCATCAGCGCCACCGGCGTGAGATTGAGCCGGTCGGTGACATCGCCAACGGCAAAGATGTTGTCGACATTGGTGCGGCTGTAGTGGTCAACCTCGATGCGATTTTCCGCGCCCGTATGCACGCCCACCTCTTCCAGGCCCAGATCCCAGGTGTAGGGAGAACGGCCGGTTGCGAACATGACGCAGTCGAAGACCTGGCGGCGATCGTCGGAAAAGGTCACGGCGATGCCGTCATCGCACCGCTCCAGGCGCGCAGGCGAGCTGTGATACTGAACAGCGATGCCGCGACCGCGCATGCCGGCCTCCACGGCCTGACGCACGTCGTCGTCGAACCCGCGCAGAATCAGGTCACGCCGATAGGCCAGCGTGACGTCACTGCCCATGCCCTGGAAAATGCCGGCAAACTCGACGGCGATGTAGCCGGCACCGGCAACCAGAACGCGCTTGGGCAGAGTGTCCAGATGGAAAGCCTCGTCGGAGGTGATTCCCAGCCCGGCACCGGGGATGTCCGGCACCCAGGGTCGTCCGCCGGTGGCAATGAGAATTTTTTCGGCACTCCAGCGGCGCCCGTCCACCTCCACGGTGTGTCGGTCGATCAAGCGCCCCCGGCCTTCGTGAAGCGTGACCCCGGCGTTGTCGAGCAGCTTGTGGTAGATGCCGTTGAGACGGTCGATCTCCTGGTCCTTGGCCGCAATCAGATCGGGCCAGGAGAACGCTGTATCGCCCACACTCCAGCCGTGGCCGGCTGCGTCCTCGAAATACTCGGAGAACTGCGATGCATACACCAGCAGTTTCTTGGGCACGCAGCCGCGAATCACGCAGGTTCCGCCAACGCGTGACTCCTCGCAGACGGCCACGCGGGCACCGTGGCCGGCGGCAATTCGGGATGCTCGCACTCCGCCGGAGCCGGCACCGAGCACGAACAGGTCATAATCAAAGCTGGGCATCGCGATTTCAGTAGACCCCTCGAATAATTGCAATGGATTTAACTCAGGTCATGCCCGAGCTGTCTCACACGCTAAAATACTACGTTGTCAGTCGTCATATCCGGACAACCGCCCGAAGTCGATGAAGAACCAGACCGACCAGCACTCGCCCGAAGCGCTCCTGCAGGCATTCTCGCGCACCGATTACCGGGTGACCATCGATCGGCACGAATACAGCATTCGAGTCGGGCAGACTCACAGCGCCCTCGATCAAGCGCTTCACGACCGACCCTGGGCGATCGTGACAGCATTCAACCCGGGCGCAAGACAGCTGGGCGAGCGTACCAACCTGGCGCGCCATCGGCAGTTGCTGACAAAGGCTGCGAACCTGGGACGGGAACACCACCCCGCCGTCAACCGCGCCCCGGACGGTGACTGGCCGGACGAAAGCGGCCTGCTGTTCATCGACGCCGAGCCGGCCACCCTGGATCGCATGGCGGAGACATTCGGGCAGGCCGCAATCGTCACCGGACGTGCCAGCCAGCCGGCCGAACTGCGGCTGTACGGGCCATGCTGGCCGCATACCCTGCCCTTCTGGGCCGGACGAGCCCACTGATGCGCGCCCTGCTCGAGGCCAAACAGGCCGGCTTTGCGCGCGCCGGCGAGCTGGTGTTCGAGCCCGTCGACCTGGCGCTCGGGGGTGGTCAGGCGCTGGTGGTACGCGGCGCCAACGGGTCCGGCAAAACCACGCTCTTGAGACTGCTGGCCGGCATCCTGTCGCCGTCGTGCGGGGACATCCAGCGGCGGGCGCCGATAGCTTTTCTCGGGCACCAGGCGGCGATCAAGGGTGAACTCAGCTGTCGGGAGAACCTTCAGTTCCAGCGTCGCTTCCGGGGCACGACCAGCGGCATGAGCAACAGCCGCGCGCTGGCCCGGGTGGGCCTGGCCGGCCTGGGCCTGCGCCCGGCGCGCGCGCTGTCAGCCGGCCAGAAACGCCGCCTCGGCCTGGCCGCCCTGCTGGTGGCACCGGCGGCCGTGTGGCTGCTCGATGAGCCCTACGCCAGCCTGGATGACGACGGCTGCGCGCTGGTCGATGCGCTATTGCAGGAGCAGCTCGGCCGCGATGGTTCAGCCGTACTCTCCACGCACCAGCGCCAGCCGCTGATCCAACGCGAGCCGGTACTGCTCACGATTCGGCGACACACGCAACCACAATCGGAACAGACGGCATGATCGGACGCATGAACGCCCTGCTGCGCCGCGACCTGCGCCTGGCTCTGCGCCACGGCGGCGAATCACTGATGCCGCTGATCTTTCTGTTTGCTGTCATCATTCTGGTGCCGCTGGGCGTCGGCCCCGGGCCAAACCTGCTGGCCAGCATCGCACCGGGAATGATCTGGGTCGCGGCGCTGCTGGCCAGCCTGCTCGCCCTGGAGCAGCTGTTCCGGCCCGATCTTGAAGACGGCACCCTGGAGCAGTGGTGGGTGGGCGCGTCGTCGCCCGGCCCGCTAGTCGCCACTCGCCTGTTCAGCCACTGGTTGATCACCGGTGTACCGGTGATCGTATTCGCCCCGCTGGCGGCGCAAATGCTGTATCTGCCGGACCGCGCCCTGCCCACGCTGATGCTGACCCTGCTCATCGGCACGCCGATTCTCAGCCTGGTCGGCGGTCTGGCCAGTGCACTGACCCTGGGAACGAACCGCGGCAGCGTTCTGTTGTCCATCCTGGTGTTCCCGATGGTGGTGCCTGTACTGATCTTCGCAACCGGCGGCGTGACGGCTGCTGCGGAAGGCTTGTCGGCGCGAGCGCACCTGGGCCTGCTGTCGGCGCTGCTGATTCTTGCCGTGACCCTGGTCCCGTTTGCCACCACCGCTGCACTGAGGTTGAACATCGAATGATTTTTCAGCGTCTGAAAGTCGGCTTTCACCGCCTGGGCTCACCGCCAACCTTCTACCGGCTCTGTCGCGTTCTGTCGCCCTGGCTGTGGGCTGGTTTCCTGGTCTGCGCCGCCATCGGCCTCTACCAGGCGCTTTACATCGTGCCGCCCGATTATCAGCAAGGCGACAGCTATCGCATCCTGTTCATTCACGTGCCAGCGGCGTGGCAAGCGCTCGCCAGCTATCTCATCATGGCGGTTCTGGCCGCCATCGCGCTGATCTGGCGCATTCGCACCGTCGAGATCATGGCCATGGCAGCCGCTCCGATCGGCGCCGGGCTCACGGCGCTCTGCCTGGCCACCGGCTCGCTGTGGGGCAAGCCCATGTGGGGCACCTGGTGGGCCTGGGATGCGCGCCTGACGTCGATGCTGGTGCTGCTGTTCATCTATCTGGGCATCATGGGGCTCTACGCCGCCTTCGAGGATCGGCGCAAGGGCGCCCGCGTGGCCTGCATTCTCGTGCTGGTGGGGCTGGTCAATATCCCGCTGATCCACTTCTCGGTAGAATGGTGGACCACCCTGCACCAGGGCGCGACGATCCGCCTGCTGGGCGAATCACGAATGCACTCGAGCATGCTGTCGCCGCTGATCTGGATGACCGTGGGCGTCAAACTGATGTTCGGAGGGGCGCTGCTCGACCGTGCCCGCAACGATCTGATCGAGCAGGACCGACGCAAGAACTGGATTGGCCGCGTGATCGGACAGGACACAGCGAAAGGAAAGACATGATCCCGCAACTCGACTACGCCTTCTACGTTTGGAGCAGCTACGGCCTGTTCGCCGTGATCATGGCCTGGCAATTCCTGCAGCCGCGCGTGCGCAGGCGGCAGCTCATCGCCGAACTGCGCGAGGAACAAGCACTACAGACCGGAAACTACGATGACACCGACGCGTAAGAAAAGACTGGCCCTGGTGGCGTTGATCGTCCTCGGCGTGGGCGCTGCCACCGCCGTGGCCATCACTGCACTCAATGACAACATGCTTTATTTCGTCAGTCCCACCGATGTACATGCCGCCGCGGCACCCGCCGACCGCCAGATTCGCCTCGGCGGTCTGGTGGCTGCCAATTCGGTCAGTCGCGACCCCGACAGCCTCAAGGTCGAGTTCACCGTTACCGACGGCCTCCACGACGTACCGGTCAGCTTCGAAGGCATCCTGCCCGACCTGTTTCGCGAAGGCCAGGGAGTGATCGCGCACGGCCAGCTTGACGCGGCCGGGCACTTCCACGCCAACGAAGTTCTGGCCCGCCACGACGAGACCTACATGCCGCCGGAAGTGATGAAATCGCTGGAGGCCGCCGGCCACCCGGCGGAGGCGTCGACGCGATGAGCGCCGAGCTCGGACAGATCTCGCTGATCCTGGCCCTGGTGCTGGCCGCGCTGCTGGCGGTTCTGCCGATGGTTGGCGCCCAGCGCAACAACGAGGCGCTGATGAAACTCGCGCCGTCGCTTGCGATCGGACAATTCGTGTTTCTCGCCGGCGCCTTCGCGGCGCTGACCATGGCATTCCTGCAGCACGACTTTACCGTCACCTACGTGGCCATGCACTCCAACCTGCTGCTGCCCTGGTTCTACCGTGTCACCGCGGTGTGGGGCAGCCACGAGGGTTCGCTGCTGCTGTGGATGCTGCTGCTGGGTGGCTGGATGCTGGCCGTGGCCGCCTTCTCGCGCTCCGTGCCGCGGTACTTCACCGCGCGCGTGCTCGCGGTGATGGGCATGATCTCGGTCGGCTTTCTGTTGTTCATCCTGTTCACGTCCAACCCATTCGAGCGCATCCTGCCCGGCCCGATCGACGGTCGCGACCTCAATCCGCTGCTGCAGGACCCCGGCATGATCTTTCATCCGCCGCTGCTGTATATGGGCTACGTCGGCTTTGCGGTCGCCTTCGCCTTCGCCATTGCCGGGCTGATTGGCGGACGCGTCGAGCGCGACTGGGTGCGCTGGTCTCGCCCCTGGACCCTGGCGGCCTGGTCGTTTCTCACTTTCGGCATTGCGCTGGGCTCATGGTGGGCTTATTACGAGCTCGGCTGGGGTGGCTGGTGGTTCTGGGATCCGGTCGAAAACGCCTCTTTCATCCCCTGGCTGATTGGCACCGCGCTGATTCACTCACAGGCAGTGACCGAAAAGCGCGGCGCCTTCCCGGCGTGGACCGTATTGCTTTCCATCGCCGCCTTCTCGATGTCGCTGCTGGGCACCTTCCTGGTGCGCTCGGGCGTGTTGACCTCGGTACACGCCTTCGCCAACGATCCTGAGCGCGGCCTGTTCATACTCGCCTTCATGGCCCTGATCGTCGGCGGTGCGCTCACGCTGTACGCGCTGCGCGCGCCGCGCATCATGGTTGGCCAGGGCTTCGACTGGCTCAGCCGCGAATCCCTGCTGCTGCTCAACAACGTCTTCTTCACCGTCTCGGCGGCAATGGTCTTGCTGGGCACGCTCTACCCGCTGATCATCGACTTCATGGACTGGGGCCAGATCTCGGTCGGCCCGCCCTACTTCGGGGCCATGTTCATTCTGCTGATGACGCCGGTGGTGCTGCTGCTGCCGCTGGGACCGTTCACGCGCTGGAAGCGTGACGCATTCATGCGCGTCGTACGCCCGCTGGCGTTGACCGCGATCGGGTCGGTCGCGGCTGCGCTGGCGGTGTGCGCCTGGCTCGATACCTGGAGCCTGCGCGCAGCCAGCGGCTGGATCGGCGGCTTCTGGCTGATCGGTGGCGCTGCCGCGTACGCCTTCCGCACGGCCCGCGCCAGCCGCTCTGGCCTGCCCCGTCATCAATGGGGCATGGTGCTGGCCCATGCCGGCGTTGGCGTGTTTCTCATCGGCGCGGCCATGGTCGAAGCACACACTTTTGAACGCGACGTGCGCATTGCGCCCGGCGAGACCATCGAGGCAGCGGGCTACAGTTTCACTCTGCACGAAGTCGCCCAGGTCAAGGGCCCCAACTGGCGCGCGGATGAAGCCCGGATCACCATCCACCGCGGCGACCGTCAGGTAGCGCACATGACGCCTCAGAAACGCCTCTACCACCGCGGCGGCCAGACCATGACCCAGGTAGCGCTCAAGCCCGGCGTGTTCCGCGATCTTTATATCGCCATGGGCGACCGACTCGACGACAGCGGCGCCTGGAGCATGCGCCTGCACGTCAAACCTTTCGTGCGCTGGATCTGGGGAGGTGCCGTGCTGATCGGCATCGGCGGCCTGATCTCGGCCTCCGATCGTCGCTACCGCAAACGCCGCAGACACAAGGCGAGCGATGCCACTGCCACCGGTGCCGAGGCGCCGGCATGATTCGCATGCTGATTCCGCTCGCTGTCTTCCTGGGTCTGCTCGGCCTGCTCATCGCCGGCCTCCAGACCGGCGATGAACGCAAACTGGTACAGTCGCCGCTGATCGGCAAACCGGTGCCGCAGTTCAGCCTGCCCGGCCTGTACGACCCGCAAACACTCACCAGCCGCGATGATCTGCTCGGCCAGCCGTATATTCTCAATGTCTGGGGCAGCTGGTGCTGGGCTTGCCGCGCCGAGCACCCATTCATGGAGCGCCTCGGCAAGGAAGCCCCGATCGATCTGGTGGGCTTCAACTGGAAGGACGATCGCGAGGACGCGCTGGCCTGGATCGATCGCTTCGGCAGCGCCTGGGATCGGCACCTGGTCGACCATGAAGGCCAGGTCGCCATCGATCTGGGCGTTTATGGTGCCCCGGAGACCTTCCTGGTCGATCACGAGGGGATCATTCGCCACAAACACATCGGTCCGGTCGACGCCAACGTGTTTCAGGACCTGATGCGACGCGCCATGCAGTTGCAGGCGGAAACCACAAAATGAAACTTCAGTTGCAACCAGTGATATGCGGCAGGTGGCTTTTGATCCTGGCCCTTTTGCCCCTGCTGGCGCTGGGCTCGGCAATCGAGCCTTACGATTTTCAAAGTGAACTGCAGCGCCAGCGGTTCCGCTCACTGGTCGAGGAACTGCGCTGCACGGTGTGCCAGAACCAGTCGCTGGCAGATTCGGACGCACCACTGGCTCAGGATCTGCGGAGTGAAGTGCTGCGCATGCTGCAGGACGACCGCAGCGACCAGGAGATCCGCAACTTCATGGTCGAGCGCTACGGCAACTATGTACTCTACCGTCCGCCACTGGCCGCACAGACCTTTCTGCTGTGGGGTGGCCCGGTCATTCTGCTGCTGATCGGCCTGACGGCCGCGGTCCTCGTCATTCGCAAACGGAGATCGGTGCTTTGAGCAATCCGGTGTTTCTCTTCATCACCGTCGCGGCGGTGCTGCTGGCGTTGGCATTCGTCATCGCCCCCCTGCTGGGCAGCCGGCAACGCATGACGCTGATTGGCGCGGTGATTTTCGTGCCCGCTGCAACCCTTGCCGTCTACTTGTCTGTAGGCCACCCGGCGGCAATCAAACCCGATACCGGCCAGACCGGTGAAATTCGCACGGCAGTGACCGAGCTGGCCCAACGCGCGATGCGTGAACCGGATATCGCCGAACACTGGGCTCGTCTCGGGCTGGCGTACAAGAGCCTGGAAGAATTCAGCTCGGCCGAGCACGCCTTCCGTCGCGCGCTCTTCATCAACCGGGAAGATGCCCGAATCAAGACGGAGCTGGCCGAAACCCTGCTGTACGCCTCCGGCGAGCGCCGCCTGCCCGATGAGGCGCACCGCCTGCTGCGAGAAGCGGCCGATGGCGGCAACCAGAAGGCGTTATGGTTTCTTGGCCTTGCGGCTTTTCAGCGCGAAGATTACCCGGCCGCCGTTCGCCGCTTCGAGCGCCTGTTGACTCTGGTGCCCGAGACCAGCGACGTCAGGACAACCATCGAGCGCTATCTGGCGACTGCCCGAGCCGGGGGACCCGACGATCGAACTGTCGGCCCGGCCGACGCAGAGCCGGCAACCTCCCTGTCGGTTTCGATAGACATCACCGACGAACTCGCCGGCAGGCTCAATGGAGATGAAACGCTCTTCGTAGCGGTTCGCTCCGGTTCCGGCGGGCCGCCGCTGGCCGCCCGTCGCCTGCAAAGCGGCCCTTTCCCCGTGGAGCTGACGGTCGACGACGATGACGCCATGATGGCCGGCAACAGCCTGTCTTCGGCCGAGTCCATCATGGTGATCGCCCGGGTATCTTTCAGCGGCGACGCAGCGCCCCGATCAGGCGATCTGGAAGGCCGTAGCGACAGGCTCACGATCAACAACAACAACACCAACGTGGAGGTGCTCATTGAAGAGGTCCTTTGAGACCGCAATTCGGGGGCTTGCGGCAACATTTCTTCTCTGCACAGCATTCGCGGCCCAAGCCGCAGACAGCGACAATCACGGCAACGGTCGGGAACCCGACCGTCAGGAAACCGATCGTGAGGAACCCGATCGTCGTGAACTCGAAGAGCGCGCCATCTGGGTCGTCGAATACGAAAACGACATCTTCGCCAACGAAGACCGTTACTACACCAACGGCATTCGACTTTCACGGGTGGGGCAGGTTCGTACGCCGCCCTCCTGGCTGGCGCGGGTGGCCCGGAAGTTTCCCGGCATCGATGAAGCTGACGCGCTGCCCTATCGCTTGTCCATCAGCCACAACCTTTATACCCCGCGCGATATCGAAAACCCGCAGTTTCCGCCCGATGACCGGCCTTATGCTGCCTGGTTCAACGTGCAGTTCGCTACCGGCACCGCCAGCGAAAAAGGCGCCGATCGAGTCTCCGTCGGCGTCGGCGTTACCGGCCCCCTGGCCTTCGGTGAAGAGATTCAGAAAGCCATCCATTCGGCCATCGGCTCGCCCGAGCCCGTGGGTTGGGATGAGCAGATCAGAAACGAACCCACCCTGCAGCTCGGCTACGATCGCGTCCGCCGGTTTGCAAGCCTGGGCAACCCCGGCGGTGCCGCCATTGACGCATCCTGGATGGGCGGCGCCATGCTCGGCAACGCCCACACCCACGTTGCCGCCGGTGGTTATCTGCGGGCAGGCCATAACCTGCCGCGCGGATACGGACCGCCGCGAATCACCCCGGCCCTGTCGGGCGAGAATTACTTCATACCCACCCGCGCCGCTTCCTGGTATGTGTATATCGGCATGGAAGGACGGCGAGTCTTTCGCGACATGTTCATCGAGGGAAACACGTTCGGCGGCGTCGACGGCGTCAGCCGCAAGCGGCACGTCGGCGAAGTCTATGGCGGCCTCGTCTATACGCGTGGGCCCTTCCGCATGACCTATACACAGGTCTGGCGCTCGCGCGAGTTCGTCGGGCAGCGTGAAGGGCAAAGCTATGGCGCGCTGTCATTCTCGCTGT
Organism: Wenzhouxiangella sp. YN1; assembly: GCF_056324145.1. Classification (NCBI taxonomy): domain Bacteria; kingdom Pseudomonadati; phylum Pseudomonadota; class Gammaproteobacteria; order Chromatiales; family Wenzhouxiangellaceae; genus Wenzhouxiangella; species Wenzhouxiangella sp. YN1. Next base: position 318,766 of record NZ_JBJNIO010000155.1, read on the forward strand.
GGTGGTAGTCAGCCAGCGGCCGGGGGCGGCCGAACAGAAACCCCTGCATGTAGTCAATACCGACTTCGCGGCAGAGTTCGGCCGTTGTTTCCTGCTCTACGCCTTCGATCAGCGTGCGCACACCCATTGAAGAAATCATCCGGCTGAGCTCGGCCAGAAGGCGATAGCGTGGCGAATCCCGCCCGGTCACATCCTGAATGAGCCCGCGATCGAACTTGAGATAGTCCGGCGGCACTTCAACCAGCTCGAGCAATCGTGCCTGCCCGGCGCCGAAATCATCGTAGGCCAGGGCAATATTCATGCGCGCCAACTCCTGCTTGACCTCGGCCATCGCGCCCAGATCGGTGACAACCGACTCGTGCACTTCGAAGACCAGGCTGAGGTCCGGATACGCGCGCCGCAATCGCTGTATTTCCTCCAACAAGCCCCCCATATCCTCGCATTCGGCGGGGTGGTTGTTGAAAAACAGGGGCATCCGCAGGCCGGCGCGATCGGCCTGCTCGAAGCAGCGACGACGCAGCATGCGGCTCAGGCGCATTTCGGCATCCAGCGTGGCAGCCAGCGCAAACAACTGCGCCGGCCCGTCTTCCAGATCGGGATGCTCGCTGCGGCCGAGCAGCTCGACGGCGCAGGGTTCACCCGCCGCGGTGACGATCGGTTGACCGTATCCGGTGACCTGTTCACCGGCAAGCAGCTGAAAGAACGCGGGCATCTGCAGCGAAAAATCCTGCGGCAGCGACGTCATGCCAACCACGGTCTCCTCACCGGTGCGCCCGGCACCGGATGCCTCCCGCCCGATCGAGTCGACCATGACCCGGAACTCGTGATCGGCCAGATGGAGCACGTCACCCACTTGCAAAGCGGTGGGCTCGACCACCCGCTGATGGTTGACGAAGGTGCCGTTGGTGCTGCCCAGGTCACGTACCCAAAGCACCCGGCCATCGAGATCAAAGCGAGCGTGCATTCTCGACAGGCGAGCAACCGCGAGCTGAACGCCACACTCCGAGTGTCTTCCCACCGTCACCGGAAATTCGTCGAGATGGATATGGCGCGGCAGGTAGGCGTCCTTGCCGGAACTCTCCAGGTAGAAGCGCTGAGGCATCAACCCCCCTGCGAGAATGCGGAACAAGAGCAGTATCCGCGTATTGCCTCAACAGCGCAAGGCCACTTCACGGGGCCGCGGCAGGAAAATGATATTGACAATGATTCGCATTCATGCAAACATGCGCTCATGTACGTTTGTATCTGCAATGCCGTCACCGAGCGCACGATTCGTGAACTGGTGGCGGATGGCTACCACAGCCTCAATGAAATCCAGGCCTTGACCGGCTGTTCCGGCACCTGTGGTCGCTGCCGTGAACATGCCGAAGCCGTGATCGCGGCTGCCCTCAGACCCGCTCAGCCCTCACTCCCCGTGCTCGGCCCCGGCGGCAACCCCTCGCCCCTGCGCACGGCCTGAACACTGCCGTCACTGGCCACTTTCAGCCACGGACGTTATGCTAGTGACAGTCCAATCGCTGAGAGCACGAACCATGAAAGGCGACAAGAAGATCATCGATCTGCTCAACCAGGCGCTGAAAGCCGAGTTGACCGCCATCAATCAGTATTTTCTGCACTCCCGCATGTTTCAGGACTGGGGCCTGAACAAGCTCGCCGAGCTGGAGTACCAGGAATCGATCGACGAGATGAAGCACGCCGATCGCATCATCCAGCGCATTCTGTTTCTCGGTGGCCTGCCCAACCTGCAGGACCTGGGCCACCTGCTGATCGGCGAAAACCCGGTCGAATGCATCCGCAACGACCTCAAGCTGGAATACGAAGCGCTCGAGATGTACAAAACAGCAGTCAAGGAATGCGAAGCCGCTGCCGACTATGCCACCCGCGACCTGTTTTCAGAGCTGATTCACGACGAGGAAGGCCATGCCGACTTCCTCGAAACCCAGCTGGAGCTGATCGAGCGCATTGGCGAGCAGCGTTATCTGCAGTCGCAGATGGGAGAGCAGGAAGCCGGGCACTGACCCACGATCGCTTCAGCCCGATGGTGCCCGCGCACCACGCTCAAGGCGCCTGCGAAAGAACACGACGCGCGACTTGCCGTAGCGCGTTCAGGCAATCCACTTGAGCAAACGCGCCTTGAGCCGGCTGTAGGGCGGAAAACGGATGGAAACCTCGGGGAAGCGGCCGCGCTTCATCACCGCTTTCAGGTGAGACAGCCGCTCAAAGCCCGCCTTGCCGTGATATTGGCCCATGCCGCTCCCCCCCACCCCGCCGAAGGGCAGCCCCGGCACGGACATGAACATCAGCGTGTCATTGATGCACAGGTTGCCGGTCGACACCGCTTCCGAGAAGCGGCGTTCGGACTCGCTCGAACGCGTAAACAGATACGACGACAGCGGCTTGTCGCGCCGACGGATGAAGGCAATGGCGTCTTCCAGGCCATCGACTTCGATCAGCGGCAGGATGGGCCCGAAGATTTCATCCTGCATCAGCGGCGAGCTTGAGCTGACCCCGGTCATGACCGTCGGCTCGATGCGACAGCGCGCCTGATCCACGCGGCCGCCGATGACTACCTCACCATTGTCGAGCAGCCGCTCGAGGCGATCGAAATGTCGACGATTGATGATCTTGCAATAGTCCGCGCTGCCGAGACGATCCGGGCCGTACATTGCTGACAGCTCCTGGTCGATGGCGTCGATCAGCCGATCACGATCGGCGGCGGTAACCAGCACGTAATCAGGCGCAATGCAGGTCTGCCCGGCATTGAGACACTTGCCCCAGACAAGTCGGCGCGCGGCCGATGGGATATCAGCACCGGGATCGATCACGCACGGGCTCTTGCCCCCCAGCTCAAGCGTGACCGGCGTGAGGTGCCGTGCCGCCGCCTGCATGATGATCCGGCCCACTGCCGCGCCGCCGGTATAGAAGATGTGATCAAAGCGCTGCTCGAGCAGCGCGGTCGTTTCCTCGACCGCGCCTTCGACCACGCTGACGGCGCGGCAATCAAGATACCGTGGCACCAACTCGGCGAACAGCTGCGATGTGGCCGCAGCCACCTCGGAAGGCTTGAGCACGGCGCAGTTGCCGGCGGCCAGTGCCGCAACCAGCGGGCCGAGCACCAGCTGAATCGGGTAGTTCCAGGCGCCAATGATCAGCACCACGCCAAGGGGCTCGGGCTGCACCCAGCTGCGCCCGGGCTGGCCAACCAGCGGGGTTCTCACCCGGCGTCGTCTGGCCCAGCGCCTGAGGCCTTTGCGGGCGTGCCGGATTTCACTGAAAATCAGCGCCGTCTCGCCCAGCAGCACCTCCTGATACGGCTTGCCTAGATCCTGCGCAAGGGCCTTGCTGACGCGCTGCTCGTTTTCTTCCAGCATGCGCCCAATCGCCGCCAGCTGCTGGCGTCGCCACGCCAGCGGGCGCGTCAGGCCCTGCTCGAAGCCGGCGCGCAGTGCCTCGAGCAGCTGCGGATATTGCGCGACCTCAGTGATCTCGCTCATGACGATGCGGTCTCCACCGGGTCGACATCATGCGATCGGCTCGAAGTCCGCAGTGAAGTGCCGCAAGAATCGCGGCTCGCGGATGATTCGATAACCCGGTGCCTTGCGGCGCTGGTCACGAACGTGCTCGAAGGCCTCGATCAGGTAGTCGACGTGGCTTTGAGTGTAGACGCGGCGCGGAATGGCCAGGCGTACCAGCTCGCGCGGAGCGGGAATCAGCTGACCGTTACCGTCATACTTGCCGAACATCACCGAACCGATCTCGACCGAACGGATGCCGCCGATCCTGTAGAGCTCGCACACCAGAGACTGGCCGGGGTACTGTTCGACCGGTAGATGATCGTAGAGCTTGCCGGCGTCGACATATACGGCGTGACCGCCGATCGGCTTGATCACCGGAATCCCCAGACGATCGAGATGTTCGCCCAGGTAAGCCGTCGAGCGCGTGCGATAACGCAGGTAGTCTTCGTTGAAGATCTCTTCGAGGCCGATGGCAATCGCCTCCATATCGCGGCCGGACAGACCGCCGTAGGTTGTATAGCCCTCGGTAATGATCAGCACGCTGGTGCAGTGCTCGGCCAGTTCGCCATCCTTGAGCGCAAGAAAACCGCCCATGTTCACCAGCGCGTCCTTCTTGGCGCTGAACACGCAGCCGTCGGCCAGCGCAAACATCTCGCTGGCGATCTCGCGGCAGCTCTTGCTGCCGTAGCCATCTTCGTCCTGCTTGATGAACCAGGCATTTTCGGCAATTCGGCAGGCGTCGAGAATGAACAGAATGCCGTGCCTGCGGCACAGATCACGCACCGCCCGTGCATTGGCCATGCTCACGGCCTGACCCCCGCCGGAGTTGTTGGTCACCGTCAGAATGATCGCGCCGATATTGCCCGCCCCCCGGTCGTCGATCAGCGCGGCCATGCGCTCGACATCGGCATTGCCCTTGAACGCGAAATCGCTCTCGGCCCGACTCGCCTCCGGCGTGACGCAGTCGATGGCTTCGGCCCCGCTGTATTCGACGTTGGCGCGGGTGGTATCAAAATGCGTGTTGCTCAGGAACGTCTTTCCTTCGCCGCCCAGGTGGCTGTAGAGAATGCGCTCGGCCGCGCGCCCCTGGTGCGTGGGCAGGATATGCGAATAGCCGGTCAGATCCTTCACGATCCGCTCCAGGCGTTGCCAACTGGTGGATCCGGCGTACGACTCATCGCCACGCATCATGCCACCCCACTGCTCGGCGCTCATCGCCGAGGTGCCGCTGTCGGTCAGCAAGTCGATGATGACCTGCTCGGACTGAAGCTTGAACGGATTGTAGTGAGCTTGTTCAAGGTACGCTGTCCGCTGCTTGCGGGTGGTCATGGCGATGGGTTCGACGGTCTTGATGCGGAACGGCTCGATGACCGTGCGGAACGCTTCAGGCATGGCTGGCTCGACTCTCATAATCTGGAAACAACGTTGGATGATAGCGACACAGAAGGGCGACGTCACCCGCGCTGCCCGGGGGCCGATACAGCCGCCGGGCAAATGACGTTCATGCGAGCCGGCACAATTGTGTACAGAATGTGATCAACTGAGCACAATCTATGTGATATGCGTCACATTATTGCAAATCCATCGCGGTTTCCGCTGGCTTTTACCCGGCGCGATCAGGTATACCTCTCACGCGGTTTCGGGACGACCCGCAGCCGCTTAGCGATCAAGGGGAATCATAAATTGATCCTAATGGGAGACAATCCAACATGTTACGAAGACTATCGCTAGTCCAACTGGCCGGTGCCTTACTGCTGGCCGCAACCTTCCTCTCCACCGCGCAAGCCGCGCAACTCTACTCCACCGCAAATCCGATCGAGGGCCAGTACATCGTGGTTCTCAAAGACGGAGTCACTGCGTTCGGAGAAAACAACGCCAATGGCGTTTCCGTCGCTTCAGCGGCCGCCAGCATGGCGCGCACATACGGTGCAAAGGTCCAGATGACCTACGAGCACGTGCTGCCCGGTTTCGTCATCAAGGCCGGCCCGAGATCCATAGCCAAGCTGCTTGAAGACGACCGTGTCGCCTACATCGAGGAAGACGGCATCGTCTCGATCAGCGCCACCCAGAACAACGCGACCTGGGGCCTGGATCGTATCGATCAGCGTAGCCGTCCCTTGAGCGGAACCTACACCTACACCACCACTGCCAGCAACGTGCACAGCTACATCATCGATACCGGCTTGCTCGGCTCGCACAACGAATTCAGCGGTCGCGTGGGTAACGGCTATTCCGCCATCAACGACGGCCGCGGCTGGACCGACTGTAACGGTCACGGCACGCACGTCGGTGGCACGGTGGCCGGCACCACTTATGGCGTAGCCAAGCAATCCACCTTGCACGCCGTTCGCGTTCTGGGGTGTGACGGCTCCGGTTCCAACTCCGGCGTCGTTGCCGGAATGGACTGGGTTGCCGGCAATGCGCAGTTCCCGGCCGTGGCCAACATGAGCCTGGGCGGGGGCGCCTCGCAGGCAACCGACAACGCCGTGACCCGCATGCGCAATGCCGGCGTGACCGTGGTGGTTGCCGCGGGCAATGAAAGTCAGAACGCCTGCTACGGTTCGCCGGCGCGCTCGTCGGACGCGATCACCGTTGGTTCGACCACGAGCTCCGACTCGCGCTCGAGCTTCTCCAACTACGGCAGCTGTGTCGACGTGTTCGCACCGGGTTCGAGCATTACCTCGGCCTGGCACACGAGCCGCTCGGCCACCAACACCATCAGTGGCACCTCGATGGCCTCGCCGCACGTGGCCGGTGTTGCCGCACTCTATCTGGCCGACAACCCCAGCGCTTCGCCGAGCCAGGTCGAAAACGCCATTTACTCGAACGCCTCGAGCAACAAGCTCAGCGGCATCGGTTCCGGCTCGCCCAACCTCCTCGTCTACTCGCTGTTTGACGGCGATGGCGGCGGCGGCGGCGGTGGCGGCGGCGGTGGTGGCACCACCGAGCTGTCCAACGGCGTCCCGGAAACCAACCTTTCCGGCAGCCAGAACTCGGAATCGCATTTCGTCATCGACGTGCCGTCCGGCGCCAGCAATCTGGAAATCGCCACCAGCGGTGGCTCGGGCGATGTCGACCTGTACGTGCGTATCGGTTCCAAGGCGACCACCTCGACCTACGACTGCCGCCCCTACCGCAACGGCAACAGCGAATCGTGCACTGCCGCGAGCCCGCAGGCCGGCAGCTACTACGTCATGCTCCGTGGCTACCGCAGCTACTCCGGCGTGAACCTCGTTGCCAGCTTTGATCAAGCCGGCGGCGGCGGCGGCGGTGGCGCGCCCTGCAGCAACTGCACCGAATACACCGGCTCACTGTCGAGCGGTGGTGCGGCCATCGAACCCAACGGCGACTACTACTATGCTGCGGCCGGCACACACAACGGCTGGCTCTCGGGCCCGTCGAGCGCCGACTTCGACCTCGCTCTGTATCGCTGGAACGGCTGGGACTGGACTCGCGTCGCCCAGTCGCGCAGCACCTCGAGCGAAGAGCAGATCAGCTACAACGGCACGTCCGGTTACTACTACTGGCGCGTGGAGTCCTACTCGGGCAGCGGCAGCTACAGCCTGTGGCTCGATACCCCGTAAGCTGAAAGGTCAATCGACCTGAAGTGAAAACGCCCCGGCTCCCCGGGGCGTTTTCTTTTATAGTGTCGAGTCGACCACACCACGGATCGACGCATGCGCATGCTCAATCACGACAAGCTGACGAGAGCGCTTTTGCTGCTGGTCACGCTGGCCATGAACTTGTCGGCACTCGCGGCACCAGACGGGGTGGTTGTTGTCCGCCACGCCGAAAAGGCTGACAACGGTACGAGCGACCCGGCGCTGAATGCAGCCGGGCGCGAGCGCACGCGCGCACTTTCCCGATCTCTTCGGCAGGCTGAAATCGCCGGCCTGATCGCCACGCAATACCGGCGCACACAGCAAACGCTATCCGGCCTGGCTGAACGTACGGGGCTGGACATCATCACGGTACCGGCACAAGCAGGTGAAACGGATGCACACGTCGCCGAAATTGTCTCGCAGGTCAAGAGCATTCACGCGGCGGGCCTGCTGGTCATCGCGGGTCACTCCAATACCGTGCCCGCCATCGTCGAGGCGTTGAGCGGGCAATCGGTCCCGCCGCTGGACGAAACCGACTACGACCGAATGTACGTCCTGCTGCCGACCGGCTCAGGCATGACGGTCGTGACCGCACGATACGGCACAGCAGCGCCACCAGGGGAGGCGGCAAGCATCAGCCGTTGACGTGACATATGAGCGAGATCTTGCCACCGCGTACGTAGACCTGGATGGTCTTCTGCCGCAGGTAGAAGTCGTAGCGCAACCCTGCTGCTCCGCCATGGCGGTTTTCCAGCCGGATCACCCGATCGGGCTCGTGACGCAGCACCTTGCGCTCCGAATCACCGACCTTGAGCAACTCGTTGCCCAGGCGGGCCGATGAAAGCTCACAGCTGGCCTCGGTGACCGGCGCCAGCACCAGAACGACCACGAAAAGCAGCACACGCATGACTTCCACTCTTTATGACCCAGTGGCGAAGCAGCTTAGCATGCGGCAGCTGAGCGGCGGCTGAATCACCCGCGGCGGCGCTGGCGCCACTGCCGGGGCACTCCCCGACTGCAACCTCAGGGCAGCCAGAAATCGACGCGGCCTTTCAACTCCTCGATATCCTCGGCATACATCGCCTGCAATCGTCTCTTCTGCTCATCCGACCAGGGGTCGAAGCGTGGATACTCCGACCCCACCGGATAGCGCTCGCGGGCGCGTCGAATCCGTCGCCGCCCCGGGCGGACGCCGGCATATCGACTCAGCTCGGCAATCGCTCGGGCCGAAAAACCGGATTTGGGAGGTGAAACAAGCGGCGGCGGGAAGGACTCGACCGCACCACCAGCGTAGAAGCAAATGATGTCTTCGGCGTGGTCGCGGTAGTCTTCGTAGCGCCACAGGTGAATCGGCACACCGGGCAGCGCAGCCTGAAGATCAACTACCACGTCAGTCCAGCGACGAGCGGGAAGGTGCGGCTCGAACGGCTCGAACGGGTGGCGCCAGAGGCGCTCTCCCCAGGCCGAAGGCAGGAAGGTATCGTAGGAGCGAATAGCCATGAACAGCTCGAGGTCGCAGTCGGCGAAATACTTCAGGGCGGCGGCCGGCTTCTGGTACATGCGCATGACATTGGCCGAGTTGCCCAGAATGTTTTCGTCCGAAAACAGCCAGGTGCCCCGATGAAAGCGATGCCACGGCAGGAAAGGACGCCCCTTGCGAACCGGAGAAATCAGAAGGCGCCGCAGTCGCTTGAGCGGCACATAACGGCTACCCCTGGCAAGCCGGCACCCCGCCAGCGTCATCTGCAGGTGGGTACTGGCGGTCTTGTGTGCGCCAATATGGAAGCGGATACGGGTCATTCCGGAGAGTCGACTATTTGCTGCCCTCGCGGTAGCGCAGCTGAACGCCGCGCACCCAGGTTCGCATCCGCGTGTTCCAGCCCGGTTTGTGATAGCGCCCCTTGGCCTGATGACGAATCCGGTAGATGCCGGCCACCGGTACCGGCATGCCTTCGCTGCCCAACAGCCAGCGGAAGGCGCGGTCCTCACGCGCTTTGGCAAACCGGTCGGTGGGCTGCTGATAGACCGCAATATCGCGACAATAGCCGCAGGTTCGGGCGACATCGCCATGAGTGATCTGCATGGCGCCCACCGCGCGCGTGTAGTCGCGGCGTGAAAAGGCGGCCGGATCGATATCCACCAGCCGCGGTTCACGCGCGGCCTCGAGCACCGGATCGCCGGGCTCGTAGACCGGTGAGACAAATTCATGAGTGGGGTAGACCAGAACGTCGCGCCGTCCTTGAAGGGCATAACCCATGGCATCCAGGCAGCCGTCGCGAAACAGCACGTCACAGTCATTGAACCAGACCCAGTCGGCCTTGCTGTCGAGTGCGGCCCGGTTGCGGCCAATGGCACGGCGAAACAGCCGCGGCGGGTCCACCGCCTGCCAGTTCCAGGTCACATTGGGTACTTCCATGCCGCCAAACAGCTTCAGCAGAGCCACGGTATCGGCATCTTCGGTCGCGTAGAACACCGTCATGGTCACGTCGATCTCCTGCGGCGGATCGTTGACCAGAGAGCTGAGCTGATAGGCCAGCAGGTGGGCATAACCCCAGCAGTGGCTGACGATCTCGATGTGCAGCCGTCCCTTGCGCGCAGTCCGTTCGGATGCCGGCGGCGCCGGTTTCTGAAACCAGCGCGCCGGCAGTTTCAGGCTGACCGCCAACCAGATGGCGGCCAGACGAAGTCGATACCCCAGCCCCCCTGCCGGAGCAATGCTTTCAGACATGGGCACTCTCCCGAAGGCCGCAGCAAGGGATCCGTGATGGAAAGAATCTCGAGTCGTTCAATGAAAGCATGATGTCGTCGGCAACCGGAACGCTCATAGACTAATCGTGGAGCGTCATCATGGCAAACCCTCGTCGCTGACGGAACCGTGCCAGGCCCGACCGTGACCACTCTGGATCATGCCGGCGACTCCGCAGGCAACCGCTACAATATCGTTCCCGGAGCATGCCGGAGCCATCAGTGAGCACAGGGAAATACCACACCCCCGTACATGACTCACCGAATGGCGACGTACTCCAGAACCGCAGGAACGCACCAGGGACCCGACCGCATGATTCAGCAATGGGGCGAACTGACCAGCGAAACACTGGCGACAATGACGGCGCGGCGGCCGGTGGCCGTGCTGGTGCTCGGCGCGATCGAGCAGCACGGCCCGCACCTGCCGCTGGCCACCGACTCGATCATCGGCGAGGGCCTGCTGGCCGCCGCAGCCGCAACGCTGCCCGAAGACTTTCCGCTGATCGCCCTGCCCACGCTCGAGCTTGGCGCCAGCGACGAACACGCCGACTTTACCGGCACCCTGAGCCTGCCGGCCGACCAGATGAAACACCAGGTCAGAGCCATCGGCGAAGGCCTGGCGCGCGCCGGACTGCAGCGGCTGGTGCTGATCAACGCCCACGGCGGCAACATCGGCTGGATGGAAGATGCTGCCCTCGCGCTCAGGCGCCAGCACCGGCTGCTGGTCGTCAAGGCCAGCTACATGCAATTCAACGCGCCGGCCGGGCTGGTCGGCGGCGACGAACTGCGCGATGGCCTTCACGGCGGGCAGGCCGAAACGGCCATGATGCTGCATCTGGCACCCGAGCTGGTCGACATGAGCCGGGCGCGAAACTTTACCCCCCGCCATGCACACGGCGACCCGCTGCCGCCCGAAGGCGAAGCCTCATGGGCCTGGCTGGCCGAGGATCTGCACCCTGACGGCGTGGTCGGCAACGCCGCAGCCGCGACCACGGATCTGGGCAAGAGTCTGGTGGCCCACTATTCCGGAAGGCTGGCCGACATCCTTGCTGCCTGTCGCAACAAGAACTGGCCGCCCCCGGACGTATAGCTGGCCGTGCGGCTCGCCGGGGGGCTACTCGCCCAGCACCTCGTCGAGCAGGTGCCCCGAGCGGCTGGCCTTGGCCTTGAGATAGCGGCGATTCTGGGGCGTGACCCGTCCGTAGAGCCCCTCGCGAGCCACCACGTCGATGCCGCCTTCATCCAGCGCGCGAACCTTGGCCGGGTTGTTGGTCAGCAAGCGTACGCGGCTGATTGACAGATCGGTCAGGATGTCCACCGCCACGCGATAGCGGCGATTGTCGTCGCCGAAACCGAGCACCCGGTCGGCCTCGACCGTGTCCAGCCCGGCGTCCTGCAGTTCATAGGCGCGCAGCTTGTTGGCCAGGCCGATGCCCCGCCCCTCCTGCGCCAGATAGAGCAGCACCCCGCCGCCGAGCTTCTCGATGGCGCGCACGGCGTTTTGCAGCTGCTCGCCGCAGTCGCAGCGCAGGCTGCCGAACAGATCGCCGGTCAGGCAGGCCGAGTGCATTCGCACCGGTACCGCGTCGGCCCATTCGGCCGCCTCGCCGATCAGCACGGCCACGTGTTCGCGCAGGCCGTCGGGCTCGCGAAAGAGCACGAAACGCGACCGACCGGATTCACCCAGCGGCACGTCGGCCTCGCTGACCCGGCGCAGCATCCCGGCGCCCGACTCGAAGCAGCGCTCGGCCAGGCCCGCGGGCACGCGCAGCAGGCTGCCGTCGGCCACGGCCTGATCCACCGCCACCTGCCGGCTGCTGTCGACCCGCGCGGTGAGCACGGCCGGCACCAGCAGGGCCCGCCGCATCAGCGCCAGCGCGGCGCGCTCGCCCGGGCCGGCCGGCCGCAGCGCATCGAACAGCTCGTCGTGCGCTCCACCAGCGGCGGCAGCAGCGCAGTAGAGGCTTTCGGAGCTCAAGCCATCGCCCCGTTTCAGCGGCAGCGAGGCGGGCTCAGTCTGCCGGGCAAACCCCATCGCCTGCAGGCGATGGCCAGTCAGCGTCAGCGCCGGCGCGCTGCCGGCAGTCGCGAAAATATCGGTCAGCTCGGCATCCCCGATCGACTCCATCGGGTAGACCAGCAGATCGGAGTCCGGCTGTTCGTCGCGGGCCCGGATGACGACCGGCAGACCGCGGCGCAGATCAAAGATGGCTCGTTCTACTTGATGCATGGGTTTCTCGCGGCCTGTGCCATGATGTCTTGCATGAGCGATGAACTTACTTCAAATGGGGCTCGATTGCGTGAATTGCCAGCTTATCCCACCGCCAAGCGCGCCGCAGGCGATCATTGCGACCGCATCTGGCGGCTGCTGATCGAAGCCCGGCATCACGACTGGGCGCACCATTCGACGCTGCGCGCCGCCCTGCCCCATGGCGAGGTGGCAATTCATCGCTCGGGCGACTGGCATGCCGAAACCCGGCTCGACGGCGGCTCGGGCGCGCTGCTCGACGTTTTCGCCCCGATCGTCAGCGCTGAGCGGATCGTCATCGCCCAGCTCGGGCAGAGCCTGGACGGGCGCATCGCCACGCGAACGGGGCACTCGCACTACATCAACGGGCCGGTGGCACTGGAGCATCTGCATCGGCTTCGAGCGCTGGTCGACGCGGTGATTGTCGGCGCCGGCACGGCCTGCGCCGACCGGCCTCGCCTGACCGTGCGCCACATCGACGGCCCGGATCCGACGCCCGTCATCATCGACCCGCGCGGCCGGGTGCCGGCCGCAGGCCCGCTCTTCGACGACACCCCACGTTCCCGTCCGGTGCTTCATCTGATTGCCGAGCACGCCGAACCGGCACCGGCACCCGATCACGTCGAGCGCGTTCGGCTTGCGGCCAGCGACGGCGCGTTCAGGCCGGCGGCGATCGTGGCCGCGCTCGAAGCGCGCGGGCTGCGGCGGCTTCTGGTCGAAGGCGGCGGCGATACCGTCTCGCGCTTCATGGCCGCCGACGCGCTCGACCGGCTGCACCTGCTGATCGCACCGCTGATCATCGGCTCGGGACGCAGCGGGCTCGACCTGCCCGCCATCGACCGGCTCGACGACGCCCGCCGGCCGCCCGCTCGCAGCTTCGCGCTGGGAGAGGAGCTGCTGGTCGACGCGCCGCTGCGCTGATCCGGGCGGCGCCCGCACGGGGTCAGGTACGCGGCCGCAACAGCAGCACGACGGCACCGGGCAGCGACCCGATGAGCACCACGATGCCGTAGGCGATCGCCAGCGCCGCACCCTGCTGCGCCGGCAGCCCCAGTGCCAGCCAGACCGAGGCGGCGGCCGCCTCCCGGAAACCCCAGCCGGCCACCGACAGCGGTATCACCATGGTCAGCAGAATCGGCAGGGCCACGGCCAGCAGCAGGCCGAAGCCGACATCGATACCCAGACCACGGCCGATCAGCGCAAAAACCAGCGCATAGCTGAACACGATCACCACTGATGCAGCGAGCTGCCGCGGCCAGGCGCCGGGCGAGAGCAGCGCCCGCTGCACGGCCCGGCGCAGCACGCGCCAGTGATGCGGCCAGCGACACATTGCGGCACCGGCGGCCACCGCGACCAGCAGCAGCACGAGCACCGCCCAGAGCCGGATTTCGCCTGCCCACTGCCACAGCGCGACCAGCAGATCGCGCCAGGCGGGCACCAGCACCAGGACCGACAGCGTGGCCAGCACCGCCACCACCTGACCGGAAGCCCGTTCGATGACCACCGCCTGCCAGGCCGGGCCGGCTGCGTCGCTGTGGCGCGCATGCCGGTGCGCGCGCAGCGCATCGCCGGCCACGCCGCCGGGCAGCGTCTGGTTGACGAACAGCGCCAGGTAGTAGTCACCCACCGCCCGCGACCACGGCAGCGACAGCCCCAGACGCGCGCTGGTGAATCGCCAGCGCCAGGCCGAAACCAGCGTCTGGACGACGGTCATCGCCAGCGCAGCAATCAACCAGGCTGGCGAGATATCGGCCACCCCCGCCACGATGGCGACCGGATCCAGCCACCAGGCCAGGCCGGCCAGGATCGCCAGGCTGACGGCCCAGCGAAGCCCGACAGCGAAGCGGCGCAGTTCAGCCATCGCTCGTCGGCAGGGCAAGGACATCCACATGGCCGATGCGGAGCCCGACGGCGCCGTCGCGCAGCGCGGCCAGGCGCCCGCGCTGCCAGCGCTCGATCCAGCCCCTTGTCTGTCCCGCGGCAACCGCCAGCGCAGCGCCGGCCCAGTCGGCAACCAGCGCGCAGCCGAGTTCCACCGTTCGTTCACCGCCGGCTTCGAGCCACCAGTCCGAGCGCTCCATCCGAACCTGCAGCCCGGCGCGCTCCAGCGCCTGCGGCAGACAGTGCGCGGCATCCGGGCCCAGCGCCTGGCCCAGGCGCTTGTCTTGCCGCTGATGGCGGTTGAACAACTCGACCATGGTCTTGTCTTCGGCACTATCGGTTGCCCGTCCCTGCGCATCGACGAACCCGCGGCAGCCATCGACCGTCAGCGCGAAAAGGCCGAGCGCGCCGCTGCTGGCCAGCCGCTGCGCCAGCGCCTCGGTCCACTCGCGCGAGACCAGATCGAACAGCGCCGAGGCCGTGACCAGATCGGCGCCGGCCAGGTCATCGTCGGCCAGTTCGGCCAGATCGAGGCAGCGTGTCTCGACCTTCACGGCCGGCCGATCACGCGCGCCATCGACCGCGGCTCGACGCGCGGTTGCAAGCAGCGTCGGGTCACGATCGAGCAGTCGCCAGTGCTGATTTTCGAGCAGGCGCGGCGCCAGCCAGCGCAAGTTGCTGCCCGTGCCCGCGCCCAGATCGACGACCTCGAGCGCGCCCCGCCCGGCCAGCCAGCGCGAGGCGAGAGTGGCCAGCTTCCGCGAACGTGCGGCGGCGTCGGCGGGCTCGCGCAGCGCCAGCCAGCCGCTGTCGAACACCGCGCTGCCTTCAGCCATCAGACCGGCGACGCCTTCAGCGCGGCGGCGAACGCCCGCCCGGCCGCAGGCCAGTCGCGCAGGCCCTCGCGCCGGGCCGCGGCTCGCTGCGTCAGGCGGTGACGAAGATCGGCGTCGTCGAGCCACCTGCCAAGCGCTCCGCGAAGGCCGTCGGCATCGCCCGCGGCCACCTTCAGGCAGCAGTCGTCCGGAGCGGTAGCGGCCAGCGCGCCGCCGGTGGTGGTAATCATCGGCAGCCCGCGGGCAAGCGACTCGCCCACCACCATGCCGTAGCCCTCGTAGTGCGATGGAAGAACGCAGGCTGAAGCCCGGTGGTACTCGGCGGCCAGGGTCTCGGCCTCGCACTCGCCAAGGCACTCGATGCGGTCGCCCAGCCCGGCCTTGCCGATGGCGGCAACCATCTGTTCGGCCCAGGCGGTATCGCGCTGCACCGACCCGGCCAGCACGCAGTGCCAGTCGCGATCAGCCAGCCCCGCCAGCGCCCGGATCAGCACGTCGTGCCCCTTGCGCGGCGTCAGGGCGGCCACGCACAGCAGCCGCTGGCGGCCGCTGTTCTCGCGCCCTTCCAGGCGCGCGGCGACACGATCGGCCAGCGGCGCGGCATCGACGCCGGGCTCGATCACGTCCGCGGCCCGGTCGTCGAGCCCCAGAACCTGCAGGCGCCGGGCCGTGAACGCGCTGGTGACGATCACCCGTCCACAGGCGGCCAGCGCCCGGTGCTCGAGCGCCAGAAAACGCGCGCGCGCGGGCGCGTCCAGGCCGGTCTCGTCGGCCAGCGGATGATGAACCAGCGCGCTGATATCGAGGCGTTGCGACTGCCCGGCCAAGGCGTCGGGCAGGCCGCCGAGCGCCAGGCCGTCGATGACCACGCGCGCGCCGTCAGGCAGCCGCCGCAGGGCGGCGTCCATCGACTCGCGGGCCTGGGTATCGGCGTCGGGAAAGCGCCCGGCAAGTCCGACGACCTCGACCGACCAGCCCAGCCGGCGAAGCTCGCGCACGATCCGTGCATCGTAGAGATAGCCGCCGGTACGCTGGTCGGGGTCGCCCGGCACGATCCAGGTCAGCGCCTCGCTCAAATCGCCGCCTCCCAGGCCGCCCGCGCAAGGTGAGATTCACTGAGCTCGACCCTCAGCCGCGTCAAACCCGTTGCCGCCGGCCCCAGCCGGCCTGTTGAGATGGCGCTGACCAGGCGCTCGAAGATCACCCGCGCCATGAACTCGGTCGTCGTATTGCGGCCGGAAAACTCGTCGATCTCGTCGAGATTGCGATAATTGAACTCGGCCAGGATCTCGCCGAGCACCTCGCCGGCCAGGCCGATATCGACGACGAGATCGTTGGCGTCGAGTTCGGGGCGCATGAAGCTGGCCTCGACCACGTAGGTGGCGCCGTGCAGGCGCTGAGCAGGCCCGAAGGCCTCGCCGTCGAAACTGTGGGCGATCATGAAGTGATCGCGGACGGTCAGTGAGTACATCGTGGATTCCCTCTCCTCGTCAGGTGTCATCGCAGGTGTCATTGCAATGGTCATTGGATTGGCCGGGCGGCTCGCCGTAGTCGACCCGGTGGCAAAGCACCTCTCCCGGGCCCTGCAACAGCGGCGGCAGGTCTTCGGGCAGGGTTTCGAAAGCACTGGCGCCGGAGATCAGCTGATCGAGCGCCGGATCGGCCAGCAGCGTCAGCGCCAGCGCCAGCCGCCGGCGGTGACTCCAGCGCGGCTGCCGCTTGGGCGGCAGTTGCCCGACCTGGCTGCCGATCAGGCGCAAACGGCGCGAATGGAACGCCGCGCCCAGCGGCACCGCCGGCCGGCTGTCGCCGTACCAGCTCATCTCCACGACCCGGGCCTGATTGCCGGCCAGGCCCAGCGCGGTGCCCAGACCGGCCTCGCTGCCGCTGGCGTGGATGACCACGTCGCGCTCGGCAGCGGCCTGTTCAGGCAGGGAAAACCCCACCCCCAGGGCAGCAGCCAGGCGCTCGCGCCGGGGCAGGATATCGACCAGCGCGACCTCCGTTCCCGGCATGCGCCCGGCCAGCCAGGCCGCCAGGGCGCCGACCGCACCCGCCCCGACCACGGCCACGCGATCACCGGGCCCGATGCCGGCATCCCACACGCCGTTGATGGCGGTTTCCAGATTGGCCGCGAGCACCGAGCGCCCGGCGGGCACGCCCTCGGGCAGCGGCAAGACGGCCGCGGCGGGAACGACAAAGCGGTCCTGGTGCGGATGCAGGCAAAACACCTGCCGGCCGATAAGCGGGCCCGGCCCGGCCTCGACCACGCCCACCGCGCTGTAGCCGTACTTGACCGGCGCCGGGAAGTCGCCCTGCTGAAAGGGCGCGCGCATGCGCTGATGCTCCGAGGCCGGCACCCGGCCGTGAAACACCAGCGCCTCGCTGCCGCGGCTGATGCCCGAATGCAGGCTGCTAACGCGCACGTCCCCGGCAGCGAGCGCCGGCAGGGTCTCGGGCCGGATCTCGCCGCGGCCGGGCGCGATGGTCCAGAACGCTCGGGCGATGTCGGTCATCTGGCGGGGCTCGCTTCGTCCATTGGTCGATCATCACGATAACCCAGTGATGCCCGCGTTGACGTGCCCGTTCGGCGTGATGTGCGAGTATGTAGACGTGATGCACACCACAGTGTGGAGGCACGGCAATGCGCAAACCCGCGATTGTGGTCGACCTGGCCGTCGGTGCCGGGCTCACCGGAGCACTGGCGCTGCTGCTGGCCGCCCCAGAGGCCGCGGCGGCCGTAATCACCGCCCTGAGCGTTTATCTGGCGGTCTCGGTGTGGCTGGTCATCGCCCGGCGCGATGACGCCGCGCTGGGCTGGGCCAACCGCGTGACCCTGCTGCGCGCGGCCATCGTGTGCGCCCTGGCCGGCACGCTGGCCGAGCCGGCGCTGTTTGTCGATCGCGCGCAAGCCATCGTCGCGCTGGTCGTGCTCGTGCTGACGCTCGACGGCCTCGACGGCTGGCTGGCACGGCGGCTGGAGGAGTCCAGCGCCTTCGGCGCGCGCTTCGACATGGAAACCGACGCCGCCCTGATCCTGGTACTGTGCGCCGGCCTGTGGCTTTCGGGCCTGGCGCCGGCCTGGGTGCTGGCCATCGGCCTGATGCGTCCGGCTTTCCTGGCCGCCGGTCTGATCCACCCCGCGCTGTCGCAGCCTCTGCCCGAGAGCTTCCGCCGCAAACTGGTCTGCGTCGTTCAGATCGGCGCCCTGCCGGTCGCCCTCCTGCCCGGCCTGCCCGAGGCGCTGCGCCTGACGGCGCTGGCCGGCGCCCTGCTCGCCCTGATCGCATCGTTTGCCATCGACACGACCTGGCTGCTGCGTCGGCATCGACTATCCGCAACCCCCGAATGGAGGACACCATGAAAACCATTGCAGAGCTTCGCTGTATCCCGACCGCGCTGGCGCTGGGACTGGCCACCGCCGCGGCGGCCGAACCCGCTACCTTCGAAATCGACGCGGAACACTTCTCGATCGGCTTTCTGGTCGAGCACGTCGGCTATGCTGACACCCTCGGGCAGTTTCTCGAAGCCGAGGGCCATTTCGTCTACGACGAGTCGGCCAACGAACTGAAAAGCGGCGAAGTCACCATCGAGGCCGACAGCGTGTTCACCAACCACGAGCGCCGCGACAAGCATCTGCGCGGCGGCGATTTTCTCGACGCCGGCGATCACGACAGCATCCGCTTCGAGGCCACCGACTGGCAGCCGTCCGAAGACAACCCCGAGCGCGGCACGCTCGAAGGCGAACTGACCCTGCTGGGCAAGACCCGCCCCGTTGCGCTGGAGGTGACCATCAACAAGGCCGCCGAATATCCCTTCGGCCACGGCGAATACACCCTGGGCATCTCCGCACGCACCACCATCGAGCGCAGCGAGTGGGGCATGACCTACGGCGTCGACAAGAACCTGGTCGGCGACGAGGTCGAACTGATGTTCGAGCTCGAGGCCAACCGGCAATGAAGCATCTGCGTGTGCGCGTGTGGTGTCAGCCCTGATGAAGCCGTAGCACCACGCCGTCACGCAGAATCCGGTGGGGATCGGGAAAGTTCTCTCTGGCGACAGCGGGAATCACTCGCCATGAGGAGCCGGGATGCGCTTCCTGGAAATGTCCGAACGCTTCAGCGCCCGGCCCGCTGATCTCGCCCACCACCAGGCGCCCGACCATGCCGGCGCCTTCGTGCGGGATGCAGAAATAGTCATACACACCGGGTACATCGAAGCGGCGCTCGAAAGCGTCTCCGGGATTGACCAGATAACCGGAATCCCAGGGCTCGGCTGAAGCGGGGATGCGCAAGGGGCGCGCGCCGTTGGCGGGGTGATAGGCGGTGACGGTATGCACGCCCGACTCGTTGAGCCAGCGCACAGTCTGACCTGGCCGCACAAACAAGCCGATTGGCGAGTAAGCCACCGTCGCACCCGAGCGATCGCTTGTTATCCGGATGGTAACGTGGTCACCAGCGTCAGCGCCGCCAGCCCGAACCACCCCGGCCGCCCCGGAGGCAACCAGCATGGAAAGTCCGGAGTAAACGAGAAACTGCCGCCGCTTCATCGTCTTCAGTCCAACTTGGCGGTGTCGGAGTCGACGTGCCAGAGAACAATGTGATAGTGCGGCTCGGCAACTCCCGGATGGCCAGCGTTGTACTGAATATCGGTCTCGGCCACCACCCGCCCGGGCGTTGCCAGAGAATCGAACGCTGCGTGCTCATTCAGATCATCCAGGGGAATCATGTAAATGGTGGACACCAGCCTGTCGTCGCGGTCATAGGCCAGAAAAGGCCCCGCCGGAAGCGTCTCGGGCTGAACATAAAGCGCGCCCATCCCGGGAATGAAATCCGGCAGCGGCACCAGGTCGCTTACCTGGTCATAATCGGCACGCAGATCCGTATCCGAAACCGGGCTTTCGTCTGCGCCAGCCTGAACAGCAAAGCCCAGAAGCGCAGCTGCAAAAGTGGCAATGATCAGATTGTTTTTCATCATGTTCTCCTTGGAAAGTATGTGTATCGGCTTGCTGTGAGTGGCCCTTGATTACTTGCGTCAGGCAATGTTCAGCTTTTCGAACACGACCCGCACCATTCGGTCGCAGTCGTGTCCGGCAAAGCTGAAAGTCGATCCCAGAACGTCTTCGAGATCATGGGAAATACTCTTCTTGATAAGCTGTCGCGCCCGGTAAACCCGCGTCTTGACGGTAGCCGGCACAATTTCCAGAACTTCGGCAGTTTCCGCCACCGAGAGCTGCTCGATCTCGCGCAGCACAAAGGCGGCGCGAAAGTTATCCGGCAGTGTGTCAACAGCCTTTTCAAGCAAACGCCGAAGCTCGCGTTCATGAACGCTGTGTTCAGGCGTTCTTGTCTCGACGCTCCGCTCATCGGCCGAGTGGCCTGACGGCGTTCGCTCATCATCGAATCGGACCACCTTGTTTCCATTCTTCCTGATCGTCATCAGCGCCTCATTTGCAACGATTCGCGAAAGCCAGGCACCGAAGCCATGCGGCCCCCGGAACTGGGCAAGAGACTGAAAAGCACGGATATAGCCGTTCTGAACGGCATCCTCGGCCTCCGGAGAGTTTCTGAGAATGCTGCGCGCCACGCGGAAAAGTCGTTGGTTGTAACGCCGCATGATCAGCTCAAACAACGCCTGCTCACCGGCACGGATGCGCGCCACGACTTCAGCGTCGGACAGGCAGTCCAGGCTGGGCCGGGGTTTGGAAGAATCCATCTTTGTCCGAGGCATCGCTATGCTTCCAGGCTCGTATTTGACACCCCATTGATGCAGCTGCAGGCAAAAGGGTTCCCGCAACTCAGCGTACATTTCTGCGGACACTTGCCCGTCGAGCGTCAAAAGCTGTTCAGATGCTGCTGGTGGCAGGGCGCTGCCAACGCGGTCTGCGTCCGCTGGTCAGCGCCACTTACGCGCTAACGCGCCGCGGCCTCCGCTGCCGCGTCGGTCAAAACCATCAGCTGCGACAACACGATTCCTGCCCTCGCTTTTGGCCCTGTAGAGTGCTGCATCGGCGCGCTGCAAGATTGCTTCAAAGGCTTCGCCACGGCATCCGGCAGCGTAACCGACGCTGATGGTCACGCTGATGACATCATTGGGAACGTGAATCGAAAAGTGTTCGCTTTCGCGGCGCAGGCGCTCAGCTCCCAGACGCACGGCTTGTTCATCGGCGGCAGGCAGCAGCACCAGAAACTCTTCCCCGCCGACGCGGCCAACAACAGCTGCGGCATCCGCCAGTCGCTCCAGCTCACCGGCCAGCTCGGAGAGCACAGCGTCGCCGGCCTCATGCCCCCAGCGGTCGTTGATCGACTTGAAGTGATCGATATCGACCACAATGACGCCCAGCACTGGCTGTTGCGTGCCCTGCTCGGCCCAGTCGTCGACAACCTCTCTGATGCCGCGTCGATTAAGCAGGCCAGTCAGTGGGTCCCGCCGAGCCTGATCAACGTGTCGGCAGGCCAGCAATGAATACTGCAGCGCCAGAAAACCGACGGCCAACGCGAGCATGAACAGCATGGAGCCGACGCTGAAGGTCACCCCATGATAGGTTGCCGGTATTCTTGCCGTGGTCGGCAGAAGCTCGACGGCGCTGCCGTAGGCCCACAGCAGCAGCGGCAGGTACGCCGCGGCAACCCATCGCAGGGCGCGATAGATGCCGGCCATTTCCCGGCGCGGCGGCCTTGCCAGGGCAGCAAGCAGGGCGACGAGGAAAACCGCCTGCCCGAACGCCGTCGTCACCACCCGCCAGCGCGCGTTCGGATAAGCCCACTCCCACAACCCCAGCTTATTCATCAGACTGCCTCTTTCACGCTGAGTCAAGCCGGCTTTGATGGATTTTGGTCACCCAGCTTGCAGGTTCGGCTCGATGGTGGGTCTGGATGGCATTGATTCGCCAGGATTTGGCATTTTTGAGGCTT